>NZ_BAAGSH010000019.1:0-479309 GCF_054782535.1 Comamonas humi | reverse complement strand
CACGTGGGTCAGGTTTGGATGGAAATCCCGGGGGTTACTGGGTCAGTTCTGCGTGGAAATCAACAACTTGCTGTCGAGCACGATGTTGTATTCGGGCAGGGGGGTCTTCGCCTGGTAGTACTTCATCGCGTCGCCACCGGTCTCCTCGGTGGTCTCGATCATCAGGCGGATGCCGCGCGACAGCGGCAGGCCGCTGTCCTTGACGGCTTTCATCGCGTACAGCACGGTGGCGATCGAGCCCTTGTCGTCAATGGTGCCGCGGCCGTAGAGGCGGTCGGGCACGACCGGGACAGAAATCGGAGGAGCGCTCGTCAGCGTCAGCCCACCATTGGCAGGCACGAAGGTGACCTCGAAAGGGTTGATCTGCTTGCCATTCAGCACCCATTCGGCGGGCACCACCGGCACCACGTCGGCATGGGTGAGGATGCCGAACTCCTCGCTGCCGGTGCCAGGCAGCGTCACTTCAAAAATGCGGTTGTCCACATTGCGGTAGCGCAGGCCGAAGTCGCGCGCCATGGACTCGACCAGCTTGCCGAAATCGATGATGGCCGGGCTTTCGCGCGGCGGCACCTTGGCATCGCGCACCGTGGGCAGGGCCACCATGCGCCGCAGGCTGTCGAGCACCGCGGCCTCCTGCGTGCGGCGCGTGTAGACGCCGAGCAGGCGAGCGATGTCGGCCAGTTCGTCCCCGGCCAGCGCCTCGCCACGGCTGTAGCGCTGCGCGGCGGCGGCCAGTGCAGGCTGGGCCTGGGCGACTTGTTGGACGAAAGCGGCGAAGCTCGCGGGCACGGGCTCGGCGACGAGCCAAGCATCGAGCGCGGGCTTCTTCAGCGTCTGTGCCTGGGCCGGCAGGCCGCAGGCCAGCGCGGCACCCAAGGCGATGGCCAGCAGGGAGTGGTTGCGAAAGTGCTTCATGGTCTTGCTCATGGAATGTGGTAGGCGAGCCGGCTCATGCCGGGGCGGCTGCCGGCGCGATGCGCAGCGGGATGGTGACCGGCCCGTCGTTCAGCAGCCAGACCTTCATGTCGGCGCCGAAGCGGCCGGTGGCCACCACCGGGTGCAGCGCACGGGCCCGCTGCACGACATAGTCGTACAGGCGCTCGCCGTCGGCGGGCGGCGCGGCGTTGGTGAAGCTCGGGCGGTTGCCGCCGCTGGTGTCGGCCGCCAGCGTGAACTGGCTGACGATGAGCAGGCCGCCCGCCACATCCTGCACGCTGCGGTTCATCTTGCCGGCCTCATCCTGGAAGATGCGCAGCTTCAGCAGCTTGGCCAGCAGCTTGTCGGCCTCCTGTTCGGTGTCGCCGCGTTCGGCGCAGACCAGGGCCAGCAGGCCGTGGCCGATCTGGCCGGCGATCTGGTGGTCGATTTCGACGCGGGCTTCGCGCACGCGTTGCAGCACGGTCATCATGCAGTGGGTTCCTCGGATTGGATGGTTTTCTCGTATTCGGTGTTCTCGCCGCGCGGCAGCACCTCGATGGACGCGACCAGGCCGGGCACCGCCGCCATCAGTTCGGCCTCGAGCGTGTTGCGCAGCTCGTGCGCGCGGCCCAGGCTCCAGTCGGCGGGCATGTGCAGGTGCATGTCGACAAAGCTGCGCTGGCCGGCGCGGCGGCTCACCAGGCGGTCGCTGTAGACCTGGCCCTGCCAGGGTTCGCAGAAGCGCTGCACGCGCTGCTCGATCTCGGCCACCACCTCGGCGTCCAGCGACTGGTCCATCAGGCCCTGCGACGAGCGCCAGATGAGTTCGGCGCCTTCCTTCAGGATGTTCAGCGCCACGGCCAGCGCCACCACGGCGTCCAACCACAGCCAGCCGGTGGCCATCGCGGCGAGCAGGCCGACGACCACGCCGGCCGAGGTCCACACATCGGTGTACAGGTGGCGCGCGTCGGCCTCCAGCGCCAGCGAGCGGTGCGCGCGCGCCGAGCGCATCATCAGCCAGGCCAGGCCGCCGTTGAGCGCCGAGCTCACCACCGACAGCACCAGGCCCAGCCCCACCTGCTCCAGCGGTTGCGGCGAGAGCAGGCGCTGCGCCGAGGCCCAGATGATGCCGGCCGCGGCGCCGAAGATCAGCAGGCCCTCGAAGCCCGCCGAGAAATACTCGGCCTTGGCGTGGCCGTAGGGGTGCTCGTCGTCGGCCGGGCGCTGCGCGATGGTCACCATGCCCAGCGCGAACAGCGCGCCCACCAGGTTGACCAGCGACTCCAGCGCGTCCGACAGCAGGCCCACCGAGCCGCTGACCACCCAGGCCAGGGTCTTGAGCACGATGGTGGCGATGGCCACCACCACCGACAGCTGCAGCAGCCGGTGCGGCGTGGCCCAGCGCGGCGCGGCGGGCAGTGGTGCGGATGGCATGGTCGGCGGCTCCCTGCGGTGGTTCAATGCTCACAAATTAAAAGCACTCAGCGCAGAATATACCAGCGCTGCAGCCGGATTTCACCATGAGGCCCGGGGCCATGGCAATGCCCGTCACCGGATTGTCGAAATCCGGATGCACAATGTGACATGACCCACAACAAGCCCGCATTCACCGCCCCCACCCGCCACCGCACGGCCGCTGCGGCGCTGGCCCAGGTGCAGGCCATCTACACCGAACAGATCAACCACCTGCGCGCGGCGATGCAGCGCTTCGTGGCCGGCGAGACGCCGAGCGCGCCGTACCGCGCCTGCTACCCCTTCGTGCGCATGCAGACGCACACCGTGGCGCGCCCGCCCACGTCGCGCACCTACGGCTTCGTCGAGGGCCCGGGCCAGTACGAGACCACGCTGACCCGGCCCGACCTGTTCGCCGACTACTACGCCGAGCAGTTCGAGCTGCTGATCGCCAACCACGGCGTGGAGCTGGAGGTGGGCACCAGCAACCAGCCCATCCCGATCCACTTCTCGTTCGCCGACAACGACTACGTCGAAGGCACGCTCACGCCCGAGCGGCGCCTGCTGATGCGCGACGTGTTCGACCTGCCCGACCTGCACGCCATGGACGACGGCATCGCCAACGGCACCTGGGAGCCGCAGCCCGGCGAGCCCCGGCCGCTGTCGCTGTTCACCGCGCCGCGCGTGGACTACTCGCTGCAGCGCCTGCGCCACTACACCGGCACCGCGCCCGAGTGGTTCCAGAACTTCGTGCTGTTCACCAACTACCAGTTCTACATCGACGAGTTCATCCGCCTGGGCCATGCCGAGATGGCCAAGGCCGACAGCGAGTACATCGCCTTCATCGAGCCGGGCAACGTGGTCACGCGCCGCGCCGGCCTGCCGCCCGAGGCGGTGGACGAGCTGGGCAGCCCGCCGCCGCGCCTGCCGCAGATGCCGGGCTACCACCTGGTGCGCGCCGACCACAGCGGCATCACCATGGTCAACATCGGCGTGGGACCGGCCAACGCCAAGACCATCACCGACCACATCGCCGTGCTGCGCCCGCACGCCTGGATGATGCTGGGCCACTGCGCCGGCCTGCGCCACAGCCAGCAGCTGGGCGACTACGTGCTGGCCCACGCCTACGTGCGCGAGGACCATGTGCTCGACGAGGAATTGCCGCTGTGGGTGCCGATCCCGGCGCTGGCCGAGATCCAGCTGGCGCTGCAGCAGGCCGTGGCCGATGTGTCGCAGGTGCCCGAGTCGCAGCTCAAGCGCATCATGCGCACCGGCACCGTGGCCAGCACCGACAACCGCAACTGGGAGCTGCTGCCCAACAACACGCCGCAGCGCCGCTTCAGCCAGAGCCGCGCCGTGGCGCTGGACATGGAGAGCGCCACCATCGCCGCCAACGGCTTCCGCTTCCGCGTGCCCTACGGCACCTTGCTGTGCGTGAGCGACAAGCCGCTGCACGGCGAGATCAAGCTGCCCGGCATGGCCAACCACTTCTACCGCGAGCGCGTGGACCAGCATTTGCGCATCGGCATGCGCGCGGTGGACATCCTGCGCGAAGGCGGCTCCGAGCGCCTGCACAGCCGCAAGCTGCGCAGCTTTGCCGAGGTGGCGTTCCAGTAACGCTCAGTCCTCGGCCACCAGGCGCGCGCGCACCAGCTTGCCCTTGACGCGCCCGGCGTTCAGCCGCCGGGCGGCCTCGGCGGCGATGCCGCGCTCCACCGCCACGTAGGTGGAGAAGTCGTTCACGTTGATCTTGCCGACCTGGTCGCGGCCAAAGCCCATCTCGCCGGTGAGCGCGCCCAGCACGTCGCCGGCGCGGATCTTCTCCTTGCGCCCGCCCACGATCTGGATCGTGGCCATGGGCGGCAGCAGCGGGCCGCCGGTGGCCGGCGTCAGCTCGGACAGCGGGTGCCACTCGGACTCGCGCCCCTGCAGCAGCTCGATGCGGCCCACGCTGCCCATCTCGGGCAGGCTGGCCAGGCTCAGTGCCAGGCCCTGGGCGTCGGCCCGGCCGGTGCGGCCGATGCGGTGCACGTGCACCTCGGGGTCGGGCGTCACGTCCACGTTGATCACGGCCTGCAGCTGGGCGATGTCCAGCCCGCGCGCGGCCACGTCGGTGGCCACCAGCACCGAGCAGCTGCGGTTGGCGAACTGCACCAGCACCTGGTCGCGCTCGCGCTGCTCCAGCTCGCCGTACAGCGCCAGCGCGCTGAAGCCCTGTGCCTGCAGCACGGCCACCAGGTCGCGGCACTGCTGCTTGGTGTTGCAGAAGGCCAGCGTCGATTCGGGGCGGAAATGGTTCAGCAGCTGCGACACGGCGTGCAGGCGCTCGCTCTCTTGCACCTCGTACCAGCGCTGGGCGATCTTGCCCGCGCTGTGCTGGGCCTGCACCGCGATCTGCTGCGGCTGCTTCATGAACTGCTGCGCCAGCCGCTCAATGCCCTCGGGGTAGGTGGCCGAGAACAGCAGGGTCTGCCGCGCGGTGGGGCACTGGCGCGCCACCTGGGCGATGTCGTCGAAGAAGCCCATGTCGAGCATGCGGTCGGCCTCGTCCAGCACCAGGGTGTTCAGCGCCGACAGCTCGAGCGAACCGCGCGCCAGGTGGTCCATCACCCGGCCGGGCGTGCCCACGGCGATGTGCGCGCCATGCTCCAGGCTGGCGGTCTGCCCGCGCAGCGGCACGCCGCCGCACAGCGTGACGATCTTGACGTTGTCATGGGCGCGCGCCAGCCGGCGCAGCTCGGCCGTCACCTGGTCGGCCAGCTCGCGCGTGGGGCACAGCACCAGCGCCTGCACGGCGAAGCGCCGCGGGTTGAGGTTGGCCAGCAGCGCCAGGCCGAAGGCGGCCGTCTTGCCGCTGCCGGTGCTGGCCTGGGCGATCAGGTCGCGCCCGAGCAGCGCCGCGGGCAGGCTGGCGGCCTGGATGGGGGTCATGCGGGTGTAGCCCAGCTGGCGCAGGTTGTCCTGCATCGCCGGGGACAGCGCGAGGGCCTCGAAGCCGTCGGCCGCCGCGTCTTGGGTAGAAGAAGTCATGGCCCGATTATCCGGGCCTGGAGCACTATGAAAATCGGAGCTTCTGGCGCTCATCCATTCTCGAATTCAATATGAAAACCCATTGAAATCCTTTGATGGCAAGCGCCAGCAGCTCCTTTTTTCATACCTGCTGCCGCGCCCGGCGCCAGGCCAGCGCCAGCAGACCGAGCGCCATCGCCAGCGCCGCGGGCCAGCCGGTGGCGGGCACCGGGGTGGCCTTGGCGGGCGGCGTGACCGGCGGTTCGGCAGCCGGCTCGGCGATCGCGTAGGGATCGCGCAGGTGGCCGTTCTGCAGGCCGTCCTCGTCCAGCTCGCCGCCGTCCACGAGCAGGTACTCGAAGGCATTGCCCACGCGCTGCGCGCCGGGCACCTCGCTCCACTGGCCGGTGCCACGCTGGTACTTGAGCAGCCGGGCCTGCGGCGACAGCTCGCCCGAGGCCTCGGCCCGCACCACGGCCTGCACGCCGACGGCGCAGTCCGTCAGCGCAAAGTCCACCGCGCCGTAGGGCAGCGCGTAGCCCTTGGGGGCCGGCAGCGAGATGCCCTGCGCCTGCAGCGGGCCGGCGCAGACCGCGTCGGGTGCCACGCTCAGACGCGAGGGCTTGGCCGCGCCGCCCGGCTGCAGATCGGCCACCTGCGCCGGCACTTCGGGCACCGGCCCCACCTGGAAGCGGCCGGTGTCGCTCCAGCCCGACCAGTTCAGCTCGGCATCGCGCACCCGGGCCCGCACGTACCACAGCTCGCCGTCCTGCAGCGCCAGCACCGGCACGGCACGGCCGTCGAAGGGGTCCAGCGGCGAGGCCTTGTCGCCGCCGTGGCTCAGGCGCGCAAAGCACTGGCGCTCGTCCCATTTGCGGTCGCACTGCCAGCGCTCGCCGAGCTCGTCGCCGCCGGGCGTGATGCGCTTGAGCTGCTCCTTGTGCGCCGCATTGGTGGTGAAGGGGTAGAGCCGCTGCGGCTGGGCCAGCAGCCGGCCCAGGTCGAGCTGCAGCATGTCGGCCTCCTTGCGGGTGTCCACGCTCTTGCCGGCGGCATCGAAGAACAGGTTGCTGCGGCGCGTGGCATCGCCCCACACGTCGAAGACCTCGCCGGCGAAGTCAGCGCTGCGCGAGAGCTGCCACTGCGATTCGTAGACCTGGTCCGCGTCCACGCTCTTCAGGCGCAACTGCACCGCGTCGCGCGCCATGCCGCCGAAGTTGCGCTTGGCCAGCAGGGGCCTGGCGTCATTCGCGCGCACCGACAGGCTGATGTCGTCGCCCACCACCAGCGGCTTGTCGGCCGCGTCGAAGGAGTGGCGGCGCCAGGTCTCGCGCGGCTGGCTGCCGAACTGCAGCTGCAGCTCGCTGTAGCCGTAGTCGATGCGGGTGTTGCGGAAGATGTCGAGGTCGCTATTGTCCTGGCCCTTGGCGCTTTCCAGCGCGCCGCTGGCCGAGGCCACGGTGAACCACAGGTGGCGGCTGTTCATGGAGTTGCCCGCGTCGAAGGCGTGCGAGTGGCCCACCAGCGTGGCGGCCAGCGCGTCGTGCTTCTCGGCGTAGTGCTCGATCTTGCGCACCAGGTCGCAGACCAGCACGGCCTCGGCCTGGCGCCAGGTGGTCGTCAGGCACGGCTGGTGGCTGACCATGACGAGGTGGCGCCTGCCGGGCTCGGCCAGGCTGGCGTCCATCCAGTCCAGCACCTCGCGGCTGTAGTTGGCGTTGAAGCCCTTGCGGCCGAAGTCGTAGTCGGCCACGTTCCAGTTGCCGGTGTTGTGCATGGCCGTCATCGGCGTCGAGCCCACGCTGAAGATGCGCGCGTCCAGGTAATCGAGCGCGTAGTAGTGGCCAGCGTAGCGCGTGGGCGTGGACGGGCGCGGCACCATGGCGAAGTACTTGCGGTAGGTGAGCGCCCATTTGGCGATCTCGGCATCGCTGTCGTTCTGCACCTGCGAGCCGAAGAACTCGTGGTTGCCCAGCGCCGGGATCAGCGGCACGTAGGGCGAGAGCGCGCCGAAGTTGTCGAAGAACTGGGTCTTCCACTGGCTGCGCGTCTCGCCCGAGCCGACAAAGTCGCCGCCCACCATCACGCCCTTGAGGTTCTGCACGCAGGTGGCCACCGGATCGGCCGCCTGGCAGCGCTCGCTGGCCATGATGCCGTTGGCGACGATGCTCTTGAAGATGCCGCCGCGGTTGTCCTGCGTGTCCGAGAAGGCGATGAACGAGGCCCGGTGGCCGTCCGCCACGTCGCCCGGCGCGGGCCAGGTCTTGAAGGCGTAGAGCGGCGTTTCCTTCTTCACCACGCCGGTGCCGGTCTGCAGCTTGTACTCGTAGACGGTGTTGGACTTGAGGCCCGCGAGCGGCGCGAAGAAGATCTGCGCATCCTTCAGCTCCTTGTCGGCCTGCACCATCGCAAACGCGGTGAAGGCGCTGGCGCCCTGCTCGCGGTAGAGCACGGTGGGCGCGGCGTCGGTGGTCTCGGCCATCACCACCATGCCGTGGGCGCCGGGGCTCATCAGCACCGGGCCCACGTTGAGGTTGGGCGCCGTCACCGGCGGCGGCGGCACGTCCTCGGTCAGCACGACCTCGTCGATGCCCCAGTACCAGTTGTTCGCGGCCTTGTTGTACTCCCAGACGAGCTGCGCCTGCTGCGCGCCCGCGGGCGGCTGGAAGTACAGCGTCTCCTTCTGGTTCTGGCGGCTCAGGTTGGCGCCATTGAACGCCTGCAGCAGCACCGGGGCCGCGCCGTCGTAGCTGACCAGCACCCGGCCCGACTCGGTGCCCGCGCCGCCGCCGCGGTAGAAGTTGGTGAAGGCCAGCGCATACAGCACGCCGGGCTTGACCGCGACAGACTGCGAGGCGAGCAGCGAGTCGAAGGCGCCCATGTTGTCCTTGGGACGGATGCCGTCGGACTTGGCGAAGGCGATATTGCCCTTGGCCGCCGCGAAGAAGGTGTCGCCCGCGCCCACGCTGGGCTTGGCCGTCACCTGCCAGTTGGCCAGCGAGGGCAGCGCGAGGTTGCCGACATCGCCGCCATTGCCCCGCAGCTGGCGGCTCCAGCCCGCGGGCACCTCGCCCGCCGCCACCTGGTCGAAGTTCTCGGCCAGCACCACCTGGGCGGCCTGAGCCGCGCCCTGCGCCAGCGCCATTCCCAGCACCAGCATCCCCACGAGCCCCCGTCCCGGCCCGCCATACCTGCATCCCAAACGCATCGCTTCCTCGCTGTCAAAAAAAGGGGCGATGCTAGGGACGGCGCATGACAAGCGCATGAATACCGGGCACGATGTGCGGGCGCCGCGCCCACCGGCACCCACGCCGGGCGCGGCCGCCTTGCCTGCGGGCGGAGCCGCCACCACAATGGCGCTGGCCCCGCACCGCGGGCAGTCCATCCAACAACTGATAGATCCAAGGAGAAGCCGCATGAAGTCTGCACACCGCCCCTCGCACCGGCTGCGCGCCACGCCGTCCTTTCGCCTGCTCGCCGTGGCCGGCGCCGCCCTGGTGCTGAGCGCCTGCGGCGGCTCGGGCTCCAGCGGCTTCATCGGCTTCAACTTCGACCGCGCCAGCAAGGAGCTGGCCACGCAGCAGGTGGCGGCCAGCGACATCGGCCTGCCCACCGGTGGCGCCAAGGTGACAGCCGTGGAGACGCCCAGCGCCGCCAGCGGCCCGCAGCCGCCGGCCTCGGTGCGCGCCAACATCAGCATCGCGCCGGTGGACCCGGCCGCGCCGCCCATCAAGATGGGCCTGCTGTTGCCCAAGGAGTGGAACGGCAAGGTGGTGATGCTGGGCGGCGGCGGCTACAACGGCACCATCCCCAGCCTCTACACCTACTCGGCCGCGCCGGCCAGCCAGGGCGCCTACCCGCTGCTGGCCCAGGGCTATGCGGTGTTCGCCAGCGACTCGGGCCACCAGGCGGGCGCGGCCGGCAGCCGCGACGGCAGCTTCGGCACCAACGACGAGGCGGTGGCCAACTTCTCGGGCGATGCGCTGAAGAAGGTGAGCGACGTGGCCCAGGTGCTGGTCAAGCGCTTCTACGGCACCAAGCCCGAGCGGCGCTACTTCATCGGCGGCTCGACCGGCGGGCGCGAGGCGCTGGCCGTGGCGCAGAAATGGCCCATCGACTGGGACGGCGTGGTGGCCTGGTACCCGGCCTGGAACGCGGCCAGCCTGGACCTGCAGTTCGGCCGCATCAGCCGCGCCTTCGCGCAGCCCGGCGCCTACCCGAGCCTGGCCCAGCGCAAGCTGCTGCAGGGCGCGGCCATCGCCCAGTGCGATGCGCTGGACGGCGCGGCCGACGGCCTCATCAGCAACGTGGCGGCCTGCAATGCGCAGTTCGACCCGGCGACGGCGCAGGTGGGCGGCAAGCCGCTGCGCTGTGCCTCGGGCGGCAGCGAGGGCGACCAGTGCCTGTCCGACGCGGTGATCGCGGCGCTCAAGACCTACAACACGCCCATCACCTTCAGTGCGCCGCTGGGCAGCGGCGAGACGCAGTACCCGGGCTTCAACGTCTGGGGCGCGGACCTGGGCCAGGAAGGCACGAGCCCGCTGCAGCCTACCGTGAACCTGCTGGCGATGAACACCACGCCGCCGGCCAGCCCCGCGCCGCTCACGGCGCCGTACTGGGCCGTGTTCTGGGACCAGTGGGTGCGCTACTTCGTCACCCGCGATCCGCAGTTCAACGCGCTGTCGCTCGACCCGCAGAACCCCGGCGCGTGGACGGCACGCATCCAGCAGCTCACCAAGCAGCAGGACATCAACAGCACCGACCTGCTCGCCTTCCGCAAGCGCGGCGGCAAGCTGCTGATGGCCCACGGCACGGCCGACGTGCTGGTGAGCACGCGCGCCACCGAGCAGTACTGGCAGCGCCTGCAGCAGACCATGGGCGCGGCCAACGTGCAGATCTTCGCGCGCTACTACGAGGTGCCGGGCTACGGCCACGCAGCCAGCACCGCGTTCAACGCCAACTGGGATTCGCTGGCCGCGCTGGACCAGTGGGTGAGCACCGGCAAGGCGCCCGCCAACCCGGTGGTGACCGACACCGCCGGCGTGCCCGGCCGCACCCGCCCGCTGTGCGAGTACCCGAACTGGCCGCGCTACAACGGCAGCGGCGACGTCAACAAGGCCGAGAGCTTTGCCTGTGTGACGCAATAAAGCATCAAAAAAGAGAGCTGCTCGCGCTCATTCACCAAGCATTTCAAAGACAAAACCCTTTGAAGTGCCGATGGAGAAAGCGCCAGCAGCTCCTTTTTTTATGAATACCGTGCTCAGGCCGGCACGCGCGGCTTGACCCGCGAGGCCGCCAGCTTGGCGTTGGCGCGGGCCGCATCGGTGTCGGCCGCGCGCGCCAGCGCCACGCCCATGCGGCGGCGCGCAAAGCTCTCGGGCTTGCCGAACAGGCGCAGCTCGGTGCCCGGCACCTGCAGCGCCTGGTCCACGCCGTCGAACACCACGCCCTTGGCCTCGACGCCGCCATAGACCACCGCGCTCGCGCCCGGCGTCTTCAGGCCCGTGTCCACCGGCAGGCCGAGGATGGCGCGCGCGTGCAGCTCGAACTCGTTCTGCCACTGCGTGATCATGGTCACCATGCCGGTGTCGTGCGGGCGCGGGCTGACCTCGCTGAACCACACCTCGTCGCCCTTGACGAACAGCTCCACGCCATACAGGCCCAGGCCCGCGGGCTCGCCCTGCAGGCCCTCGCCCAGGCTGGCGGTGACGGCCGCGGCGATCTGCTGCGCGCGGCGCAGCGCCTCGGGCGGCATGCGGTGCGGCTGCCAGCTCTCCACGTAGTCGCCCTGCACCTGCACGTGGCCGATGGGCTCGCAGAAATGCGTGGCGATGGCGCCGGAGGCATCGCGGGCGCGCACCGTCAGCAGCGTGATCTCGTAGTCGAAATCGACAAAGCCCTCGACGATGATGCGCCCGCCCTGCACACGGCCGCCTTCCATCGCGTAGTTCCAGGCCTTTTCCACATCGGCCGGGCCGTCGATCTTGCTCTGGCCCTTGCCCGAGCTGCTCATCACCGGCTTGACCACGCAGGGGTAGCCGATGCCGCCGGCACCGTTCTCGCCGTCGATCGCGGCGCGCAGCTCGTCCAGGCTGTCGCAAAAGCGATAGGGGCTGGTGGGCAGGCCCAGGGTCTCGGCGGCGAGGCGGCGGATGCCCTCGCGGTCCATGGTCAGCCGCGCCGCACGCGCCGTGGGCACCACGCGCACCGTGCCGGCGGCCTCCAGCGCCTGCAGCGCCGGCGTGGCGATGGCCTCGATCTCGGGCACCACCAGGTCGGGCTTCTCCTGCTCGATCAGCGCCTGCAGCTGCGCGGGATCGCTCATCGCGATGGTGCGCGCGTGGTGCGCCACCTGCTGGCCGGGGGCCTGCTCGTAGCGGTCGACCGCGATGGTCTCCACGCCCAGGCGCTGCAGCGCGATCAGCACTTCCTTGCCGAGTTCGCCGCTGCCGAGCAGCATGACTTTGGTGGCCTGGGGGGTGTAGGGGGTGCCGATGGTGGTCATGGGAATGGGAGGAGCAAGAGCCTGAAAGCCGCCGATTTTATCGGGGCGACTCGCTATGATGCCGGGTTGACTCCCTCCACACTCCAGCATCCAAGGAAGAGACTATGACGATCCAGACCGTAGGCATCATCGGCGCCGGCACCATGGGCAACGGCATTGCGCAGGCCTGCGCCGTGTCGGGCCTGAACGTGGTGATGGTGGACATCGCCGAAGCCGCCGTGCAAAAGGGCATTGCCACCGTGGGCGCCAGCCTGGACCGGCTCATCAAGAAAGAGAAGATGACCGAGGCCGACAAGGCCGCGGCGCTGGCCCGCATCAAGGGCTCGACCAGCTACGACGACCTGAAGGCCGCGCAGATCGTGATCGAGGCCGCCACCGAGAACGAGGCGCTCAAGGTCAAGATCCTCAAGCAGGTGGACGACCTGCTCGCGCCCGAGGTGATTCTGGCGTCGAACACCTCGTCGATCTCCATCACGCAGCTGGCCGCCATCACCAACCGCGCCGACCGCTTCATCGGCATGCACTTCTTCAACCCGGTGCCAATGATGGCCCTGGTCGAGATCATCCGCGGCCTGCAGACCAGCGACGCCACGCACGCCAGCGTGAAGGCGCTGGCCGAGAAGCTGGGCAAGACGCCGATCACCGTGAAGAACGCGCCGGGCTTCGTCGTCAACCGCATCCTGGTGCCGATGATCAACGAGGCCTTCTTCGTGCTGGGCGAGGGCCTGGCAACGGCCGAGGACATCGACGCCGGCATGAAGCTCGGCTGCAACCAGCCCATCGGCCCGCTGGCGCTGGCCGACATGGTCGGCCTGGACGTCTGCCTGGCGGTCATGGAGGTCTACCTGACCCAGTTCGGCGACAGCAAGTACCGCCCCAGCCCGCTGCTCAAGGAAATGGTCGCCGCCGGCCGCCTGGGCCGCAAGACCGGCCGCGGCGTGTACCAGTACTGATCCCGCCCAGCGTGGCCCTGCGCGCCCAGTACCACTTCCGGCCCGGGCCCCAGGGCCTGCAGGCCTGGGACGTGCGCCGCCTGGTCGCGCTGGCGGCGCCGCTCGCACCGCGCTGGGTGCCGCTCTCGGCCATCGCCGAGCTGGACGAGCCCTACTGGTTCAGCGAGCACGATCCACACCCCACCACGCGCGCGCTGGCCGAGCACATGCGCCTGGTGCAGCAGGCCGACACCGCCTACCCCATCGTGCTCTGCGCCGAAGGGCGCGTGATGGACGGCATGCACCGCGTGGTGCGCCGCCTGCTCGACGGGCACGACACGGTGCTGGCGGTGCAGTTCGCCGCCACGCCGCCGCCCGACCACCTGGATGCCGATCCGGATGCCCTGCCTTATGACGACCAGGACGACTAAGACAGCCGTGGCCACCGCATGAAGGTCTTGCTGATCCTGGCCGCCGCGGTCCTGCTCATCCTGTGGGCCGTGGGACGGCGCCAGCTGGCGCGCGAAGCCCGGGCGCGGCCGCAGATAGATGAAGCGTTGGCGGCCATCGCCGATCGGGTGGCCGCATCCGGCGAACCCAGCGGCTGGCGGTTCCGCATGCAGGGCGAGCGCGGCATGGGCGGCCCGGTCTATGGCGATGTGCTGTGCGACGACGGCACCTACCTGCCCCAGGTCTGGGAGTCCGACCTCTGCGTTTCACCCGATGGGCGCTGGCTGCGCACCGGCTTCTACGATGGCTCCACCGCGACGCTGGTCGACCGCCAAAGCCGCCGCAGCTGGCGCATCGGCACCGCCCAGGCCCAGGCGCTGGACGAAGTGCACCACGGGCTGCCGCGCTGGAGCGATGCAGCGCGCGGCCATGCCGGCGAACGGGAGCCGATGCGGAACGAAGCCTTTGCCGCCTGGCTGCAGGCGCGGGATTTCGGCCCCGGCGAGCCGCTGGTGGCCGTGCGCGACCTGTGGCTGGTGGCCGACGATGTGCCGGCCGGCGCAGCCATAGAGCCGCCGGCGCTGGCGCCGCCCCCTCCCGGCATGGCGGCCCCCGTGCTGTCGCTGCAGGGCCACTGGCCCGCATCGCTGCGCACGCTGCGCGATCCGCTGCAGATTTTCGGGCACCCGAACTGGCAGTTGCTGATGGATGGCCAGCCCCAGCCCTGGCTGCTGCACGGCAGTCCCCACCTGGCCTGGCGCGGCGACGGCCAGGCCTTTGCGCTGTATGCCTGGCCCGAGCACGAGGGCGCGGAGGGCGTGCAGCTGACGCTCGCGCTCTGGAGCGCCGAAGGCGGCTGGCAATCCTGGGACGAGCGCATGCCCCACGACCGCAAGAGCTGGACGGTGCAGCCGTACTTTCCCGGCGAGGCCGGGCAGCCGCCCGCGCTGCGCTGGGATGGCCATGCGGTGGCGCAGCGCATGGAACTGGACACGCCCGAAACCGACCGCCTGCACGACGGTTGCACCCTCAGCCTGGTCTGCAGCGACACCGCCGGCTGCGCGGGCCATGCGGCGGATGGCCGGGTGCTGCAGCAGCCGATACCGCGCCTGCGCTTTGACTGGCTGCGCGATCCTGCGCAGCCTGGGCTCTGGCAGGCGCGCAGCGCCCCGGTGGAGGGCCGGCCCCTGGTCTGGACGCTGCACCGCGACGCCGAAGACGCAGCTGGCGAAACCGCGGCCTACCACCTGCGCTGGGGCGGGCACGCGTTGCCCGGCGAATGGGCGCTCGAGCACCTGATCGTGGACGGGCGCAGCGCCTTGCTCATGCCCCACGACCGGGCGCCCGAGCGCGGCGGCGCGGGCGCGCTGTGCCTGTGGGATGGCGAACAGTTGCAGCGCCTGCAGTTGCCCTGGCCCGTCGTTCGTCTGGTACCCGTGCCCGGCCTGGACGGCGACGTGGCCGAGCGGGCCGCCGTCATCGCGCTGGCGGCCTGCGTGGCCGACCACCGCGACAACGCCAGCACGGCCACCTGGCGCTGGGCGCAACAAGCCGTGTCGGCGCGCAAGCTCGCACGCGATGACCACTCCCCCGTCTACACCGTGCGCCATATCGCCCCCGATGCCGGCGGCCACTGGCGGGTGCTGCCGCGCTGGCGCGAGGTGGACCGCATCCAGCATCCCTGCGCCGATGGGGACTACGTCTGGCACACCACCGCAGCGGACGGCCTGCACAGCGATGCACTGTGGTGGTGGGGCGGCGTGAACATGCGCGTGAACAACTACTGGAGCGAGGACGAGCCGCGCTTCGATGGCGTCTGCGTCACGCGCAGCGGCGCCATGCTGTGCGGCACCGGCCCCAGCGCCTGCCCGCACCCCGAGGGCCAGGGCTGGGCCACGCTGGAATGGGTGGAACGCGGCTACGGCGAGCCCGACGAATGGCGGCTGCACTGGCTGCAGCCGGCGCAACAGCAGGTGCTCAGCCTGCGCCTGCAGGCCCGCATGCCGCTGCTGCAAGGCTGGGACGAGCAAGGCCTGCGCTGGCTCGAAGCCGAGCCTGCGGAAGCGGAGGACGGCGGAACACGCACCATCGCTCCCGCCGACTGGCGGCAGGCCGCGCAGCAGCGCCTGCACACAGGCCCCCGGGGCCTGTGGCTGCGCCGGCAGGACCTGCGCTACACCGAGGCGCTGCTGGCCCGGGACGATTGGCCCTGGTAGCCTCGCTCCATTCAAGGGATAGTTTTAATTAAATTGCGCACAACTTAATTGCGAGAAATAATTCAACCCATGCCTGACGCACCCACCCCCTCCAGTCCTGCCGCACTGCGACTCGACCACCAGCTATGCTTCGCGCTGTACTCGGCCTCGCTGGCCATGACCAAGCTGTACAAGCCGCTGCTCGAACCGCTGGGTTTGACCTACCCGCAGTACCTGGTGATGCTGGTACTGTGGGAGCAGGATGACCGCATGGTCAACGAGCTGGGCGAGCGTCTGTACCTGGATTCGGGCACGCTCACGCCGCTGCTCAAGCGCATGGAGGCCGCCGGCTGGCTGCAGCGCCGGCGCGATGCGACCGACGAGCGCCGCGTGCGCGTCACGCTCACCAATGCTGGCCGCGCGCTGCGCGAGCAGGCCGCAGCCATCCCCGCCTGCCTGCTGCAGCAAAGCCAGTGCACGCTGGACGAGCTGCAGGCGCTGACCGGACAAGTTCAACAGCTGCGGGACCGCCTGGTCTCGCAACCGTCCCCCGCTTCATCCTGAAGCGATTTTTCCCCCCGAAGGAGTTTTCACCATGGCCTCACTGGACAAAGTTCTCTACACCGCCCGCGCCCACACCACCGGCGGCCGTGACGGCGCCTCGCGCACCGACGACGGGCGCCTGGACATCGCCCTGTCCTCGCCCGGCGGCGCCGGCCAGGGCACAAACCCCGAGCAGCTGTTCGCAGCCGGCTACTCGGCCTGCTTCATCGGCGCATTGAAGGCCGTGGCCGCCCGCCAGAAGGTCACGCTGCCGCAGGACCTGTCGGTGGACGCCGAGGTCGACCTGGGCCCCGTGGGCCAGGCCTACGGCATCGCCGTGCGCATGGCCATCCATCTGCCCGGCCTCGACAAGTCCGCCGCGCAGCAGCTGGTGGATGCCGCCCACCAGGTCTGCCCGTACTCCAACGCTACGCGCGGCAATATCGACGTCCAGCTCACGCTGGCCTGACCTGCATGCGGCGACAATCGCCGCATGCATGACGCCGCACCTGCCCCCTCCGCCCACCATCCCTACGCCCAGCTCGCGCCCGACGTGGTGCTGGACGCACTGGCCACCATCGGCCTGATGGGCGACGGGCGGCTCGCGGCGCTCAATTCCTACGAAAACCGCGTCTACCAGGTCTGGCTGGACGACGGCAGCCGCGTGGTCTGCAAGTTCTACCGGCCGGGCCGCTGGAGTGACGCGGCCATCGCCGAGGAGCATGCGTTCTCGCAGGCGCTGGCCGATGCCGAGATCCCCGCGGTCGCGCCGCTGGCCGTGCAGGGCAGCACGCTGCACCACCATGCGGGCTTTGCGTTCTCGGTCTCGCCCTGGCGCGGCGGGCGCCAGCCCGAACTCGACGACTTCGAGGTGCTGGAGTGGATCGGCCGCTTCCTGGCCCGCATCCATACCGTGGGTGCCGCCCAGCCCTTTGCGCACCGCCCCGCCATCAGCGTGCAGGCCTTCGGCGAGGAGCCGCACGACTGGTTGATGGAGCACGACGCGATCCCCCCGGCGCAGCGCTCGGCCTGGAGCCGTGCCTGCCTGGCCGCGCTCGACCAGGTGCGCCACGCATTCGGCGCCCACGGCCACCACAGCATTCGCCTGCACGGCGACTGCCACCCCGGCAATGTGCTGTGGGTGCCGGCCGACGAGCCCGGCGGCGGCCCGCATTTCGTGGACCTGGACGATGCCCGCACCGGCCCGGCCGTGCAGGACCTGTGGATGCTGCTGTCGGGCGACCGCGCGCAGCGCAGCCTGCAGCTGTCCACCCTGGTCGAGGGCTACGAGCAGTTCCGCCCCTTCGACCGGCGCGAGCTGGCGCTGATCGAGCCGCTGCGCACGCTGCGTCTCATCCACTACAGCGCCTGGCTGGCGCGCCGCTGGCACGACCCGATCTTCCCCATCCACTTCCCCTGGTTCGGCACCGAGGCCTACTGGGGCGAGCAGGTGCAGCTGCTGGAGGTGCAGATCGAGGCGATGGACGAGGAGCCTCTTTTCATCTAGCGCCACGCGCGCCACACCAGCTCGCCACCCAGCACCACCAGGAACAGCAAGAAGCAGCGCCGGAACAGCGCCGGGCTGATGCGGCAGCGGATGCGCTGCCCCAGCCACATGCCGAGGAGCGCGGGCGCGATGCCGAAGGCCGACCAGCCCAGTTGCTCGACCCGCAGCGCGCCCTGCGTGGCCAGCCCTGCAGCCAGCGCCACGGTGGACACGGTGAACGACAGCCCCAGCGCCTGCACCAGTTCGTCCCTGTCCAGCCGCAGCGACTGCAGGTAGGGCACGGCCGGCATCACCAGCACGCCGGTGGCGCCGGTCACCAGGCCCGTCGCGGCGCCGACCCAGGGCGACAGCCAGGCCTCCAGCCGCGCAGGCACGGCCAGCGGCGGCGCGCACAGCGCATAGCCCGCATAGGCGATCAAGGCCAGGCCCAGCCCCAGGCCGGCGCGCGCCGGATCGGCCCGCACCAGCAGCGCCGCACCCAGCACCGTGCCCACAACGATGCCCAGCATCATCGGCCACAGCCGGCGCACCAGCCGCGCCTTGGCCGGGCCGGCCAGCAGTTGCCACACATTGGTCACCAGCGACGGCACCACCAGCAGGGCGGCGGCCGCGGCCGGCGGCATCGCCATGCCCAGCAGGCCCATGGCCACGGTGGGCAGGCCCATGCCGGTCACGCCCTTGACGGTGCCGGCGGCGAGGAAGATGGCGCACAGCAGCGCCATCCAGGTCAATGAAATCTCATGCATGGCCCCATTGGGCCCGCTGGCGCGGCTTGGCACAATGCGGCATTGGCGCAGCAGCCTTCGGCCAATCCGAAGGCTGCACGCCCCGAATACAGGAGCCGTATGCGATTCGACCTGACCGACCTGCGCCTGTTCCTGAGCGTGGTCGATGCCGGCAGCATCACCCAGGGTGCGGCCCGCGCCCATTTGTCGCTGGCCTCGGCCAGCGAGCGCCTGCGCGGCCTGGAGCAGGACGCGGGCATTGCACTGCTCGCGCGCCATGCGCGCGGCGTGAGCACCACCGACGCCGGCGAGGCCCTGGCCCACCATGCGCGCCTGATCCTGCGCCAGCAGGCCCTGCTGCAGGGCGAGCTGCGCGACTTTGCCCAGGGCAGCCAGGGCACGGTGCACCTGTATGCCAACACCGCGGCGCTGGCCGAATTCCTGCCGCAGCGGCTCGCGCCCTGGCTGGCCACGCACCCGCGGCTGAACGTGGAGCTGAAGGAGCGCACCAGCGCCGAGATCGTGCGTGCCATCGCCGCCGGGCGGGCAGAGGCCGGCATCGTCTCCAGCGCCGTCGAGGCACCCGGCCTGGTGCGCCAGCCGGTGGCCGACGACCACCTCGTGCTCATCGTCCCTGCCGCGCATGCGCTGGCGGGCACGCGCTCGGCGCGGCTGGCCGACGTGCTGGGCGAGCCCTTCGTGGGGCTGGAGCCGGGCAGCGCGCTGCAGGAACATATCAACGAGCAGGCGCGCCGCGCCGGGCGCGAGCCTGCCTTCCGGGTGCGCATGAAGACCTTCGAGGGGCTGTGCGACATGGTGGCGCATGGCGTAGGTCTGGGCATCATCCCGCGCAGCATCGCCACGCGGCTGCGCCGGCGCTACCGCTTCGGTGTCGTGGCGCTCGAGGAGGTTTGGGCCCGGCGGCAGCTGTGCCTGTGCTTCGAGAACTGGGCTGCGCTGTCGCCCGCGATGCAGAACCTGCTGCGGCACCTGGGCGCCACGCCACCCTGATTCAGCAGCGGTTTTCCAGCTTGCAGTCCGGCACCGGCTGCCCCTGGGCATCGTGCCACTGGATGCTGCCAGCGGGCGCCGGCTGCGGCGGTGCCGATGGCGGAAGCGGCTCCGCGGATGGCGCCTGGGCCGGGTCGTACAGCACGGTGCCCGTGCCCACGCCTGCACCGACGCGGGCATTTCCCACCGAGGTGCCGACGCCCACGCCGGCATTGCCGGTGACCTGGCCGCTCTGGTTCACGCCCACCCCGACGCCGACCGGGCCAACGCCCGTGCCCACGCCGGCCGACACGCCGCCGCTGCCCAAGCCCACACCGACCGTCACCGGCCCCACCGGAATGCCGACGCCCACATAGGGCGAGCAGGCCGACAGCAGCGCGATGCCGCCGGCACCGCAGAGGAAGCGCAAGGACTTGGCCATCAGGTCCGCCTCGGCGGCAGCGTGATGCTGGTGCTGTGCGAGATCTCCACCGGCGCGTCCGCCGCGGGGCGGATCACCTGCGCGGGCGGGGGGGGCGGTGCGGCGGGCGGAGGCGGGGCGATCTTCGGCTGGATGTTCTTCTTCCAGGCCTCGACCAGCACGTCGTTGACGAACTGGCGGTCCAGCCACAGCCACAGCAGGAAGGGCACCAGCGTCGGCAGCACCAGGCTGCCCAGCTGGTAGCTGTAGGCCAGGGCTTCGAGCTGGCCCTGGCTGATCTTGAGCACGCGCAGGTCGAGCTGCGTGGTCAGCGCCACCTGCATCAGCAGCGAGCTGCAGATGCTGAACGCCTGGAACGGCAGCAGCACCACATAGCCCACGGCGGCACGCCACCAGCGCCCCGGCCCCCAGGCCGCCAGCAGCAGCGCCAGGAAGATCGGGAACCCGTAGGCGTAGCGGCCCGGATCGCCGTCCACCGAGATCTCCACCCAGCGGCCGCCGGTCTGCGCATTGGCCACGGCGACCGAGGTGTCCACCTCGATCTTGCCCGGCGCGACGTGCACCTGGCGCACCCAGCCCGAGGCGGTCTGCTCCAGCCCGGCCTTGGACAACGCCGCCACCGGGTAGCTGATCCACGGCGACAGGTAGGTCCAGGCCGTGGTGAGCACGATGATGCCGGCGAACGCCAGCACCGCGAAACGCTGCATCGGGTTGAGGCGCTTCATGGCAGTCAGGCGGCTGCTGGCGTCATCGGGGGAGCCGGCGGCTCGGCGTCGTCGGCGCGCTGCCTTCGCTGCCCGGCACGCACCCACACCAGCCAGACGACCAGCACGTCGAGCATGATCAGCGCCTGCCACAGGTATTCATGGGCGAAGTTGAAGGCCGTCATGTTCCACTGCCCCAGGTAGAACAGGCTGATGACGCGCACGATGTTGATGGCCTGCACCGCCACGAAGCCGGCGACCATGCCGATGAGCTTGTGCCGCCACGACGAGGGAAACGCCAGGATCGCCGCGAACAGCACGATGCAGGCCTCGATGCCGTTGCAGCCGGCCTCGATGGACACGCCGAAATTGCTGGCATGGTTCCACAGCACCTTGCCTTCGGCCACGGCCGACTTGTCGAACCAGGTCACCAGGAAGGCGCAGATTTTGGCCAGCAGCGCCGTCCACGGCTCCACCAGGTGCTGCTGCACCCAGTTGAGCATGTTGATGCCGAACAGCGTGAGCTGGATGGCGAGGAAGATGAAGAAGAAGCGGACCATGGCGCGGTGCTCTGGTTGTCGGGGGCGATGCCGGCCATCTTACCTCTGGCGCCCCGCAAAACCACCGCCACACCGGGTGCAGGCCAGGGGGTTTGGCGGCTCGAAAATTCAAATTTGATAGCTGCTTGCGCTTACTGCACAAGCCCAAACCCCTTAAAAGATCAAAAACCCCGCAGAATCAAGGTTCTGCGGGGTTTTCAGCATTCAGGCGCCGGCGGCGCTCAGGCGAGCAGCGCGTTCACCCGTTTCACGTAGGCGGCCGGGTCCTCGGGCATGCCGCCCTCGGCCAGCACGGCCTGGTCGAACAGGATGTGGGCCAGGTCATGGAAGTGCACCGAGCCGTCGAGCTTCTTGACCAGCGGGTGCTCGGGGTTCACCTCCAGCACCGGCTTGCTGTCGGGGGCGGCCTGGCCGGCCTGCTTGAGCAGGCGCGCCAGCTGCAGGCTCATGCCGCCGTCCTGCACCACCAGGCAGGCGGGCGAATCGACCAGGCGGCTGGTGGCGCGCACGTCGTCGGCACGGTCCTTGAGGGCTTCCTTGAGCTTGGCCAGCATGGGCTTGAAGGCTTCGGCGGCCTCTTCGGCGGCCTTCTTCTCAGCCTCGTCCTGCAGCGTGCCCAGGTCCACGGCGCCCTTGGCCACCGATTGCAGTGGCGTGCCATCGAAGTCGTGCAGGTAGTTCAGCGCCCACTCGTCCACACGGTCGGTCATCAGCAGCACCTCGATGCCCTTCTTCTTGAAGACTTCGAGCTGCGGGCTGTTCTTGGCGGCGGCCAGCGTGTCGGCGGTGATGTAGTAGATGGCCTCCTGGCCTTCCTTCATGCGCGCCTTGTAGCCGGCCAGCGAGACCGTCAGGCCGTCGTGCGTGGTCGAGGCAAAGCGCAGCAGCTTGGCGATGCGGTCCTTGTTGCCGAAGTCCTCGCCCAGGCCTTCCTTGAGCACGGCGCCGAAGGCGTTGTAGAACTGGGTGTACTTGCCTTCCTTGGCCTGGTCCTCGTCGCTGACCACATCGGTCACGCCATCGGCGCTTTCGCCAACCGCATGCTTGTCGTGCTTGGCCAGGTCTTCGAGCATGGACAGCACGCGCTTGGTCGAGCCTTCGCGGATCAGGCGCACGTCGCGGCTTTCCTGCAGCAGTTCGCGGCTGACGTTCAGCGGCAGGTCGGCCGAGTCGATCACGCCCTTGACGAAGCGCAGGTACTGCGGCATCAGCGCCTCGGCGTCGTCCATGATGAACACGCGCTTCACATACAGCTTGATGCCGGCGTGCTTGCCCTGCTGGTACAGGTCGAACGGCGCCTTGGCCGGGATGTACAGCAGCTGCGTGTACTCGGTATTGCCTTCAACGCGGTTGTGGCTCCAGGTCAGCGGGTTCTCGAAGTCGTGGCTGATGGACTTGTAGAACTCCTGGTACTGCTCGTCGGTGATGTCCTTCTTGTGGCGGGTCCACAGCGCGCTGGCCTTGTTGACGGTTTCCCACTCGCCGGTCTTGAGCATCTCGCCGGGCTGGTCGTTCTCGCCGTCCTTCCACTCCTCCTGTTCCATCAGGATGGGCAGGCTGATGTGGTCGGAGTACTTGCCGATGATCTGCTTGAGCTTGTAGCCGTTGAGGAACTCCTCGGCCTCGGGGCGCAGGTGCAGCGTGATGCTGGTGCCGCGCGCGGCACGCTCGATCTGCTCGACCTCGAACTCGCCGGTGCCGCCGCTGACCCAGCGCACGCCCTCGCTGGCCGGCAGGCCGGCGCGGCGCGACTCCACGGTGATCTTGTCGGCCACGATGTAGCCCGAATAAAAGCCCACGCCGAACTGGCCGATCAGCTGGGAGTCGGCCTTCTGGTCGCCGCTGAGCTTGTCCACGAAGGCCTTGGTGCCGCTCTTGGCGATGGTGCCCAGGTTGTCGATGGCCTCCTGCTCGCTCATGCCGATGCCGCTGTCGGCGATGGTGATGGTCTTGGCGGCCTTGTCGAAGGACACCCGCACCTGCAGCTCGGGCTGGTCCTCATAGAGCGCGGCATTGTTCAGCGCCTCGAAGCGCAGCTTGTCGCACGCGTCCGACGCGTTGGAGATCAGCTCGCGCAGAAAGATCTCGGGGTTGGAGTACAGCGAATGGGTGACCAGGTGAAGCAGTTGCGCGACTTCGGCCTGGAAGGAATGGGTTTGCTTGGTCATGGGTGTGCGGGGTCTAAGGAAAGTTGGCTTTGCCCGCCTATATAGGGGCCGCCGGCGCAGCTTCAAGCCTGTGCGCCCCTCACAAAGGCCTGTACCCGCCGTATCGGCTCCGCCCGGACACCATTTGGAGATCGAATGAGGACGCGTCCAATAAAAAATACTGATCAAAAACTAAAACACAGTAATTTACAGAAGGGTAACGTAACAAGCGTCAACGTCACCTCCGTGACTCCGTTATAAGCAGTATCATTCAAACAAATATGTTTCCTTTAGTTACATATGTAAAACAACCAAGCATTCCAGGCACGCTGCAACACAGATTCGGCACCAAGATTGCAATACATTGTTTTGCAAGAATTTTTAACAATTTTCAGCCTGCAAAAAGCCTTCAACCCTGACCTCCCGCCCTAGAAAGCCCACCATGTCTGTTACACGTTTTGCCCTTTTCTGCGCACTGCTTGCGACCTCCGCCGCTCATGCCGCGACCGCGCCCACCATGAACTTCAACGTCACGCTGACGGTGAACTCCAAGTGCACCATCACCGGTTCCATCGGAGACATGGCCTTTGGTGCCCAGGACACCTCGGCGACCAATCTGCAGAGCTCGACGACGCTGCAAGTGCTGTGCACCAAGAAGACCCCCTACTCCATCGCGCTGACCCCCAACAGCACCAACAGCACCACCGGCGCCGGCAACATGTCCAGCACCAGCGGCACCAACAATGTCAGCGGCGCCGCCAACCCCGACACGGTGGCCTACCAGCTGCGCCAGGCGACCGGCGCGTCCGCCGCCGTCTGGGGCAATGTGAGCGGCACCGGCTCCAACGTGGTGCCCGTGGCCGCCGCCTCCAGCAACGGTACGGCCCCGGTGAGCACCACCATCTACGGCACCATCTCGAGCATCGGCAACGTGGTGCCCGATACCTACAAGGACGTCGTCACCGTCACCGTCTCCTACTAAGATAGGCACGCCTGCTGTATCCATCCGGTCTATGAAACTCCGCCACGCCCTCTGGTCTGTGCTGCTGGCCGTGCCCACCTGGGCGCTGGCCATCGGCCTGCAGATCTCGCCCACCTCGCTGCAACTGGCAGCGTCGCAGAATGCCGATGGCATCTGGCTGAGCAATGTGGGCGAGACAGTGATCTCGGCCCAGGCGCGCGTGTTCCTCTGGACGCAGCAGGATGAGGACGACCGGCTCGCGCCTTCCACCGCGCTGATCGTCAGCCCGCCGATGCTGCAGATCCCCCCGGGAGGCAAGCAGTTCGTGCGCGTGATCCGCAGCGGCCCGCCGCCCGCGGCCGAAACGGCCTACCGCGTGATCATCGACGAGCTGCCCGTGGAAGCCCCGCCGGCCGAGGGCGCAGCCCCATCGGCCCGCACGCCGAGCCAGAAGCAGATGGGCCTGTCCTTCGTCATGCGCTATTCCCTGCCGGTCTTCCTGGCCGGCGAAGCCGCCGCCGCGCCCCAGCTGGCATGGAGCGTGCGCAAGAGCGCCACGCAATGGCGGCTGCAGGTGCGCAACACGGGCAGCAGCCGGGCCCGCATCGCCGATGTGCAGGCCGTGCTGGCCGACGGCAGCCGGACCACGCTGCACGGCGGCCTGCTCGGCTATGCGCTGGCCGGCCAGACCATGCACTGGAACCTGCCTGCCCCGGCTCCCGCCATCCGCCAGCCAGTCACCGGCTACGAGGCCCTGGTGAACTATGAGGTAATGCCGCTCCATGCCACCGACTCCGCCCAACCCTGAGCGGCGGCGGCAATGGATGACAGGCCTGGCAGCCGCGCTGCCGCTGGTGGCCGCAGCCGCCGACGCCCCCAGCTTTTCCGCCTCGGCGCTGCCGCCGGTGAAGCCGGCCCCGGCGCGCGGCCAGCCATCGGCACGCAGCGCGGGCATCCCGCTGTACCTGTCGGTGCAGCTCAACCAACGCGACATGGGCCTGCAGGCAGCGCTGTGGCGCGCCGATGCGCTGTGGATGCAGCGCGCCACGCTGACTGGCCTGGGCATCCGGCCCGAGCGGCTGCCGCCACCGGGCACCGCGGATGACGGCTGGGTCGCACTGGAGGCCATGCCCGGCCTCAGCGTGCAATACCGCGCCGCGACGCAGGATGCCACGCTGCAGCTGCCGTTCGACTGGCTGACCTGGCCGCGCACCGACATTACCTCGGTAGACACCTCGTCGCCTGCCGCGTCGTCTTCCACCGGCCTGTTGTTCAACTACGACCTGTACGGCGCCCAATCCAGCAGCCGCCAGGGCGGCGTGGGCGCGCTGACCGAGCTGCGGGCCTTCGGCGCCAATGCCGTGCTCAACAGCACGCTGATGTCGCAATACGGCTGGGGCGGCGATGACTCGGCCGGCCAGCAGCAGCCCCGCAACGTGCGGCTGGATACGACCTGGAGCCGCAGCGATCCCGAGCGCATGCTGTCGCTGCGCGTGGGCGACACGCTGACCGGCGCGCTGCCCTGGACGCGCGCCACCCGCATCGGCGGCATCCAGATCGCACGCAACTTCCGCCTGCAGCCCTACCGCGTGACCACGCCCGTGCCAGCGCTGATGGGCACGAGCGCGCTGCCGTCCGACATCCAGCTCTTCGTCAACGGCGTGCAGCAGTACCGGGGCGCGATCCCGGCCGGCCCGTTCGCCGTCAACACGCCCACCGGCATCATCGGCGCCGGCAACGCACAGCTGGTGCTGACCGACGCCTTCGGCCGCGCCACCACGCTGCAGTACAGCTTCTACGGCACTGATGCGCTGCTGGCCAAGGGGCTGAGCGACTGGTCCGCCGAGCTGGGCTGGGTCCGCCGGGACTACGGCTGGCGGTCGTGGAGCTACGGCAGCACTCCCGTGGCCAGCGGCACCTGGCGCTCCGGGCTGTCGGACACCTTCACCTTGCAAAGCCATGGCGAGGCCACCTCGCACCTCGCCAATGCGGGCGTCGGCGCCGCCTGGCAGATCGGGCCGGCGGGCGTGCTGTCCGCCGCCGCCGCGGGCAGCCGCTATGCGGGCACCACCGGCCACCAGCTCCAGCTGGAGCACAGCTGGAACCGTGCGCCGTTCTACACCAGCATCCAGGCCACGCGCGCCAGCGGCGACTACCGCGACGCCGCCTCGCTGTATGACACCACGCACCGCAAATCGTCGGCGCGCGCCCTGGTGGGCTACAGCAGCTCTGCGCTCGGCAACTTCAGCGTGGGCACCTGGTACCTCAACACCGCTGCCTACGACCACTCACCCTATGCCGGCGGCAGCGACGCCAGCACCAACCCGCTGTCGCCGGTGCTGCAGCCCGCCTACACCACCGGCGCGCAGCGCTACGTCACGCTGAACTGGAGCAAACCGATCGGGCGCATGGGCTTCGCCAGCCTGGCGGTCAACCACAACGTGCAGGACCACCGCGCCAGCTCGGTGCAGCTGGGCTTCACCTGGCTGCTGGATGGCAACGTCAACACCGGCGTGTCGTTCGACCGGCAGAACCAGCATCAGATGGCCACCGCCTTTGCCAGCCAGGCCACGCCCAGCGACACCGGCTGGGGCTGGAGCGCATCGACCCGCGCCGGCGCGGGCGGCGGCGCGCAGGCCCGCGTCGAGTACCAGGGCGAGCACTACCGCGCCAATGGCAGCGTGGCCAGCTACGCCGGTGTCAGCACCGCCGCGCTGGGCGCCAGCGGCTCGGTCGCCTGGCTGGGCGGCCACGCCTTTGCCAGCCGCCGCATCGACGACAGCTTTGCCGTCGTCAGCACCAGCGGCGTGGCCCATGTGCCGGTCAAGCGCGAGAACAACGTGATCGGCCACACCGACGGCCAGGGCCTGCTGCTGGTGCCACAGCTGCAGGCCTACCAGCGCAACCAGCTGGCCATCGACACGCTGGGCCTGCCGGCGCAGATGCGCATCGCGCAGACGCAGAAGATCGTCACGCCCACCGACCGCGCCGGCATGCTGGTGGCCTTCGACATCCAGATGCTGCGCTCCGCCACGGTGCTGCTCACCGACGGACAGGGCACGGTACTGCCCGTGGGCAGCGTGGTCACCGTTACGCCGGCCGGCGGCAGCGCATCCGGCCAGCCTTCGGTCACCTCCGCCCTCGTGGGCATCGACGGCGCCGCCTATGTCGAGAACCTGCCCACCCGGGCGCTGCTGCAGGCCGTGCTGCCCGATGGCCGGCAGTGCCAGGCCCGGCTGGACGCGCCCGAGATCGCCCCCACCGACATCCCCGTGCTGGGCCCGCTGGCCTGCACGGCAAGGACTTCGCCATGAAGCACGCGCTTTCCTGCCTTCGCCTCAGCGCCATCCGATGGCTGCTGCCGCTGGTCGCCGCCTGCGCGCTCGCTGCGCCCGCGCAGGCCCAGTCGGTATCCTGCAGCGCCAGCATGACGCCGGTCAGCTTCGGCACCCTCAGCCCCTTCAGCACCAGCGACACCAGCACCAACGCCACGTTGAGCTACAGCTGCAACAACACGACGAACCGCACCCAGCTGGTCAACATCTGCTTCAACATCGGCGACGGTGCCCAGAGTCTGGGCTACTTCAATCCGCGCCGCATGACCAGCGGCTCGAGCGTGCTGAACATGCAGCTCTACTACAACGGCGGCTCGACCATCTGGGGCTCGTACGGCAACGCCACCGTGCCCAGCCCTCCCAACCTGGCCTTCTCCATCGCGCGCAACAGCAGCTACAGCGGCAGCATTCCGCTGACCGCCAAGGTGTTCGGCAACCAGCCCCTGGCGGTGCCCGGCACCAACTACCTGGACAACTTCAGCGGCGTGCATACCTCGATCACCTTCAACTACGACACCAGCGCTCCGTCCAACTGCGGCGGCCCCTCGAACAGCGGCGCCTTCCCGTTCCAGGTCACGGCCACCGTCCCTTCGTACTGCCAGATCACCACCACCTCCGCGCTGAACTTCGGCAGCCAGGACGGCGACAACATCGCCACCAGCGCCAGCAGCGCCCTCGGCGTGCAGTGCACCAACACCACGCCCTACCAGATCGGCCTGACGCCCGCCAACGGCAACACCGGCGGCCAGGGGCGGATGCTGCCCACCGGCACCATTCCCGGCAACACCGATGGCGTGGCCTACCGGCTCTACCGCGACAGCGCGGGCGCCCAGCCCTGGGGCAGCCTCCTCAACAGCAACACCCGCTCGGCCATCGGCAGCGGCAACGTCGACAGCTACACGGTCTACGGCGCCATCACCCACCAGGTGGTGCAGCCCGACAGCTACAAGGACACGGTCACCGTCACTGTCACCTACTGAACGCCCTCCGCGCCCCCGCGGGCCGCGCATTGGCTACCATGTGGCGTCTGCATACGACCAGCGCCATGATGCCCACCGCCACCGAACGACTCCAGCAATCGCTGCACGCCCTTGCGCAACTGGGCGACGAAGCCCCGCGCATCTTCACCCAGCTCTACCCCGAGGCGGCCCAGGAGGCCGCGCAGGCCGCCGACCAGCGCGCCGCGCGCGGCTGGCCGCTGGGGCCGCTCGACGGCAAGCTGGTCTCGGTGAAGGACTTGTTCGACGTGGCCGGCCAGGCCACCACCGCCGGCAGCCGCATCCGCCAGAGTGCGCCGCCGGCGACTGCCGACGCGCCCATCGTGCAGCGGCTGCGCGCCGCGGGCGCCGTCATCGTGGGCAAGACCAACATGACCGAGTTCGCCTTCTCGGGCATAGGCATCAATCCGCACTACGGCACGCCCGGCAACGCGGCAGATGCCACGCGCATTCCCGGCGGCTCGTCCAGCGGCGCCGGCGTCAGCGTGGGTCGCGGCCTGGTGGACATCGCCATCGGCTCGGACACCGGCGGCTCGGTGCGCATCCCGGCGGCGCTCAACGGCGTCGTCGGCTTCAAGCCCACGCAGGCGCGGGTGCCGCGCGATGGCGCGTTCCCGCTGTCGTTCACGCTCGACACCGTGGGGCCGCTGGCGCGCTCGGTGCTCGATTGCGCGCAGGCCGACGCCGTGCTCAGCGGCAGCGCCTGGAAGCCCTTGCCCCCGCGCTCGGTGCGCGGCCTGCGCCTGGGAATTCCGCGCGGCATGCTGCTCGACGGCTGCGAGCAGCTGGTGCTGCACAAGCTCGAACAGGCCGTGCGCACGCTGTCGGCGCAAGGCGCGGTGCTGACCGAGCTGGACTGGGACCACTGGATGCGCGCGCCCTTCGAGGTGCAGGCCGAAGGCACCATCAGCGCCTCCGAGGCCGCATACATCCATCGCGAGGCGCTGGCCACGCGGCAGGCGGATTTCGATCCGCGCGTGCTCAGCCGCATCGTGCGCGGCCAGGGCATTTCCGCGCCCGCCTACATCGCCATGCTGCAGCGGCGCGCGCCGCTGCTCGCGCAGTTCAACGCCGCCATGGCCGACATCGACGCGCTGCTGCTGCCCACGGTGCCCACCACCGCGCCGGCCATCGCACCACTGCTGGCCGACGACGAAGCCTTCTTCGCGGCCAACGCGCAGATGCTGCGCAACACCTCGGTCTTCAACTTCTACGACCTGCCAGCGCTGTCCCTGCCCGCGCCCGTCCAGCCCGGCGAGCTGCCGGTGGGCCTGATGCTGGTGGGCCACCGCCAGCGCGACCGCAGCCTGCTGGCCGTGGGCGTGGCGGTGGAGCAATCGCTTCAACAACGATAGCTGCCAGCGCTTTCTGCATCTGGGCTAGAGCCCAAAAACATTTGAAACTCGGAGATCATTCATGAATGGAGCGAAAAGCCTCGTCCAGACCCTGCTCGCGGCCGGCGTGGACACCTGCTTTGCCAACCCCGGCACCAGCGAGATGCACTTCGTGGCCGCGCTGGACCAGATTCCCGGCATGCAATGCGTGCTCGGCCTGCAGGAGAACGTGGTCACCGGCATGGCCGACGGCTATTTCCGCATCGCCCGCAAGCCCGCCTGCACGCTGCTGCACTGCGGTCCGGGCCTGGCCAACGGCATGGGCAACCTGCACAACGCGCGCCGCGCGCGCAGCGGCATCGTCAACATCGTCGGCGATCAGGCCACCTACCACCGGCCCTTCGACGCGCCGCTGACGTCCGACACCGCCGGCATGGCGCAGGCCGTCTCGCAGTGGCAGCGCACCAGCACCGCCACGCCCGAGCTGGGCCGCGATGCGGCCGAGGCCGTGCGCGCGGCGCGCACCTATCCGGGCCAGATCGCCACGCTGATCCTGCCCGCAGACGTGTCTTGGCAAGAGGGCGGCATCGCCGGCCTGCCGGCCGAGCCAGCGCCGCCGCCCGCCATCGACGGCAACGCCATCGACGGTGCCGCGCGCACGCTGCGCAGCCATGGGCGCGACACGCTGATCCTGCTCGCCGACCAGGGCGTGCAGCCCGAGGCCCAGGCGCTGGCCTGGCGCGTGGCCCAGGCCACCGGCGCCACGCTGATGGCCGACTATGTGAACGCCCAGGTGGCGCGCGGCCGCGGCCGCCTGCAGCTCGAGCGCGTGCCCTACGTGATGGAGGCAGCCATCCGCGCGCTCGAAAGGTTCAGCCACATCATCCTGGTCAACGCCAAGGGGCCGGTGGGCTTCTTCGGCTACCCCGGCCAGCCCTCCATCCAGTACCCGCCGCAGGCCCGGCTGCAGGTGCTGTCGCGGCCTGACCAAGACCCGGTCGAGGCGCTGCGCGGCCTGGTGCAGGCGCTGCAGGCGCCCGAGGCGGCCATCCCCGATCCCGGCCCGCGCCCCGAGGCCGTGCGCGGCGCGCCCTCGCCGGAAGGCCTGGCGCAGACCGTGGCGGCGCTGATGCCCGAGCACGCCATCGTCTCGGACGAAAGCATCTCGTATGGCCGCGGCTTCTACCAGTACACCCATGCCGCGCCGGCGCACGACTGGCTGCACCTGGCCGGCGGCGCCATCGGCGACGGCATGCCCGTGGCCACCGGCGCGGCGATAGCCGCGCAGCGCCAGCGCCGCGTCATCAACCTGCAGGCCGACGGCTCGGCCATGTACTCGCTGCAATCGTTGTGGACCCAGGCGCGCGAGCGCCTGCCGGTGACCACCATCATCCTCAGCAACCGCAAGTACAACATCCTGATCGGCGAGTACAAGGGCGTGGGCGCCGTGCCCGGTGCCACCGCGATGAACATGCTGGACCTCGGCAACCCGGCGCTCGACTGGGTGCAACTGGCGGGCGGCATGGGCGTGGAAGCGGCGCGCGCCACCACGCTGGAGCAGTGCGCCGACCTGATGCGCGCCAGCTTCGGCCGGGCCGCGCCCTTCGTCATCGAGCTGATGATCTAGGCTTGCAAACCATCAAAAAAGAGAGCTGCTGGCGCTTATCAGTATTTGGGTTTCAATATAAATATTATTGAATCCGAATACCAGCAAGCGCCAGCAGCTCTTGTTTTTGAATCAGAAGCCTTCGCCCGGCGCCAGGTAGCGCCACTGCCCCACCGGTAGGTTGCCCAGCGCCACGCGGCCGATGCGGATGCGCTTGAGGCCGACGACGAACAGGCCGACCTGCTCGCACATGCGGCGGATCTGGCGCTTCTTGCCCTCGCGCAGCACGAAGCGCAGCTGCTCGGGGTTCTGCCAGTCCACCTGCGCGGGCAGCAGCGCCTGCCCGTCCAGCGACAGGCCGTGGCGCAGCAGCGCCAGCTTGTCGGCCGGGAAGCGGCTCTGCACGTCCTGCGCCACCGAGCCGTAGGTCACGCGCACCAGGTACTCCTTGTCCATGTCGGAGTCCTCGCCGATGATCTGGCGCGCCACGCGGCCGTCCTGCGTCAGCACCAAGAGGCCCACCGAATCGATGTCCAGCCGCCCGCAGGGCGCCAGGCCCTTGAGCTGGGCGAAGTTGAAGCGCGTCTTGCTGCGGTCGGCATTCCAGCGGCTCTGCGCGGTGATGAGCTTCATCGCCGGCTCGTGGCCGTCCTCGGCCTGGCCGCTCACATAGCCCATCGGCTTGTTCAGCAGGATGGTCACCTGCTGCTCCTGGCTGTTCTGCGCCGCCTTGTCGATCTCGATGCGGTCGTGCGCGGTAACCAGCTGGCCCATCACCGCCACCTCGCCGTTCACGCGCACCCAGCCGTTCTCGATCCAGGCATCGCCCTCGCGGCGCGAGCACAGGCCCTGGTCGGACATGCGCTTGTTCAGCCGCACCGCGCCCTCGGGCTTGGGCTGAGGCTCGGGGCGCACAGCCGCGGTGAAGGCGGGCTTGGGATCGTCCGCCCGCCAGACCTTGGCGCGCGGCTGCGGCGCGGGGGCGGGCGCCGCCGGCCGGCCCGGGCGCGCCGGGCTGCTGAAGCGGCTGGATGGCGGCGCCTTGCGCGGCGCGGGCCGCGACAGCGACAGGGTCTTGCGATCGGACGGGGGCGGGGAAGGAGGAGTGGACGCTGGCATAGCCCTGTATTGTCGCGTGCTTTTCACATCGTGGATGCCGCACGGGCTTGCGCCCCGGCCCGATCACACGGCGGCGCTGCCCTTGTGCAAGCCCTTGCCCTGCAGCGCCGGCAGGTCCAGCACGCGCAGGCCGCCGTATTCGATGCGGATCGCGCCCATGTCCTGCAGTGTAGAGAGCGCCTCGTTCACCCGCTGGCGCGACAGCCCCACCAGGTAGGCCAGCTCCTGCTGGGTGATGCGCAGCACCTCGCTCACGCCGGGGTGCAGTGCCGGGTTGAACAGCGCGGCCAGCGTGCGCGCCACGCGCTCCTCGGGGCGGTTCAGGCGGTCGATCTCGCGCGCGCTGATGAACTGCGCCAGCCGCTCGTTGAGCTGGTGCATCACGAAGCGGTTGAAACCGAACGAATGGCCCAGCAGCCAGTGGAAGGCATCGACCGGGATGCCCGCCACCACGCTGCGGCGCAGCGCCTGGATGTCGTAGCGGTAGGGCTCGCGCTTGAGCGCCGTACCCTCGCCGAACCAGCCGCTGCCGGGCAGGCCGGCGAAGGTCATGGTGCGGCCCTCGCTGTCCTCGGCGCTCATCTTGAGCAGGCCCTCGATCACGCCGAACCAGAAGGTCACCGGCTTGCCGATGCGGCAGATGTACTCGCCCGGCTCGGCATCGGAGACAACCAGCCGCTCCAGCGCGTAGGCGCGCTCCTGCGGCTCCAGCCGGGGCAGCCAGGGAATGCGCGCCAGCTCGTCCTCGTGGGCGGCGCGCTGGCGTTTGTACAGAGGAAGCGGAGAACTCATGAACGGTCGTGCTATTTTTACGGTTTCACCACCCCATTCTGGCTACACTGGGGCCATCTGCCAATGAAGGACAACCATATGACCGACCTGAACACCGCCTTCGAAGCCGCCAAGGCTGCCTCGATGGAGCTGAGCGAGCGCCCGGCGAATGCCGTGCTGCTCAAGCTCTACGCCCTGTACAAGCAGGGCTCGGCGGGCGACAACACCGAGCCCAAGCCCGGCTTCACCGACTTCGTCGCCACGGCCAAGTGGAATGCCTGGAACGACCTCAAGGGCACGGCGCAGGACGCCGCCAAGCAGCAGTACATCGACCTGATCGAATCGCTGGAATGATCACAGCGCGCTGCGCTCCTCGCGCCACGCGAGGTAGCGCAGCGCCGCCACCGCGCCGGCCACGATGCCGGCCACGGCGAGGAAGCTGCCCAGCTGCAGCGTCGAGATCGCGCTCACCCCCTGGCCGATGGTGCAGCCCATGGCGGTGACGCCGCCCACGCCCATCAGCACGGCGCCGAGCAGGTGGCGCGCCAGGTCGGCCGTGTCGGCAAAGCCCTGCCAGCGGAAGTCGCGCCGCCACAGCGCATGCGCGAAGGCGCCCGCCACCATGCCCGCTACCGAGGCGATGCCCCAGGTCAGCAGCTTGCTCTGGTCGCTGAAGAACAGCAGCCAGTCCAGCGTGTGCGCCACCGGCGTGACGAAGCTGAAGGCCTCGATGCGGCCGCTGTAGGTGGCGGCATAGACGTGCTCCAGCGTCGCGGGGTGCTCGGGCACCTCGCCCCAGTGGCCGCTGAGCCACCAGGCCGCCGTCACGCACAGGCCCACGGCCGCGCCGCCGGCCAGCACGGCGCCGTCACGCTCCTTGCGCCCCCAGGCGAGCCCTATCAGCAGCAGCCCCAGGCCCATGCCGGCCAGCAGGCGCACCGTGGCCAGCGGCCAGCCGCCGGCGCGCGCCAGCCATTCCGGCAGCGCCGCCACGGTGCCGGCGTTCCAGGCCACGCTGTCGAGCCAGCGCACCCGCGCCACCGCGGTGATGCCCTTGAGCGTGGCGAAGGCCGCCACCGCCATCACCAGCAGGATCACCAGCGACTTGAGGCTGCCGCCGCCCAGGCGCGTGAGGTTGCGCGCACCGCAGCCCGAGGCCAGCACCATACCCACGCCGAACAGCGCGCCGCCCACCAGCGATGACAGCCACAGCAGTTGCTGGCTGGCATAGAGCGTGCCGCCCGGCGCCACGCCGCCCCACAGCGCCAGCGCGGTGAAGCCGCACATGGCCACGCCCACGGCCATGGCCCACTGGCGCATGCGCATCCAGTCGCCCATGTATACCGCGTCGCTGATCGCGCCCATGGTGCAAAAGCGCGTCTCGCGCATGGCGAAGCCCAGCACCGCCGCCAGCAAAAAAACGGCCACCAGGACGGTGGCCACCAGGGAATCCAACTCCGAAAGGCTCATGGCCGCTATTGGAGCGGTTTTGGCGCCCGCATGCAACAGGCCACGCTACGCGATCCCGTCGTTCGGCTTGACATTCACCAGCTCGGGCTCGTTGAGCCGCCGCGGCTTGAGCACCTTCTGGTCCTTGAGCCACGGCTCCACCACTTCCCAGATCTGGCGGTTGCCGGCGCTCTTCGCCTCTTCGGCCACCGGCGCCCAGCCGGCCACCTTGTACTTCTTGTCGGCGTCGAGCAGCGCACCGTTCAGCCGCATCTCGCTGATGCGCTTGCCCGCACCCGCGGTCGGGTCGCAGCGGTACTGCAGGCCGCCCACGCGCACCATGTCGCCGCCCTGCTGGTAGTAGGGGTCGGGGTTGAAGAGGTTGTCGCACACGTCCTCCAGCACCGTCTTGATGGTGCTGCCCGTCATCTCGGTGACCGTGGCGTAGGAGTAGGTGGTCGCGGTCATGTCCATCAGCCACTCGCGGGTGATGTCCTGGCCGGCCAGCAGCGAGGTGCCCCAGCGGAAGCCCGGCGAGAACGCGATCGGCGCGTCCTGCACCGCCATCATGGCGTCGAGCAGCAGCTGGTCGCCGCTGCCGTTGAAGTTGCCGCGCCTATACAGGCTGCCGTCGGTGCGCGCCAGCACCTCGTTCAGCTTGCTTTCGTAGGGCGCGCGGATCTTGGTGATCAACGCGTCCATCTCGGCATCGGCCGGCAGGATGTTGGCAAAGATGGGCAGCAGGCGGTAGCGGAAGTCGCGCAGCTTGCCGCCCTTCACGTCCAGGTCAAGCACGCCGAGGAACTTGCCGTTCGAGCCCGCATTGGTGACGATGGTCTTGCCGCCGGCGTTCTCCACCAGCGTGGGCACCGGCATGCCGTCGTGCGTGTGGCCACCCAGCACCACGTCGATGCCGCGCACGCGACTGGCCATCTTCAGGTCCACGTCCATGCCGTTGTGCGACAGCACGACCACGACCTGCGCGCCCTTGCCGCGCGCCTCGTCGACCATCTTCTGCAGGTTGTCGTCCTGGATACCGAAGCTCCAGTCCGCCACCATATAGCGCGGGTTGGCGATGGGCGTGTAGGGAAAGGCCTGGCCGATGATGGCCACCGGCACACCGCGGATCTCGCGGATCACGTAGGGCTTGAACACCGGGTCGCCGAAGTCGGCGGTCTTGACGTTCTGCGCCACGAAGTCGACCTTGCCGGCGAAGTCCTTGTCGATGATCTCCTGCACCCGCTGCATGCCGTAGGTGAACTCCCAGTGGCCGGTCATCACATCCACGCCAAGCAGCTTGCAGGCGTCGACCATGTCCTGCGCGTTCGTCCACAGCGAGGTCGCCGAGCCCTGCCAGGTGTCGCCGCCGTCGAGCAGCAGCGCGCCGGGGCGCGAGGCCCGCATGCGCTTGACCAGCGTGGCCAGGTGCGCAAAGCCGCCGACCTTGCCGTAGCGCTTCGCCGCGGCCTCGAAGTCGAGGTAACTGAAGGCATGGGCCTCGGCTGTGCCGGGCCGGATGCCGCAGGCCTTGAGCAGGTGCTCGCCGACCAGGTGCGGGCGCTGGTTCTTCATCGCCCCGATTCCCAGATTCACGCTGGGCTCGCGGAAGTGGATGGGCTTGAGCTGCGCATGGCAGTCCGTCATGTGCAGCAGCGACACATTGCCGAAGGCCGGCAGCTCGTACAAGGCCTTGTCGGCCACGGCGGCATCGGCCCAGGCATGGCGCTGCAGGCCCATGCCGCTGACGCTGGCGGCTGCCAGCACCTGCAGGAATTCGCGTTTGGAGAGGCTCATTTTGAATGAAAACAGCCTGCAACGCCCGTCTATCAAGCGCTGAAAGCTATATATTTAATAGCAAACAATCAACGGTTGACCGGGGAGCGCGGGTCCACCAGCAGCCCCACCACGTCGCGCACCTGCGCCTCGGTCAGGATGCCGCCATGGCCGAAGCGCGGCATGCCCGAGCAGGCGTTGTAGGCCTTGGCGTTCCAGACCTTGCCCCAGGTGTACTCCACGATGGCCCGGGACGCCGGGCTGTCCGGGTCGGTGATGCCGCGGATCTTGCCGTAGTGGTAGAGGCTCGGCCCCAGCGTGCCGAAGGAGATCTCCTCCTTGCTGATCTGGTGGCAGTTGTAGCAGTTGCCGCCATTGGGGCTGCCGGCCTTGTCCGTCCAGGTCATGCCCCGGCCGTTCTGGGCGATCTTCTCGCCCTCCTTCCAGTCGCCAACCAGCCGGCCATCCTTGGGCCATTGCACGGTCTTCAAATTCGCGGCCTCGATGTCGGCCGCGCGCTGGGCATCCAGCGCCACGCCGCTGGCCTCGGCCTCGCTGCAGGCCGCGTTCGATGCGTCCTGCTGCAGGCGGTCGACCTTGGCGATGCCCTGGTCGCGGAACGACTGCGCCACGATCTGTTTGGTGACGGCGTCGATGCGGGCCGTGCTGTCGACCGAGGCACAGCCCCATACCACCAGCGCGGCCGCGACAGCCGCTGCAGGCAATCCGTAGTTGCGCAACATAGCTGGCCTCCTTAGCGCTTGATCGACGGCGCCGTCGAGGCGCCGCCCTTGCCGTTGACACCCATGTACACGCCCAGCGCCACGGTCGCGTCGCTGGCATAGCCCGGGTAGGGAAAGCGCTGCTGGCGGAAGCAGTCGTTCAGGCGGCGCTGCATGCTCCACAGCTCGCCCGAGGACACGCGGTACGCCGGCCAGGCGCCGAAGCCTTCCGCCGCGCCGGGGTTCTTGGTGAGGTTGGGCAGATCCTGCAGCCGGATGCGCTTGCCATCCGCGCCATGGCACGAGGCGCAGGCGAAATCGTGCGTGCCGCCGCGCAGGTAGAAGATACGCTTGCCGACCTCGTACATCTGCTTTTCCTGCGCGTGGCCCTGCGGCAGGTTGAAGGCCATGCCCTTGGACTGCGACGCGATCCAGGCCACCAGGCCCTCGATGTTCTTCTGCTCGTCCTTGCCGAACGGCGTGGCGGCGATCTTCGCCGCGTCCAGCCCCTGCAGCGTGGACATGCAGCTGAGCAGGCGCGACTCCAGGTCCTGCACCTTGCCGGTGTCGGCAAAGTAGCGCGGCAGCTCGACGAAGGCGCCCTTGACCACGCCCGGCCCCTTGCCCAGGTCGCACTGCGCCAGCGAGGCATTCCTGGGGCCGCGCTTTTGCGTCCACAGCTCCTCGCCCTTCATCTCGAAGAGCTCGGCCGGGTTGCCGTCCTGCAGCATCTCGCGGTACTCGGCGATGCCGTCTGCCGTGCTCTTCTGCGCCAGCGCGAACGGCGCCGCGCACAGTGCCAGCACGGCGGCGGCGGCCATAGCCCCTGCGGTGATCTTGTCTCTCATGGGATCCCCTGGTGGTGTTGTGTGGGTTCGGGGCCGGGTGCGTGTCAGCTCACGGTGGCTTCGTCGGTGCGGGTCTCGCCGCGGTTGTCCTTCCAGCTCACCGCTATCTTGTCGCCCGCCTTGGCGCCCTTGACGACGAACTGCAGGAACGGGTTCTTCGACACGGCCGGGCCCCATTCGGCCGTCAGCACGGGCTTGCCGTTGAGCGACGCGGTGACTTCCTGGATGTACCAGGCGGGGATCACCTTGCCCTCGCCGTCCTTGCGCTGGCCGGTTTCCATCTCGTGGGACATCAACACCCGCACCGTTGCCTTGTCGCCTGCGGCCTGTGCACGAATGCGCATCGGATCTGCCATGATCGTTCTCCTTGTCTACCTATTTGCTCAACCGCCGCAGCCACCGAGGGTGACCTTGACTTCCTTCTTGGCGAACAGCGCCTTGCCATCATTGGTGATGGCGACGGCGTATACGTCCGACGACTGGCCCAGCTTGGCGCGCGTGAGGAAGTTGGGCTCCACGGCCTCGTTCACGTTGAACGAGGCGACCATGGTGTTCGGGTTCTTCTCGACCAGCACCAGCAGCTGCTTCACGTTGGCCAGCGTGGTCGCGGCACCGATCGGCACCACCGCGCCGTTCTCGGCGATGTCGGGCGCGGTGATGGTCACGTCCTTGCTCTCCTGCGGCGCCGAGGCGCCCAGGGCCTTGACCACGTCGGCCACGGTCTTGGCGTCGAACGCGGCCTGGTTGTAGGCGGCCTGCGCCACGCGGGGCAGCAGGCCCGCGGCCAGCAGCATGCCGGCCACGGCCGCCGAGTCCTTGAGTACGTCTCTGCGATTCATCGTTGGGTCTCCTTGCAATACATCAAACAGGGGGGAAAGCCGCAGTATCTATGGCTTGGCGCTGCCCGCCAGCCAGCCGGCGATGGCCTTGGCATCGTATTCGCTCACGCCCGGCTGCGGCGGCATGGGCACCGAGCCCCACACGCCGGCGCCGCCGGACTTGATCTTGCCCAGCAGGTAGTCCTGCTGGCCCGGGTACTTCTTCGCGATCTCGGCAAAGCCGGGGCCGACGATCTTCTGCTCCATGCCATGGCAGGCCACGCAGGCGTTCTTCTCGAGCGCCGCCGTGGGTGCGGCGGCCTTGGCATCCTTGGGCGCACTGGCGGGCTTGGCTGCCGCCGCCCCCGTGGCGATGCCGTGCTGCGCGCCGACCAGGCGGTTCTGGTCGGCCAGGTTGCCGTGGTTGTTGCCGGCATGCGCGGGCAGGGCCGAGCGCACCTGGGGCACCGGGCCGCAGTGGCTCATGCAGGCCATGGCCTGGGTGTCCGGTTGGGCCGCACCCGGCTTGGCGTTCTTGGCAAACTCGGGGCCCGGCCATAGCGCGTGCTGCGTGGTCATGCCGTTGCGGTTGGGGAGCTTCTGCTGCACCTCGGCGATGTTGCGGTCGCTGAGCGTGAAGTCGTCCGGCACCACGCCGCCCAGGTTGAGCAGGTAGGCGGTGACGGCGTACACCTCTTCGGTGGACAGCGACTTGGGCGCATTCCACGGCATGGCGCGGTTGATGTAGTCCCACAGCGTCGAGAGCGTGGCCACCTTCATCAGCGTGGTGCGGCCCGGAAAGGCCGGGTCCTTCAGGCGCGCGGCATGGCCGGTGCGGATGTCGTCGGCCGTGGTGCCGCCGACCAGCGGGCTGAACACCTCGTTCGATTCGCCGAACACGCCGTGGCAGGAGGCGCACTTGCCCTCCCATACGTCCATGCCCTTCTGCACCGAGCCGGAGCCGGCCGGCAGGCCCTGGAAATCCGGGCGCACATCGATGTCCCAGGCCTGCACCTCCTGGGGCGTGGCATTGCGGCCTATGCCGGCAAAGCGCCCGGCCGCATCCTTGCCCTGGGCCAGCGCAGCGCCGGCGACCATGCCCGCCAGCGCCAGTACGGCGAGCGCGCAACCATTACGCAAGCTGGACATTGGCCACCTCCCCGTTCGCATGCACCGCCCACGACTGGATGGCATTGTTGTGATAGATGGAGCGGCTGCCGCGCACGGCGCGCAGCTGGCGCGAGCTGGGCTGCACGTAGCCGGTCTCGTCCATGGCGCGGCTCTGGATGATGCACTCCTCGCCGTTCCACACCCAGTCGATGTTGAAGCGCGTGAGGCACTTGGACATCACCGGCCCCTCGAGCCGTGCGGTGCGCCAGTTGCGGCCGCCGTCCACGCTCACGTCCACGCGCTTGACCTTGCCGCGCCCCGACCAGGCCAGGCCCGTGATGCTGTAGAAGCCCTGGTCCAGCAGCATCTGCCCGCCCGATGGCGTGGTCACCACGCTCTTGCATTCCTGGATGCTGGTGTACTGGCGGTGCTGGCCGTCGGGCATCAGGTCGATGTAGTGCACCGCCTCGTCCTTGGTCGCGTAGGGCATGTCGCCCACCTCGATGCGCCGCAGGTACTTGACCCAGCTCACGCCCTGCACGCCGGGCACCACCAGGCGCAGCGGGTAGCCCTGTTCGGGCCGCAGCATTTCGCCGTTCTGGCCGTAGGCCACCAGCACCTCGCCCGAAGTGATCAGCTCGACCGGGATGGTGCGCGTCATCGACGAGCCGTCCGCCCCCTCGGCGAGGATGAACCTGCCCTTCTTCAGGTCGGCGCCGGCCATCTCCAGCAAGGTGATCAGCGGCACGCCGGTGAACTCGCTGCACGAGAGCATGCCATGCGTGTACTGCGCCGTCGGCACGGCGACATTGCCCCACTCCATACCGGTGTTCGCGCCGCACTCGATGAAGTGGAAGCGCGACACCGACGGCAGGCGCATCAGTTCGTCCATGGTGAAGACCTTGGCGCTTTGGACCAGGCCGTTGACCATCAGCCGGTGCCTGGACGGATCGATGTCCCACCAGCCCTGGTGGTGGCGCTCGAAGTGCAGGCCGCTGGGCGTGACGATGCCGAACAGCGACTGCAGCGGCGCAAACGACACCGAGGCCTGGCGTGTCTGCGTGAGCCCCGGGCTCTGGCGGCGCTGCACATTGGCCTCGTATTGGGAAGGTTTGCCATAGCCGTCGGTCACCACCGGCTGGCCCAGGCCCTTGCTGTGCGCGGGCAGATCGAGGATGTTCGGGTCGCCATCACCCACGGTGGCCGCTGCCGCACCGGCAGCCGCAGCGCTGGCTGCCACAGCACCGGCTGCCGCAGCAAATGCGCCGCGGATGAAGTCTCGGCGCCCGGACTTGGCCTCGGCAAACACGGTGGCCACGTCCTGCGAGCGCACGAAATTCTCCGGTGCCTTGCGCACCCTGCCCATCAGCTGGTCGAGCATACGCTCCCTTTCCCATAGCAAACACTGCTTGCCACGCCTCGGAAAGACGGCATCCTGCTCCAGCCTTGTCGCTTCTGGATATGTCTCATCGTGGCGTATTTATTTATATATAAGCATATTATTATTTATGCGAAAAATCGCTTTCTAGGAAATACCCTCGCTATCCTCAATATGAATAGCGAATGCCAGCCAAACTCCTAGGCCACCACCGCGGCACGCGCCTGCGCTAGGCGCTCGTCCAGGTAGGCGCCGTAGAAGTCCGAGGTCGATCCCGCCGTCAGGCGCGGAGCCACCTCGCGGCCATCGCGCCCATAGAACAGCAGCGTCGGCGCCACCTCGATGCCGAGTTGGCGCACCAGCTGGCCATGGGTGGTCGCGCCGCCCTGCCAGTCGCGCACCGGCAGGCGCGACAGGAAATGGAGCTGCGCCACACAGGCGCCCTCCTTGAGCGCGGGCACCAGGTAGTTCTCGCGCGCCACCTTGCAGAATGGGCAGCCATGCAAGGTGGCCAGCACGACCAGCGGCTGCCGCTGCTGCAGCGCCGCGGCCAGGCTCTGGCGCAGATCGGCGGCGGTGGGCAGCAGGCGCTCGGAGGCATCGAGCGGCGCCGCGGGCTGCGCCCAGGCTGGCGCCATGCCCAGGCCCGCCAGGCCCAGCAGCACGGCACGGCGGCTCGTCGTGGCCACGGCGCGGCGTGCCGTCATTGTTTTTCCTGCTCCATCAGCAGGTAGGTGTTGTAGGCGTTCATGCGGTTGCCCTCCTTGAACAAGGGGTAGCCCGCAAAACGCGACCAGTCGGTGGCGCGGTAGGCGTCCTCGAAGGGATCGAGGTTCTGCGCCGCCTTGCCCATGGCCTCGCGCAGAAAGCCCAGGTAGTCGCGCGTGAGCTGCATGTCGGCCTTCGGGTCTTCCGAGGCCGGCCCGTGGCCCGGCACCATGACCTTGACCGGCAGCTTCAGCAGGGCGTCGAGCGCCGCGATCCAGTGGCGGCTGTCGGCCTGGCCCACGTAGGGAATGCGGTTGCGGAACACCACGTCGCCGATGAACAGCGCGCCGGTCTGCGGCAGGAACACGGCCGTGTCTTCCGGCGTGTGCGCCGGGCCCATGTGCTGCAGCACGAACTCGGTGCCGCCGATGGTCAGCCGCGTGGCATCGCCATCGATCCACCGGTCGGCCCCGACCATGCGGGTCGAGGCATCGATCCACGGCGCCAGCTCGGTGCGCGAGGCCTCCAGGCGCAGGCGCGCAGTCTCGGAGTTGAGGTATTCGCGGGCCAGGCCGTTGGCCACGATCTTCGCGCCCAGCGCCTGGAAGACCTGCAGGCCGTAGATGTGGTCGGCGTGGTAGTGCGTGAGGATGACGGTGCGGATGGGCTTGGGCGTGATGGCCCGGATCTTGCGCACCAGCTCCTCGGCCAGCGCGGGCGAGCCCAGCGCATCGATCACCACCACGCTGTCCTGGGTGACCACGAAGCCGGCGTTGGAGATGAAGTTCTGATTCTTCGGCGAGCCGAGCGCCGACAGCCCCTGCACGTAGTACACGTCCGGCGCGACGCTCCTGACCTCCATCGGCACGGCGGCCGCGGCGGTGGACGCTTGCGCCGGCTGCGGCGCCGCGCCATGGTCGCCATGGTCGCCATGGTCGCCATGGGCCCATGCCGCGAAGGCGGCGGCGCTGCCCACCGCCGCCAGGAAATGCCGCCAACCGCTGCCCTGTATCGTCATCTGCAAGAATCTCCGTCGATGGGTGCCCGAAAGCCCTCGGTGCTTTCTCCGGCTATGCAAAGCAATAGCAGGCGACTAATATAAGCCACCAGCGATATTTTGGGGCTGGCAATACTACCAATCCAAACGCAAAGGACTCCATGATGAAACGCATCTTTCTGGCCCTGTTCTTCTCGCTGATGGCCGCGGCCGCCTTCGCGCAGGACAAGATCAAGGTGGTCTACCACGTGAACACCGGGGTCGAGACCGCGTCGGCCATCCTGAACAACATCAGCAACGAGCTCAACGCCTCGCCCACCGACAAGATCGTCGTCGTCACGCATGGCCCGGGCATAGACTTCATGCTCAGCGACGCCAAGGACAGCAAGGGCCGCGAGTTCAGCGGCCCGGTCAGCGCGCTGGCCGCGCGCGGCGTGGAGTTCCGGGTCTGCAACAACACCTTGCAGACCCGCAAGATCGATGCCTCCAAGCTGCTGATGGAAGCCCAGGTGGTGCCTTCCGGCGTGGCCGAGGTCGCGCGCCTGCAGGCCAAGGAAGGCTACGTCTACCTCAAGCCCTGAGCGGGGCTTTCAGTCTTCCATCGCGATCTGCAGGCAGATACTGCGGCACATCTGCACCACCTTGTCGTTGGCGACGAAGTAATAGACGCTCACGCCCTCGCGCCGGCGCCCCAGGATGCCGGCCTGGTACAGGGTGTTCAGGTGCTGCGACATATTGGGCTGCGTGGTGTTGATCGCCGCCAGCAGCTCCGACACATTCTTCTCGCCGTTGCACAGGGCGCTGATGATCTTGAGGCGCATGGGCGCGGCCATGGCCTTGAACAGCTCCGCCGCGCTTTCAAAAACGCCATCGTCTTCCAGCTCTTGCGACTCCATGCTTGCCCCTTGTTTTCCAGCCTGACCAGTGTATGCGCAGCGGATCGCACCCTGTGTGAGCGGCTGTTTTCCGGCGCGGCGCCCGGCCCGGAAAACCGCCGGATCGGGCCGGAAATTTTCGGACTCCTTAATCGAAATTCCGGCAACCTGGACGCCCGCATTTGCAACCGCGGGTAAAACCCCAGAAGGGTTTTCCTTTAAATTGTCGTCGTAAAGACAAAACAGCGTCAAAGTCACTCCTAGTATTCGCCCATCGCAGTCACCCATGCGTCATGGGTCGGCTGTCACCAGAACACTGTGCTGAGGAGACGACGGCATGTCCATGACGTTCCCCAAACTGCTGCTGCAACACGCCGCCGGTCGCCCCCATGCGCCCGCGCTGCGCGAGAAGGAATACGGCATCTGGCAGACCTATACCTGGGGCGAACTGCAGGCCCTGGTGTCGCAGCTCGCGGCCGGCTTGCACCAGGCGGGCCTGGCGCGTGGCGAGCACCTGGTGCTGATGAGCGGCAACCGCCCGCGCATCTATGCGGCCATGCTGGCCGCGCAGTCCATCGGCGCCATTCCCGTGCCGCTGTACCAAGACGCGGTGGCGGCCGAATGCATCTTCCCGCTGAACAATGCCGAGGTGCGCTTCTGCGTGGTCGAAGACCAGGAGCAGGTCGACAAGCTGCTGGAGCTGCGCGAGCCCTGCCCGCTGCTGGCCCACATCTACTATGACGATCCGCGCGGCCTGCGCAACTACGAGGAGCCGGGCCTCGCCGCGCTGGACGAGCTGGTGGAGGCCGGCAAGGCCTTCATCGCCGCCCACCCCGGCTGGTTCGAGGCCCAGGTCGAGGCCACGCAGGAGCGCGACGTGGCGGCCATGTTCTTCACCTCGGGCACCACCGGCAACCCCAAGGGCGTGGTGCACACGCACAGCTCGCTGCTGGAAAGCGCCAGCGCCGGCGCCGAGTTCGAGAAGCTCGGCAACGAAGAGGAAGTGCTGGCCTACCTGCCGCCCGCCTGGATCGGGCAGAACATCTTCAGCTACTCGCAGTGGCTGGCCTGCGGCTACGTGGTGAACTGCCCCGAATCGAGCAGCACCGTGAGCATCGACCTCAAGGAGGTCGGCCCCACCTACTACTTCGCACCGCCGCGCATCTTCGAAGGCCTGCTCACCAGCGTGATGATCCGCATGGAAGACGCGGGCGCGCTCAAGCGCAGGATGTTCCACCACTTCATGGACGTGGCCCGCCGCGTGGGCCCGCAGCTCACCGACGGCAAGGCCGTGGGCTTCCTCGATCACCTGCAGTACCGGCTGGGCAACTGGTTCGTATATGGCCCGCTGCGCAACAGCATGGGCTTTTCCCGGGTGCGCGTGGCCTACACCGCGGGCGAGGCCATCGGCCCCGACCTGTTCACCTTCTATCGCTCGATCGGCATCAACCTCAAGCAGCTCTACGGCTCTACCGAGACCGCCGTGTTCGTCTGCATCCAGCCCGACAACCAGGTCTATGCCGACACCGTGGGCAACCCCATCCGCGGCGTGGAGCTGAAGATGGCCGACAACGGCGAGATCCTGGTCAAGTCCCGGGGCCTGCTCAAGGAGTACTACAAGAACCCCAAGGCCACGGCCGAGGTGCTGACCGAGGACGGCTGGTACCGCACCAGCGACGCGGGCTTCATCGACCAGTCGGGCCAGCTCAAGATCATCGACCGCGTGAAGGATGTGGGGCGCCTCTCGGGCGGCGCGCACGATGGCGCCATGTTCGCGCCCAAGTACGTGGAGAACAAGCTCAAGTTCTTCCCCTTCATCAAGGAGGCGGTGGCGCTGGGCGATGGCCGCGAGAAGGTCTGCACGATGATCAACATCGACTTCGAGGCCGTGGGCAACTGGGCCGAGCGCCAGAACCTGCCCTATGCCGGCTACACCGACCTGGCCGCCAAGTCCGAGGTGTATGCGCTCATCAAGGACTGCGTGGAGAAGGTCAACGCCGACCTCGCCGCCGACCCCATGCTCGCGGGCTGCCAGGTCACGCGCTTTCTGGTGCTGCACAAGGAGCTCGATGCCGACGATGGCGAGCTGACCCGTACCAACAAGGTGCGCCGCGGCTTCATCGCCGACAAGTATGGCGTGCTGGTCGAGGCGCTGTACGCCGGCCGCAGCGAGCAGTTCATCGAGACCCAGGTGAAGTTCGAGGACGGCCGCACCGGAAGCGTGAGCGCCACGCTGAAGATCCTCGACTCCAAGACCTTCGCCCCCGTCAAAACCGCCGCCTGAGAGGAAACGCCCATGAGCAAAAAAATCGGCGACGTGGTTCTGGACATCCAGAACATCAGCCTGCGCTTCGGCGGCGTGAAGGCGCTGACCGACATCTCGTTCAACGTGCGCGAGCACGAGATCCGCTCCATCATCGGCCCCAACGGCGCCGGCAAGAGCTCCATGCTCAACTGCATCAACGGCGTGTACACGCCGCAGGAGGGCTCCATCACCTTCCGCGGCCAGACCTTCAGCCACATGAACAGCCGCCAGGTGGCCGAGATGGGCGTGGCCCGCACCTTCCAGAACCTGGCGCTGTTCAAGGGCATGAGCGTGATCGACAACATCATGTCGGGACGCAACCTCAAGATCAAGAGCAACATCCTGCTGCAGGCGCTGCGCATCGGCCCGGCGCAGCGCGAGGAGATGCGCCACCGCGAGTTCGTCGAGCACATCGTCGACTTCCTCGAGATCCAGGCGCACCGCAAGACCCCCGTGGGCCAGCTGCCCTACGGCCTGCAAAAGCGCGTGGACCTGGGCCGGGCGCTGGCGATGGAGCCGCAGGTGCTGCTGCTGGACGAGCCCATGGCCGGCATGAACGTGGAGGAGAAGCAGGACATGTGCCGCTTCATCCTCGATGTGAACGACGAGTTCGGCACCACCATCGTGCTGATTGAGCACGACATGGGCGTGGTGATGGACATCAGCGACCGCGTGGTCGTGCTCGACTACGGCAAGAAGATCGGCGACGGCGCACCCGACGAGGTGCGCAGCAACCCGGACGTGATCCGGGCCTACCTGGGCTCCAGCCACTGAGGGGATCAACCATGGCATTCTTTCTCGAAACGCTGTTCGGCGGCCTGATGGTGGGCACGCTGTATGCGCTGATCGCGCTGGGCTTCGTGCTGATCTTCAAGGCCTCGGGCGTGTTCAACTTCGCGCAGGGCGCGATGGTGCTGTTCGCGGCGCTGGCCATGGCCCGCTTCTCGGAATGGATTCCGAAGTGGCTGGGCATGGAGCCGGGCGTTGTCACCATCGTGCTGGCGCTGGCCGTGGCCATGGCGGTGATGGTCGTGGTCGCCTGGCTGATCGAAAAACTCGCGCTGCGCCACCTGGTGAACCAGGAGCCGATCACGCTGCTGATGGCCACGCTGGGCATCGCCTACTTCCTCGACGGCCTGGGCCCGCTGATCTTCGGCAGCTCGGTCTACAGCATCAACGTGGGCATGCCCAAGGACCCGACCTTCGTGCTGGACAGCGTGTTCCAGGGCGGCGTGCTGATCAGCCTTGAAGACCTGTACTCGGCCTGCATCGCCGCGGTGCTGGTGACCGGCCTGTCGATCTTCTTCCAGAAGACCAAGACCGGCCGTGCGCTGCGCGCCGTGGCCGACGACCACCAGGCCGCGCAGTCCATCGGCATCCCGCTGTCGCGCATCTGGGTGATCGTGTGGTCGGTGGCCGGCGGCGTGGCGCTGGTGGTGGGCATCATCTGGGGCTCCAAGCTGGGCGTGCAGTACTCGCTGTCGCTGGTGGCGCTCAAGGCGCTGCCGGTGGTGATCCTGGGCGGCCTGACCTCGGTGCCCGGCGCCATCGTCGGCGGCCTGATCATCGGCGTGGGCGAGAAGCTGTCCGAGGTCTACCTCGGCCCCATGGTGGGCGGCGGCATCGAGACCTGGTTCGCCTACGGCCTGGCACTGTGCTTCCTGCTGTTCAGGCCGCAGGGATTGTTTGGTGACAAGATCATTGATCGCGTATGAAATACGAGAGCAAGGATTTTGCAAAGTCGGCGCCGTATTCGCGCCGCGAATACGGTGAGTGCGGCGCTCAGGCGCACTCTGCGGCCAAGGGCCGCGCCCACGACTACAAGATCATTGATCGCGTCTGAGCCGGAAGGAACAAGAACATGTTTTATCGTGAAAACGGCCAGTTCAAGACCAGCTACGCGGCCGACCAGCAGATCTTCCCGGTGCTGCAGGACCGCATCGCCATCATCGCCATCCTGGCGCTGGCCTTCGTGGCCGTGCCGCTGGTGGCCAGCGACTACTTCTTCCAGGCGGTGCTGATTCCGTTCCTCATCATGTCGCTGGGCGCCATCGGCCTCAATATCCTGGTGGGCTACTGCGGCCAGATCTCGCTGGGCACCGGCGCCTTCATGGCCGCCGGCGCCTATGCGGCCTACAACTTCCATGTGCGCTTCGAGGGCATGCCGCTCTTGCTGTCGCTGATCGGCGGCGGCCTGGTGGCCATGGTGGTGGGCGTGCTCTTCGGCCTGCCGTCGCTGCGCATCCGCGGCCTGTACCTGGCCGTGGCCACGCTGGCGGCGCAGTTCTTCATGGACTGGATCACCAGCCGCGCGGCCTGGGTGACCAACAACTCCTCGTCGGGCTCGGTGAGCGCGGGCAAGCTCTCGGTGCTGGGCTGGACGGTGGACACGCCGGTGGAGAAGTACCTGCTGTGCCTGGGCATCCTCTGCGTGCTGGGCCTGCTGGCCAAGAACCTGGTGCGCGGCGCCATGGGCCGCGAGTGGATGGCCATGCGCGACATGGACGTGGCCGCCAGCGTGATCGGCATCCGCCCCATGTACGCCAAGCTCTCGGCCTTTGCCGTCAGCAGCTTCATCGTCGGCATCGCCGGCGCGCTGTGGGGCTTCGTGCACCTGGGCGCGTGGGAGCCGGCGGCCTTCAGCCTGGACCGCTCGTTCCAGCTGCTGTTCATGATCATCATCGGCGGCCTGGGCTCGATCGCCGGCAGCATCTTTGGTGCGGCCTTCTTCGTGCTGCTGCCCATCTTTCTGACCCAGGTACCGCACTGGCTGGGCCTGCCCATCTCGGCCGGCACCGCCACCTACCTGGAGCACATGGTGTTCGGCGCGCTGATCGTGTTCTTCCTGATCGTCGAGCCGCACGGCCTGGCCAAGCTGTGGGCCACGGCCCGCCAGAAGCTGCGCCTGTGGCCCTTCCCCCACTGATTCGCATTGATCCGTTTTCAACCACCGCAGAGTGTTTTTTCAGGGTAGCCAATCCCATAACCCAAGGAGATAGAACCATGTCTTTCAAGCAAGCTGTGATCGCAGCGGCCACCGCCGCACTGGGCATGGGTGCCCTGGTCGCCTCGCCGGCCGCGCAGGCCCAGGAGCAGTTCGTGCCGCTGCTGGTGTACCGCACCGGCCAGTTCGCGCCGCTGGGCATTCCATGGGGGGATGGCAAGCAGGACTACCTCAAGTTGGTCAACGCCAAGGGCGGCATCAACGGCGTGAAGATCGCCTACGAAGAGTGCGAAACGGCCTACGACACGGCCAAGGGCGTGGAGTGCTACGAGCGCTTCAAGGTCAAGCCCGGCGTCTCCAGCTTCGACACGCAATCGACCGGCATCACCTTCGCGGTGAGCGCCAAGGCCGCCGGCGACAAGATGCCCGTGGTCACGCCGGGCTACGGCCTGTCGCAGTCGGCCGACGGCCGCGCCTTCGAGTGGAACTTCCCGCTGCTGGGCAACTACTGGACCGCCGCCGACTCGATGATCCAGGACATCCTGAAGAAGGAGAAGGGCAACCTCAAGGGCAAGAAGATCGCGCTGGTCTACCACGACTCGCCGTACGGCAAGGAGCCCATCCCGCTGCTGCAGAAGCGCGCCGCCAAGGACGGCTTCGAGCTGCTGCTGCTGCCGGTGACCGCGCCGGGCGTGGAGCAGAAGTCCACCTGGCTGCAGATCCGCCAGAACCGCCCCGACTACGTGCTGCTGTGGTCCGCTGGCGTGATGACGCCCACGGCCGTGCGCGAGGCCCAGGCCACCGGCTACCCGCGCGAGAAGATGTACGCCATCTGGTGGGCCGGCTCGGACCATGACGTGAAGGACATCGGCGCCGGCGCCAAGGGCTACAACACCGTCACCATCCACAACACCGCCGACCGCGACAAGGTGCACGACGAGGTCAAGGCCATGCTGTACGACAAGGGCCAGGGCACGGCCTCGGACGCCAAGGAGCTGGGCGCGCTGGCGCACACCCGCGGCATGATGATCGCGATGCTGCAGGTCGAGGCCATCCGCGCCGCGCAGGAGAAGTTCGGCAAGGGCAAGGTCATGACCAGCGAGCAGGTGCGCTGGGGCCTGGAGAACCTGAACCTCACGCAGGAGCGCCTGAACGAGCTGGGCTTCGGCAAGATCCTGCGCCCGTTCAAGACCAGCTGCGAGAACCACCTGGGCGCCGACTGGTCGCGCATCGCGCAGTGGGACGGCAGCAAGTTCACCCCCGTCTCCGACTGGTACCAGGCCGACAAGGGCCTGCTCGACCCGCTGGTCAAGGAGTACGGAGAGAAGTACGCCAAGGAAAAGAACCTGCCCATCCGCAGCTGCAACTGACTGCAAAAACCATAGCTGATAGCGCTCGTCTTGCAATAGTTTCAAATACAAAATTCTTTGAAACCATTGCATGATGAGCGCCAGAAGCTCCCAATCCAATAGCAAACGGTGAGGCCATGAGCACATCCACCCCCGCATCCACCGCCGCGCCGCTGCTCGTGGTCAACGGCATCGAGGTCATCTACAACCACGTGATCCTGGTGCTCAAGGGCGTATCGCTCACCGTGCCGCAAGGCGGCATCGTCGCCATCCTCGGCGGCAACGGCGCGGGCAAGACCACCACGCTGCGCGCCATCTCCAACCTGCTCAAGGGCGAGCGCGGCGAGGTCACCAAGGGCAGCATCGAGTTCGACGGCGAGCGCATCGAGAACCTCTCGCCGGCCGAGCTGGTCAAGCGCGGCGTGGTCCAGGTCATGGAAGGGCGCCACTGCTTCGCGCACCTGACCATCGAGGAGAACCTGCTGACCGGCAGCTACACCCGCACCGACAAGGGCGAGATCGCCGCCAACCTCGACAAGGTCTACAACTACTTTCCGCGCCTCAAGACCCGGCGCACCAGCCAGGCCGCCTACACCTCGGGCGGCGAGCAGCAGATGTGCGCCATCGGCCGCGCGCTGATGAGCAACCCGCGCATGGTGCTGCTGGACGAGCCCTCGATGGGCCTGGCGCCGCAGATCGTCGAGGAGGTGTTCAACATCGTGCAGGACCTGAACCAGAAGGAGAAGGTCACCTTCGTGCTGGCCGAGCAGAACACCAACATGGCGCTGAAGTACGCGGACTACGGCTACATCATGGAGAGCGGCCGCATCATGATGGACGGCGCGGCTTGCGAGCTGGCGAGCAACGAGGATGTGAAGGAGTTCTACCTCGGCGTGGGCGGCGGCGAGCGCAAGAGCTTCAAGGATGTGAAGAGCTACAAGCGGCGCAAGCGCTGGCTGGCTTGATATTCATTTGATAGCTGGTGGCGCTTGCTGGGTCTACGCTGTGGGCTGTTTTCATTTAAATGCATCGACTTTCATGTTTGTTGTGAGTTTGCTTGCAGAGGCCGGGTCTCGCCCCGGCGGGCGACCTACTTTCTTGCGCGTGCAAGAAAGTAGGCAAAGAACACGCCCCGACTGTCTGCGGCCCCAACGCCAAGGCGTTGGGGCAACCTGTGGCGTGACGTTTGCGGGGTGCGCCGCAGAACTCTCTGCGCGCCAGAGGCGCTCCGTTCGGACAACCGCGGCGAGTCAGATAACGAAGCATGCGCGCTCCGACGCGCATGCCACCCCGCAAACGCCACGCCACAGGCGCAGCCAGAAGGGGTGGGCACACCATACGGGCCGTCGCTTCGCTCGGCCCGGCCTCTGCCAAAAAATTCATAACCGCAACCCGCAGGAGCACCTCGCATGAGCCCCTTCTACGACCCCCTCGAAACCCGCGCCCCCGCCGAGCGCGAGGCCGACCTGCTCGCCCGCCTACCCGCGCAGATCGCCCATGCCCAGCAGCACTCGGCCGCGTTCGCCGAGATCCTGCGCGGCGTGGATGCCGCCGCCGTCACCAGCCGCGAGGCGCTGGCCCGGCTGCCGGTCACGCGCAAGTCCGAGCTGCTCGAACGCCAGAAGGCCGAGCGCCGCCGGCACCCGTTCGGCGGCTTCAACACCCAGGGCTTTGGCCGCGCCATGGGGCGCGTGTTCGCCAGCCCCGGCCCCATCTACGAGCCCGAGGGCACGCGCGCCGACTACTGGCGCATGGCACGGGCCATCTATGCGGCGGGTTTTCGGCCCGGCGAGCTGATCCACAACAGCTTCAGCTACCACTTCGTGCCCGCCGGCGCGATGATGGAGAACGGCGCCCATGCGCTGGGCGCCACCGTGTTCCCGGCCGGCACCGGCCAGACCGAGCAGCAGGTGCAGGCCATGGCCGATCTGCAGCCCGCTGGCTACATCGGCACGCCGAGCTTCCTGAAGATCCTGGTCGAGAAGGCCGCCGAGATGCAGGTGCCGCTGCCGTCGCTCACCAAGGCCCTGGTCAGCGCCGAGGCCTTTCCGCCGTCGCTGCGCGACTGGCTGGCCGAGCGCGGCGTGCAGGGCTACCAGTGCTATGCCACGGCCGACCTGGGCCTGATCGCCTACGAGACCGCGGCGCGCGAGGGTCTGGTGCTCGATGAGAACGTCATCGTCGAGATCGTGCGCCCCGGCACGGGCGATCCGGTGCCCGAGGGCGAGGTCGGCGAGCTGGTGGTCACCAGCTTCAACACCGACTACCCGCTGGTCCGCTTTGGCACCGGCGACCTGTCGGCCGTGCTGCCCGGCCCCTGCCCCACCGGCCGCACCAATACCCGCATCAAGGGCTGGATGGGCCGCGCCGACCAGACCACCAAGGTGCGCGGCATGTTCGTCCATCCCTCGCAGGTGGCCGAGATCGCCCGGCGCTTTCCGCAGGTGCTGCGCGCTCGCCTGGTCGTCACCGGCGCCATGGCGAGCGACGCGATGACGCTGAAGGTCGAGACGCGCGAGATCGCCGCAGGCCTCGCCGAGCAGATCGCCGGCGTGGCGCGCGAGGTGACCAAGCTGCGCGCCGAGGTCCAGCTGCTCAACCCCGGCGAGCTGCCCAACGACGGCAAGGTGATCGAGGACGCCCGCAGCTACGACTGAGGCATGCGCCTGCGCCGCCATGCAGCCCTCTCCGACAGGGCGCGGGCGCGATGCGGCGCAGCATGGAGACTTCTGATCGTATCGCTGCAGGGCAGCGCTGAAAGGAGTCCCGACATGCCACGAGGTGACAAGTCCGCCTACACCGACAAGCAAAAGCGCCAGGCGGAACACATCGAGGAGAGCTACGAAAAGCGCGGCGTGGACCACGACGAGGCCGAGGCCCGCGCCTGGGCCACGGTCAACAAGCAGTCCGGCGGGGGCAACCTGTCGGGCTCGGGCCGAGGCGTGCCCGACAACACCCAGTCCGCGCGCAAGGGCGGCCGGCTGGGCGGCAAGGCCTCGGCCCAGCGCTCGGCCGCCGAGCGCTCCGCATCGGCCAAAAAGGCCGCCGCCACCCGCAAGCGCAATGCCGAGGCCCGGCGCCGGCAGGAGGAGTCGGCATGAGCCCACTGCCCTGCACCGCAGGCGCCCACGCGCCGCAGCCGATTCCAGACGATGGCGGCCAGCCTACACCGCCGCCCGGCAAGCCAGCCAAGCCGCGCCCCATCGATCCGCCCGACCACTCGCCGCCGATGGAGCTGCCGCCGCCCAAGGGGCTGCCGATCGGGCGCTAGCGCAAGCTCGCAGGAATCAGGGCGCCGGCCTTTTCTGGCCCAGCGGCCGGCCGTCCTTGCCGCGGGCATCGGTGTCGGGCAGGCCGCGCTTCGCATCCTTGTAGGCCCGCTGCATCTCGGGGTGCTCGGCGCCGCCGGTCATGTCGGTGGACTGGTCGTGCTCGTGCGGCAGCTTGGCGTTCGGCCCGGCATCGCCGGGCTGCTGTTTGGCGGGGGTGCTCACCCGCGTTTCCGGGGTGTGGGTGGAAGGGGGTTGGTGGGTCTTGCTCATGGAGCCTCCTGGGCTGCGGAGGCGGCAGCGGTGCAACGCGCCAGGAATGGCGGGAGCGGCTGCCGCGCTCCTAGGGATAGGTGTTACAGCCATTGTCGGCGCCGCGCCGGTCCACCCTTGTAGTCCAGGCGGCTGCCTGCCTGTGGAGATTTGGTCCGCCTCCCGCCAGCAACCCGGTCAATGTCAAATATTGCCCAGTCCTCGGGGGTTTCCTGGTGCCGGCCCATGGCAATCCGCTATAGCATGCACCCCTTTGATACCCTGGAGAAACCGATCCATGAAAAAGCTCATGCACTGGACCGTGATCGCGGCCGCTGCCATGGCCGCCACCGGCGCACAGGCTGATGACGCCTACCCGTCCAAGCCCATCACCATCATCGTTCCGTTCACCGCCGGCGGCCCGACCGACCGCGTGGCCCGCGACCTGGCCGAATCGCTGCGCAAGCCGCTGGGCGCCAAGACCACCATCGTGATCGACAACGCCGCCGGCGCCGGCAGCTCCATCGGCATCGCCAAGGCCGCGCGTGCCCAGCCCGACGGCTACACGCTGCTGATCAACCACATCGGCATGGCCACCGTGCCCAACATGTACCGCAAGCTGTCGTTCGACGTGCTCAAGGACTTCGAGTACCTGGGCATCATCAACGACGTGCCGATGACCCTGGTGGGCAAGCCCGCGCTGGCGGCCAACAACTACAAGGAACTGGCGGAGTGGATCTCGGCCAACAAGAGCAAGGTGAACATGGCGAACGCCGGCATCGGCTCGGCCTCGCACCTGTGCGGCCTGCTGTTCCAGAGCACCATCAAAACCGAGATGACCACCGTGCCCTACAAGGGCGCGGCACCGGCCATCGCCGACCTGATGGGCAACCAGGTGGACCTGCTGTGCGACCAGACCACCAACACCACCAGCCAGATCGAGGGCAAGAAGGTCAAGGCCTACGCGGTGACCACCAAGCAGCGCCTGAGCACCCCGTCGCTCAAGAGCCTGCCCACGCTGGACGAAGCCGGCCTCAAGGGCTTTGAAGTGACCATCTGGCACGGCATGTATGCGCCCAAGGGCACGCCGCCCGCGGTGCTCAAGAAGATCAACGACGCGCTGAAGGTCGCGCTGAAAGACCCCGAGTTCATCAAGAAGTCGGAGCAGCTGTCCGCCGTGGTCGCCAACGACAAGCGTGTCGATCCGGCCGGCCACAAGGCCTTCGTCGAGGCCGAGATCAACAAGTGGGGCCCGATCATCAAGGCCGCCGGCGCCTACGCCGATTGATATCGATTTGATAGCTGCTTGCGCTTATCCCCATTGCGCCAGCAGCCTATTTGATGCAAAAGACTGCCGCGGCAGTCTTTTTTTCCCCCGCAACGAGAACAACCCAAGGAGACCGCCATGCCCCATCTGCCACCCCACTCCCCCATGTCGCGCCGCCAGTGGCTGGCCGGCGGCGGCGCGCTGGCCCTGTCGGGCGTGCTGCCGGGCACGCAGATCCTGGCCCAGGCGCAGGACGCCTGGCCCACGCGGGCGATCCGCTTCGTCGTGCCGTTTGCGCCGGGCGGCAGCTCCGAGATCGTGGCCCGCTCCACGGCCGCCGAGCTGACCAAGACCCTGGGCCAGAGCGTGTTCGTGGACAACAAGCCCGGCGCGGCCGGCAACATCGCCATGCAGGAAGTGGCCCGCGCCGACGACCAGAGCACGGTGATCCTCGGCCACATCGGCACGCTGGCGGTCAACCCCTACATCTTCGACAAGCTGCCCTACGACGCGAACAAGGACTTCCAGCCCGTGAGCCTGCTGGCCAAGGTGCCCAGCCTGTACGTGGTCCACCCCGACCTGCCGGTCAAGAACCTGCGCGAGCTGGTGGCGCTGGCCAAGTCCAAGCCCGGCAAGCTCAGCTACGGCTCGGCCGGCAACGGCAGCGCCGGCCACCTGGCGTTCGAGTACCTGAAGATGACGGCCGAGATCTTCATGCTGCACGTACCCTACCGCGGCACCGGCCCGATGATGACCGACCTGCTCTCGGGCCGGCTCGATGCCGCCTCGGTCGGCGCCGCCGCGCTGCTGCCCTTCATCAAGTCGGGCAAGGTGCGCTGCATCGCCACCGGCTCGACCAAGCGCCTGCCGCAGCTGCCCGACGTGCCCACCGTGGCCGAGCAGGGCTACCCCGGCTTCGAGATGACGCAGTGGTACGGCATGCTGGCGCCGTCCAGCATGGCCAAGGCCCATGTGGACAAGCTCGCCGCCGAGTGCGCCAAGGCCGTTAAGGCGCCCGATGCGCTCAAGCGCCTGCAGGGCGATGCGGCCGAGCCCATCGGCAGCACGCCACAGCAGTTCGCGCAGTTCATCGCCACCGAGCAAGGGCGCTGGCAGAAGGTGCTCAAGCGCGCCCAGGTCAAGCCGGACTGAGTTCCCTGGCTCCATAAAAAAACGACTGCCTCAGCAGTCGTTTTTCAATGGGGCGCGTCCCCGCGGCTCACACGCCCCAGGTCACGTCGGAGCCCTCGGCCGCGCTGCGCTGCAGCATGTCGATGAAGGGCACGGCCCGCTGCTTCAGGCCCACCAGTACATCGATCACATCGTCATCGTCCTCGCTGGGCTTGGCATGCTTGACGTGCACCACATCCACGGCCTGCTCGCCGGCGGCCTCGCGCGCCATGGCGGCCTTCAGTGCGTCGACGGCGCCGGGGATCTGTTCCACGGTGATGATGCCCTGCCTGGCATGGGAGTCCTTGCCGATGATGTGCAGGATCTGCCGCCCGTCCGCCTCGAGCAGGATGACATTGGCAGTGGCACGGGACGAAAACTTGTAGAGCATGAGACCTCCTAAGCAGCTGGTTCAACGATACATGTAGGCTCTGGTGAACGGATATTCTGATTGTGCCCCAGGCATCGTACCTGCAAGCATAGACCCATCGAGCGATGTCGCCAACATCTGGTGCAGCGCCACCCAGCCGTGCTCGAATCCGGTGGCGCAGCCCGCCAGGTACAGGCGGTAGGCGCGCAAGGTCTTCTCGGCCCGCTCGGGGTCGCCCTTGCGCTGCAGCACGGCCCGCGCCTCGGGCAGGCGGGCCTCCAGCGCGTCCGACCAGGCCCACAGCGTCTTCGCGTAGTGCGGGCGCAGGTTCTCCGTGTCCACCATCTCCAGGCCGGCGTGGGCCATCTCCTGCAGCACGGCGCTCACATGGATCAGCTCGCCGCCGGGGAAGATGTATTTCTCGATGAACTCGCCCATGCCCGCGCCCAGCTGTTCGTTCTCGGTGCCGCCGGCGGTGATGCCGTGGTTCATCAGCAGGCCGCCGGGCTTGAGCAGTTGTCGGATGGTGCCGAAGTAGTCGAGCATGTGCGCCTTGCCCACGTGCTCGAACATGCCGACCGAGGCGATCTTGTCGAAGGGCTGGTCGACCTCCAGGTTGCGATAGTCCAGCAGCAGCATGCGCACCCGCCCCGACAGGCCCTTGTGCTCGATCAGGCGCTGCACATGCGCGTGCTGGTTCTTCGACAGCGTGATGCCGGTGGCCTGCACGCCGTAGTGCTCGGCTGCCCACAGCAGCAGGCCGCCCCAGCCCGCGCCCACGTCGAGGAAGCGCTCGCCGCTGGCCAGCCGCAGCTTGCGGCAGATCAGGTCGAGCTTGGCCTCCTGCGCCTGCGCCAGGTCCAGGCCGGGCTCGGCATAGTAGGCGCACGAATAGACGCGGCGCGGATCCAGCCACAGCGCGTAGAAGTCGTCGGACACGTCGTAGTGGAACTGGATCTGCTCGGCGTCCTTGGTCAGCGTGTGCAGCGCGGCGGAGCGCGAGCGCGCCAGCAGCCGGCTCCACCAGGTGGAGCGCGCATGCACCGGGTCGGAGGGCATCAGCGCCACGGCGGCGGCCATGGTGTCGCGCATGCTGCCGTCGATCTCGATCTGCCCCTCGACGATGGCACTGCCCACCACGCCCACATCGCCGGCCGCCAGCGCGGCCAGTGCCGCGGCGCTGCGGCAGTGCAGGCGCACCCGGGCATCCTGCCGGGGGCCGACCCAGTCGCCGCCAGGCAGCTCCAATGCCAGCGGAACCGGCAAGGCGGCCAGCTTGGCTTCCAGTTTCGTCTGCAACATATTCATAGGCAGCCATTGTGTGCAGGCCGGCGCCGGCGTCAATGGAAGTTGTCTGACACGGCAACACCCGGCTGTCGCCTGAGAGCGGCTTCTAGGCCAGCTTCGCCAGCGCCTGGAACAGCGCCTGCCGCGACTGGCTGACGGCGATGCCCTTCCAGGTGTCGGGGTGCAGCGGCTCGGCGGACGGGGGATTGGCCGCATCCAGCGCCAGGCTGGCACAGGTGGCCCGGGGGCAGGCCTGCTCGGCCGCCTGCTGCAGCGCCTCGTCCGCCCGGCCGATGGCGATGCAGTGCACCGCGTCGGCGTAGGCGGCCTGCTCGCGCAGCACGGCGCGCATCGTGGCCACGCTCCAGCCATTGGCAGCGGTGCACCAGGGCGCATGGACGTAGAGCACGGCCACGCCGGCGGCGCTGGCCCGCGAGCGCCAATCCCCGTCGTTCAGCGCAAACGCCAGCACGCCGCTGCCGGTCAGGCAGCCGGCGTTCGTCAGCACCAGCAGCCGCGTGGCATTCCTCGGGCCGTCGAGTGCCACGTCCATCGCCACCGCGTCGCCGTCCGGCGTCAGCACCGGGCTGGAGTGCGACTCCAGCACCAGGCCGCCGATGACCGCGGCCTCCAGGAATTGCCTGCGCGCCTGCACATAGGTGGGCGCAAAGCTTTCAGCAACCGACAACATGCCTGGCTCCCTGCAAGCTCGATGGATGGACCGTTTCAGCGCGCCGCCGTGGGCTGCGCCAGCCACTGAGTGGCCAGCTGCACCCAGTAGGTCGCGCCCAGCGGGATCAGGTCGTCGTTGAAGTCGTAGCTCGGGTTGTGCAAGGTGCACGGGCCGCCGCCATGGCCGATGGCGCGGTGGTCGCCTTCGCCATTGGCGATGAAGCAGTAGGCGCCCGGCTTGGCCTGCAGCATGTAGGCGAAGTCCTCGGCGCCCATGGTCGGCTCCTGCTCGCGCACGCGCTCCTCGCCGACGATGCCCGCCATCACCTGGCGCGCGAAGGCGGCCTCGGCCGGGGTGTTCACCGTGGCCGGGTAGTTGCGGTGGAAGTGGAACTCGCAGCGCGCGTTGTTCATCGCGCAGCTGCCCTCGGCGATCTGGCGCATGCGGCTCTCGATCAAGTCCAGCACCTCGGTGGTGAAGGTGCGCACCGTGCCCTGCAGCTCGCAGCTGTTGGGGATCACGTTGTTGGCCTCGCCGCCGTGGATCATCGTGACCGAGATCACGCCGGTGTCTATGGGCTTCTTGTTGCGGGTGATGATGTTCTGGAACGCCGTCACCATCTGGCAGGCGATCACCACCGGGTCCACGCCCATGTGCGGCATGGCGCCGTGGCCGCCCTTGCCGTGGATGGTGATCTTGAAGTCGTTGCTCGACGCCATCACCGGCCCGCTGCTCACCGCCATGTTGCCGGCGGCCATGCCGGGCCAGTTGTGCATGCCGAAGACGGCGTCCATCGGGAACTGCTCGAACAGCCCGTCCTTGATCATCTCGCGCGCGCCGCCGCCGCCCTCCTCGGCGGGCTGGAAGATCAGGTAGACCGTGCCGTCGAAGTCGCGCTGGCGCGCGAAATGCTGGGCCGCGCCCAGCAGCATGGCAGTGTGGCCGTCGTGGCCGCAGGCGTGCATCTTGCCGGTGTGGCGGCTGGCATGGTCGAAGGTGTTGCTCTCCTGCATGGGCAGCGCGTCCATGTCGGCGCGCAGGCCCACGGCGCGGCCGCAGGCGCCGCCGTCGCGCCCGTGCACGATGCCCACCACGCCGGTCGTGCCCAGCCCGCGGTGGATAGGGATGCCCCACTCGGTCAGCTTCTGCGCCACCAGGTCGGCGGTGCGCACCTCTTCGAAGCACAGTTCGGGATGGGCATGGATGTCCCGGCGCAGCGCCGCGATGCCCGCGGCCTGGGTCACGATGGAGTCGATCAGCTTCATGGTGGTTGTCTTCCTCTGGGATCGGCAGCGGAAACCTCATGCGGGTGCGCCGCCGGCAAACTTGCTACAGTTTCAGGTAGCACCCATTGTGCCCCATCCCCCCACGATTGAATCCGAAACCGCACCATGTCCGAAGCCCTCAGCGTCATCGGCGCCTGCCCCCACGATTGCCCCGACACCTGCTCGCTCGTCACCACCGTCGTGGATGGCGTGGCGACCAAGGTGCACGGCAATCCCGACCACCCGCACACCGGCGGCGTGCTGTGCGCCAAGGTCAGCAAGTACACCGAGCGCAGCTACCACCCCGAGCGCGTGCTGCAGCCGCTCAGGCGCACGGGGCCCAAGGGCAGCGGCCAGTTCGCGCCCGTGTCCTGGGACGAGGCGCTGGCCGACATCGCCGCGCGCCTGCACGCGATTGCGCAGCGCGATCCCGAGGCCATCCTGCCCTACAGCTATGCCGGCACCATGGGCCTGGTGCAGGGCGAGAGCATGGCGGCGCGGGTCTTCCACCAGCTCGGCGCCTCGCTGCTGGACCGCACCATCTGCGCCAGCGCCGGCGCCGAGGCCCTGCTGCAGACCTACGGCGGCAAGGTCGGCATGCGGGTCGAGCACTTCGCCGAAAGCCGGCTGATCGTCATCTGGGGCAGCAACAGCATCGGCAGCAACCTGCACTTCTGGCGCTACGCGCAGGAGGCCAAGCGCAATGGCGCGCGCCTGGTGTGCATAGACCCGCGCAAGTCCGAGACCGCGGACAAATGCCACGAGCACCTGCAGCTGCTGCCCGGCACCGACGCCGCGCTGGCGCTGGCGCTGATGCACGAGCTGATCCGCAACGACTGGCTGGACCACGACTACCTGGAGCGCCACACGCTGGGTTGGGAGCAGCTCAAGGAGCGCGCCCTGCAATGGCCGCCCGAGCGCGCGGCCGAGGTCTGCGGCCTGCCGGTGGAGCAGATCCGCCAGCTGGCGCGCGACTATGGCACCACCCAGCCCGCCGCCATCCGCCTGAACTACGGCATGCAGCGCACCCGCGGCGGCGGCAATGCCGTGCGCGCCGTGGCCTGCCTGCCGGCGCTGGTGGGCGCGTGGCGGCACCGCGCCGGCGGCATGCTGCTGTCCAGCTCGGGCGAGGTGCCGGCGCAGCGCGCGCAATTGCAGATGCCGCAGCTGCTGGGCAAGCGCCGGCCGCGCACCATCAACATGGTGCAGATCGGCGATGCGCTCTTACACCCCGGTTCACACCCGGGCGGCGGCGATTTCGGCCCGAAGGTCGAGGCCCTGGTCGTCTACAACAGCAACCCGGTGGCGGTGGCGCCCGAATCGTCCAAGGTGGTGCAGGGCTTTGCGCGCGAGGACCTGTTCACCGTGGTGCTCGAGCACTTCATGACCGACACCGCCGACCATGCCGACTACGTGCTGCCCGCGACCACGCAGCTCGAGCACTGGGACATCCACGGCAGCTACGGCCACACCGACGTGCTGCTGAACCGCCCGGCGATCGCGCCGCAGGGCCAGGCGCGCAGCAATGCGCAGATCTTCCGTGGCCTGGCGGCGCAGCTGGCCCGGCACGACGCGGCCTTCGGCGCCGCGCACTTCCAGCACGACGACGAGGCCCTGTGCCGCCAGGCGCTGGATGCGGCCGAGGTCGATTTCGACGAGCTGCTGCAGCGCGGCTTCGCCACGCTGAAGCGCCCCGAGGCGCCCTTTGCCAACGGCGGCTTTCCCACGCCTTCGGGCCGCTGCGAGTTCCACAGCGAGCGCCTGGCGCAGCGCGGGCTCGATCCGCTGCCCGACTACCTGCCCAACTACGAACAGCCCGACCCGGCCGGGCCGTACCCGCTGGCGATGATCTCGCCGCCGGCACGCAACTTCCTGAACTCCACCTTCGTGAACGTGAAGAGCCTGCGCAATGCCGAGGAGCGCCCGCGCATCGAGATCCACCCCGACGACGCCGCGCCGCGCCGCATCGCCGATGGCGACCCGGTGCGCGTGTTCAACGGGCGCGGCGAGCACCTGTGCCACGCCAGCCTCAATGGCCGCGCGCGCCGCGGCGTGGTGGTGGGCCTGGGCATCTGGTGGCGCAAGGACGGCCTGGACGGCACCAACGTCAACCAGCTCACCAACCAGCGCCTGACCGACCTGGGGCGCGCGCCCACCTTCTACGACTGTGCGGTGCAGGTGGAGCGGGCGCCAGCCGGTTGATTCCAAGCCAAATTGGCCTGCAGCGCTTATCCATCAAGCGCTGACAGCTATTTTTTCAATAGCAAACAATCAATAGGCCGCGCCATGCACGGCCAGCACCGGGTCGCCCGACAGCGCCGTGCTGCTGCGCCCGTCCACGCCCACCGGCACATCGCCCACCAGCGTGGTGCGGTAGAGCTGGCGGTCGAAGTCCAGCGCGAAGATGTCGTTGGGCGCCACGTGCGCGGTCGCGCGGTTGTCCCAGAAGGCGATGCTGCCCGGCTCCCACTTGAAGCGCACGGTGAACTCGCTGCGCACGAGGTGCTCCCACAGAAACTCCAGCAGCACCTTGCTTTCGCGCGCCGCCAGGCCGTTGATGCGCTTGAGGAAGCCCGGGCTCGCGAACAGCGCCTGCTCGCCCGTCTCGGGGTGCACGCGCACCAGCGGGTGCTCGCTCACCAGCGGACGCGCCTGCACCAGATCGCGGTACTCGTCGGTGGCCACGGCGCCCGCGGGCGGCGCAAAGCGGTGCTCGCCGCGCAGCGCCTGGAGGAACTGCTGCAGCGGCGCCGACAGCGCCTGGTAGGCGGCCACGAGGTTGGTCCACTGCGTATCGCCGCCGTAGGGCGGGATGGTGACGCCGCGCAGGATGGACGCCGCCGGCGGGTTGTGCGCCGCCGTCACGTCGGTGTGCCAGCCGGTCCAGGGGCGGTGCTCGGCATCGCCGGTATGGCGGTTGGCCTTGCGGTGCTTGGCGATGGAATACAGCTCGGGATGGCCCTCGACATGGCCGAACACCGGGTGGCCCACCGTCAGCTCGCCGAACTGGCGCGAGAAGGCGATCTGCTGCGCATGGCTCAGGTGCTGGTCGCGGAAGAACACCACCTTCCAGCGCAGCAGCGCCGCGCGGATGGCGGCCACCTCGTCCACCGACAGCGGCTGGCGCAGGTCCACGCCGCCGACCAGGGCGCCGATGTGGGCCGACTGCGGCGCCACGCTGAGCTGTGGCGTGCGCGCCAGCGCCTGCCGCAGGCGCTCGTCGAGTTGCAGGGCCAGCGCCTGGGGCGTGGGAAGCGGTGCGTTCATGGCAGGGACCTCGCGGGAATAGGAATAGGTTGGGAAGCAGTCGTCATCGGCGGGCCAGCTGCTGCGCAGGCAGCGGCCCGGCGGGCAGGCCCAGCGCCAGCAGCTGGCGGTGGGTTTCGCGGATCTCCTGCTGCACGAAGCGCTGGGCCTCGCCGGGGCCGATGTAGTGCGATTTCCACTGGTTCAGCGCGACGAACTCGCGCCACGGCGGGCTGTCGCTCACGCGCCGCAGCGCCTGGGCCCAATACTGCCGCTGCGCCTCGCCGATGCCGGGCGGCGCCATCACGCCCTGGAACGACACGCTGACCGCGTCCACCCCCTGCTCGCGCCAGGTGGGCACCTGGGCGAAGGCGCCTTCGAGCCGCTCCTCGGCGGCCACCGCCAGCACCCGCACGCGGCCGCCGTCCAGGTAGGGCAGCAGGTTGGGCGTGGTCACGGCCGCCACGTCCAGGTGGCCGCCGACCAGCGCCACCATCGATTCGGCCGACGATTTGTAGGGCACGACGCGCAGCTGCGCGATGTCGACCTTGCCCTGCTGCAGCGGCTTGGCCACGCCCAGGTGCACATGGCCGCCCAGCGTGTTGGCCACGCCGATGGACAGCGCCGCCGGGTCCTTGCGCAGCGCGGCGATCAGGTCCTGCCCGGTCTTCACCGGCGAGTCGGCGCGCACCACGACGGCCACGTACTCCTTGAACAGGATGCCGAGCACGGTGTTGTGCGTCAGCCGGTCGGGCAGCGCGCCCTGGGCCTGGCTGTTCACGTAGCCGGTGCTCAGCGTCATCAGAACGTTGGGGTTGCCGCTCTCGCGCTGCAACTGCTCCAGCGCGGTGATGGCATGCGCGCTCACCTTGTTGCTGACCACGAAGCGCGGGCTCGCGCCCTGCTCGGCCAGCAGCTGGGTGAGCTTGCGCCCCGCCATGTCCAGCGCGGCGCCGGCGCCGCCCGGGATCACGAACTCCACCTTGCCCTCAGGCTTCCACCCGTCGCCCTGCGCCTGCGCGCCGCCCACCGGCAGCAGCACGGCCAGCGCGAGGCCCGCTGCCCGGCCCCACCCACTCTGCTTGATTGCATTCCACACCACGGCTCTCACTCCCTTTAGCTTGAACGCCTGCCTGCGCAGGCCATGGCTGCATGGTGGGAGCAAGTGCGCCGGAAGGCGACGAAGGGTTTTGCAGATGCTTATGCGGAAAACAGATACGCCCGCGGCCCCGGTGTCAATCCAGCGCCATGCGGTTCTTGGCCGCCACGGCCTTCCAGCGCGCCACCTCGGCCTCGGTGTGCCGTCCCAGCGCCTCGCCCGTGTACTGTTCGGGCGGCAGCAGCTGGATGGCCTGGCTGACCAGCTTGTCGGTATAGTCCTTGTCCGCCATGACTTTCAGGTAGGCCGCCTGGAACTTGTCCAATGCCTCCCTGGGAGTCCCCTTGGGGGCGTAGATACCGTACCAGGTGCTGGCCTCGAAGCCCGGCAGCACGGTCTCGTGCAGCGTGGGCACGTCCTTGAGTTGCGGCAGGCGCACCTTGGACGTGACGGCCAGGGGGCGCACCTTGGCTTCCGTCAGCTGCGGCAGCGCCGTGTTGGTCTGGTCGAACATGCCATCCACCTGGCCGCCGATCACGTCCATCAGCGCCGGGCCGGCGCCCTTGTAAGGCACCAGCGTGACCTTCATGCCCGCCGATGTGGCGAACAGCGCGGCGATGAGGTGGGAGCTGGAGCCCATGCCCGCGTTGCTGAGGTAGAGCTTGTCGGGATTCGCCTTGCCCCATTCCACCAGTGCCTTGATGTCCTTGGCCGGGTGTTCCTTGCGGACCATCAGCACCAGTGGCGTGTCGGGAAAGCGGAACACCGGCGCGAAGTCCTTCACCGGGTCATAGCCGAGCTTCTTGTACAGCGCAGGCGCCGCACCCATGTAGCCCATGTGGCCGACGAGCATGGTGTAGCCGTCGGGCTTGGCCCGCGCGGCCTTGGCTGAGCCCACGGTGCCGCCGGCGCCGGGTGAGTTGTCGATGATGATGGGCTGGCCGACCTCGCGCGCCACCCGCTCGGCCACGCTGCGGGCCAGCGCATCGGTGGGGCCGCCCGCCGCGAACGGCACGATCCAGGTGATGGGCCTCGTGGGGTAGCCCTGCGCCCAGGCGCAGGCGGTGGCGGCGATGAGGGCGAGCGCCGCCACACCGTTCTTGCAGAACGATTTCATGGATGTCTCCTTGGGGTTGAAAAATCAGGGGGCGGGATGCGGCCTGGCCAATGCCTTTGCGTCCACATGCCTGTCGTAGGCTTCGCCGGTGAGCATTCCCAGCTCGATGGCCAGCTCGCGCGGCGGCCGGCCCGAGGCCAGGCTCTCGCGCACGATGCGGGCCACCCGGTCGTAGCCCAGCACGGGGTTGAGCGCGGTCACCACCAGCAGCGAGTTTTCGACATTGGCCGCCAGGCGCTCGCGGTCCAGCTCCAGCCCGTCCACCAGGCGGGTTGCGAAGACCCCGGCCGCATCGCTCAGCACGCGTATCGACTGCAGCAGGTTGTGGATGAGCACGGGCTTGGCCACGTTCAGCTCGAAAAGCCCCGAGGCGTTGGCCATGGTGACCGTGCCGTGGTTGCCCATGACCTGCAGGCAGGCCTGCACCAGCACCTCGGCGATGGTCGGGTTGCGCTTGCCGGGCATGATGGACGAGGTCAATCCATCGTCCGGGATGCGCAGCTCGCCCAGGCCACAGCGCGGCCCCGAGCCGAGCAGGCGCAGGTCGTTGGCGATCTTGACCAGCGAGCTGGCCAGGGTGTTGAGCGCGCCCGAGGCCTCGACCAGCGCATCGTGGACGGCCATGCCTTCGAACTTGCTGGGATTGGGGCTGAAATCCAGGCCGGTCAGGGCACCCAGCTCGTCGCAGAAGGCCGCATCGAACCCCGGCGGCGCATTGAGCCCGGTGCCCGCCGCGGTGCCGCCCTGGGGCAGCACCCGCAGGCGCGGCAGCGTGCCCCGCACCCGCTCCATGCCCAGCGCGACCTGCCGGGCATAGGCGTCGAAGGCCTGGTCCACCATCATGGGCACCGCATCCATCAGGTGGGTGCGGGCGATCTTCACGACACCCCCGAAGGCCTGGGCCCGTGCTGCCAGGCTGCCTTGCAGCACGGCCAGCGCCGGCAACAGGCGCTGCTGCAGCTCCAGCACGGCGGCGATGTGCATCACCGTGGGAAAGCTGTCGTTGGACGACTGCGAGGCATTGACATGGTCGTTGGGATGCACGGGGCTCTTGGTGCCGCGCGGCTGGCCCAGCAACTCGTTGGCGCGGTTGGCGATGACCTCGTTGGCATTCATGTTGGTCTGGGTGCCCGAGCCGGTCTGCCAGATGGTGAGCGGAAAGTCCGCGTCATGCAACCCATCGCGCAGCTGCGATGCCGCCTGCACGATGGCGTCCGCGCGCTGGGCGTCCAGCACGCCGCAGCGCTGGTTGGCGCGCGCGGCGGCCATCTTCTGCAGGCCGAAGGCGTGGATCAGGCAAGCCGGAAAACGCTCCGTGCCTATCGCAAAGACGCCCAGCGCACGCTGCGTCTGCGCGCCCCAGTAGCGCGCCGCGGGTACGTCGACGGGGCCGAAGGCGTCATGTTCGACACGGGTGGTATCACTCATCGTGCATCTCCGTTGGTGCGTGGCTTCGGGGGCAGGCGGACTCAGCCCTGCACCTGCGCGGACAAAGCCAGTGCGCGGTCCACCATCTGCGGCGCCAGGCCCAGGTAGTTGGCCGGATCGGTCAGGCGGTCGATCGCGGCGCGGTCGAAGTGCTTCGCCACCTCGGGCAGCGCTGCCAGCGCCTCGGCCAGCGTGCAGCCCTTTTCGTGGACGGTGCGGCAGGCGTCGTAGACCACGTCGTGCGCCTGCTGGCGGCCGATGTGCGGCGCCATGCCCATCATCACCGCCTCGGCCACGATCAAGCCGCGGCTGATGCCGAGGTTGTGCTTCATGCGCGCCTCGTCCACGATCAGCCCGCCCAGCGCGAACTTGGCCTGGTGCAGCGCGCCCGAGCTGAGGATGAAGCTCTCGGGGATCGCGATCCACTCCGCATGCCAGGGGCCGGTGGCGCGCTCGAAGTCCTGCACCATCGCGTCCACCATCAGGCCCGCATGCTGGCGCACGGCCTTCGACGCGGCCAGCATCAGCTCGCTGGAGATGGGGTTGCGCTTTTGCGGCATGGTGCTGCTCGCGCCCCGGCCCTTGACGAAGGGCTCGTACACCTCGGCGAACTCGGTGGAGGCCATGATCATGATGTCCAGCGCGATCTTGCCCAGCGAGCCCGTGACGAGCGCCAGCAGGTTGATGGCTTCGGCAAAGCCGTCGCGCGCCACGTGCCAGGTGGTGGCAGGCACCCCCAGCTGCAACTCGTCGGCCAGCGCGGCCTGCACGGCAAAGCCCAGGTCTCCCAGCGAGGCCAGCGTGCCCGCCGCGCCGCCGAAGCCCACCACGGCCACGCGCGGGCGCAGCTCGGCCAGGCGCTGTTGGTGGCGGTCGAACATGGCCAGCCAGATGGCGGCCTTGTAGCCGAAGGTCACCGGCAGCGCCTGCTGCAGGTGGGTGCGGCCGGCCATGGGCGTGTCGCGGTACTTGCTGGCCAGGCCCTGCAGGATGCCGCGCAGCTCGCGGATGTCCGCGCCGATGCTGTCGATGGCGTCGCGCACCTGCAGGGCGACGGCGCTGTCCATGATGTCCTGCGTGGTCGCGCCCCAGTGCACGTAGCGCCCGGCCTCGCCGCACATGGCCACCAGCTGGTGCACCAGCGGCAGGATGGGGTAGCCCACGATGTCGGTCTCGTGGCGCATGTGGTCGAAGTCGATGCGCGAAATCTGCGACTCGCGGGCAATCACCTCGGCCGCCGCTGCGGGGATCACGCCCACGCGGGCCTCGGCCTTCGCCAGCGCCACTTCCACATCGATGTAGCGCTGGATCAAGGCGTGGTCCGAAAAGATGTCGCGCATCTTCTGGGTGCCGAAGGCGTCGCGGAACAGGATGGAGTCGACAACGGTGCTGGACAGGGGAGAGGCGGCGTGGCTCATGGTGCGTCCTGAAGTGAGCTAGAGTAGATGACCGGTTATGTCCGAACCAATTATGTCCGGACATATTGACTATAAATATGTTCGGACATATCCGTTACAGGGTATACCCTTGACTCCATGCAAGACCACGCCGCCCGCAAACTGAACTTCACCGACATCGCCAACCACCTGACCGAAGCCATCACCTCGGGGCATTTCGCGGTGGGCGCGCTGCTGCCCACCGAACTGGAGCTGTGCGAGCACTACGGCACCAGCCGGCACACCATCCGCGCGGCCCTGGCGGCGCTGCAGGAGCGGGGCCTGGTGTCGCGCAAGAAGAACGTGGGCACGCGGGTGGAGGCCGCCAAGCCCCGAAATACCTTTCGGCCCACGATGGACTCGGTGGAGGACCTGGTGCAGTTCGCCGCCGAACACCTGCGCCAGATGCAGCACATCGACGAGGTCGTGGCGACCGGCGCGTTGGCGCAAGAGCTGGGCTGCCCGGACGGCAAGCGCTGGCTGCGCGTCTCCAGCCTGCGCCTGGAAGGCGATGGCAAGGCCCTGCCCATCGCCAGTTCGGATGTATACGTGGACCCGCAGTACCAGGACATCGTCGAGCTGGCGCGCGATACCCCCGGCGTGCTGATCAGCACCCTGATCGAGGAACGCCACGGCCGGCAGATCGCCGAGATCCACCAGGACATCCTGGCCGTGCAGATCGACGACGCCGCGCTGGCGCAGGCGCTGGACGTGCCGCTGGGCGCGCCGGCGCTGAAGATCGTGCGGCGCTATTTCGACTCGGACGGCGAACTGTTCGAGGCCAGCATCACGACGCACCTGGCCGAGCGCTTCCGGGTATCGATGCGGCTGCAGCGGATGCAATAGGCCCCTGCGCCGCGGCGTCCGTCCAACGCCGGATGCATCCCGCACCACACCCTTTCTTCCCCCTGGACCGATGGCCCCGGCGGCCGGCTCTCCTACAAGGACGCTGGATCGCCCCCGACAGCAAACACCGCCGCGGCACCGACAGGGCTGCGCCGGGCGGCTGCGAAAAATGGCTACAGGCCCCTGCCGTCCCGGCGTGGCCCATCGCTCCCTCTCACAGTGACAAAAAGAAAGGAAGAGGCTCATGCAATCCACCTCCCCACCCTCCCGCCGCGCCATGCTGGCACGGCCTGCCCTGTGGGCCGCGCTGGCATCCGTGCTGCTGCTGGGCGCCTGCTCCAGCACCCCGGCACCGCGCGAACAGATGGCCGTCGCCAAGAGCACGGTCGACCAGGTCACCACCGCACCCGGCACCGCCGCCGCCGCGCCCACCGAGCTGCAGTCCGCACGCGACAAGCTCTCGCGCGCCGAACGCGCCATGGCCGGCAAGGACTATGACGAGGCCCGCCGCCTGGCCGAGCAGGCCCAGGCCGACGCCAAGCTCGCCGAGGCCAAGTCGCAGGCCGCGAACAGCGAGCGCTCCCTGCGCGAGCTGCAGGACTCCATGCGTGCGCTGACCGAAGAGCTGCAGCGCCGCGCCCCGGCGAAGTAGGCCCGGCCGCGAACCCGGCATTTCCCCCAGACACGGCCCGCGCGCCCGGCCCGCAGGCGCCGCCCGGCACCTCCCCGCCGTGCGCAGGCCTTCACGGAGATTCACCAGAATGACCGCATCCACCCACCACCATCCTCCCGCCCGGCTCACCCTGGCCAGCCTGCTCGTGCTGGGCAGCGCCCTGGCCCTGAGCGCCTGCGGCGCGCGCGGCCCGCTGACCGAGCTGGAGAGCGCCCGCGCCGACGTGAACCGCACGGCCTCCAACCCCGAGGTGGCGCGCCGCGCGCCGCTGGAGCTGAAGAACGCCACCGACACGCTGGCCCGCGCCGACCGCGTGTGGAATGACGACGGTGACCGCGCCGAAGCCGAGAACCTGGCCTACCTGGCCCGCAAGCGCGCCGAGACCGCCGAGGCCATCACCCGTGCGCGCGACGCCGACGACAAGACCCGCGACGCCCGCGCCCAGGCCGACCGGCTGCGCCTCGACGCTCGCACCCGCGAGGCCGAGGCCGCGCGCGGCGATGCCCGCGCCGCGCAGAGCCAGGCCGAGCAGGCCAATGCCCGCGCCGCCGCGCTCGAGGCGCGCCTCAAGGAACTGCAGGCGCAGCAGACCGAGCGCGGCCTGCTCGTGACGCTGGGCGACGTGCTGTTCGAGTTCGGCAAGGCGCAGCTGCTGCCCACCGCCGGGCAGCGGCTGGACCAGCTGGCCAACTTCCTCAGGCAGTACCCCGACCGCAAGCTGCTGATCGAGGGCCACACCGACTCGGTGGGCTCCAGCGCCGCCAACCAGACCCTGTCCGAGCGCCGCGCCCAGTCGGTGCAGCAGGCGCTGGTGGCGCGGGGCGTCGATCCGTCGCGCATCACCGCGCGCGGCTATGGCAAGGACTACCCGGTGGCGAGCAACGGCACGGCCGAGGGCCGGGCGCTGAACCGCCGGGTGGAAGTGGTGATCGCCGACGACAAGGGCAACCTGCGCTCGCGCTGATCGCCCGGCGGCCCGGTGGCTGAATCGCTACTGCGCCGCCGCCCAGTCCACCAACGCATCCCAGGCGGCGCGCGCGGCCACGGCGCGCTCGTCGTTGGCAATGGCCGCCACCACCAGGCGGCGGCCGTTCGCGGCATCCACGTAGCCGGCGATGGCGGTGGCATCGCGCAGCGTGCCGGTCTTCAGGTGCGCGCCGCCCACATGGGCGCTCTTGCTGTGCCTGAGCGTGCCGTCCACGCCCACGATGGGCATCGAGGCCACCAGCTCAGGCATCACCGGAGAGTTCCACGCCGCCGACAGCATGCGCGCCAGCGCGCCGGCGGTGATGCGGGCGTCGCGGCTCAGGCCCGCGCCGTTGTCGATGACCGGCGGCGCCGCACCGGGCACGCGCCGGCTCCACCACTCGGCCACGGCCTGGCGCCCGCCCTCGAAGCTGCCGACGCCGGCGCGCTGCTTGCCCAGCGTGAGGAAGACCTGCTGCGCCATCACGTTGTTGCTGTACTTGTTGATGTCGCGCACCACCTCGGCCAGGCTGGGCGAGGTGATGGTGGTGAGCGGCGTGAGGCCCGGCGGCACGCTGCCGGCGCGCACCGCGCCGCCGAGTTTGCCGCCCAGCTCGCGCCACATGCCTTCGAGCAGGCGCGGCGCATACAGCTCGGCCGGCGCGGGCGCCAGCGACCAGCTCTTTTCACCGCAGGCCGGCGGGTAGCTGCCGGCCAGGCGCAGCCGCGCGGGATCGCTGAAATCGGCCTGCAGCGCGGCGCGCCAGTCGCCGCAGGCAGCGGCCGCCTTGCCCCGGGCCAGCGGCACCGTGGCGGGGATCTGCAACCCGGCCATCGCCGGCTCCACCAGCACGCGGGCCACGCCGGCGGCGGCATCGGGCACCAGGGTGAGCGTGAGCGATTTGTAGTTCAGCAGCAGCGCATCAGGCACGGCGTTGTAGGGCCGGTAGGGCTCGTTGTCGAAGCGCGCCGGGTCGATGGGCGGCAGCGCGAAGGCCGAGCGGTCGAGCACGATGTCGCCGGCGATGCTGTCGATGCCGCGGGCGCGCAGCTGGCGCAGCAGCAGCCACAGCCGCTCCATCACCAGCTTGGGGTCGCCCACGCCCTGCAGGTAGAGGTTGCCGCGCAGCACGCCGCCCTGCACCGCGCCGTCGGCGAACACCGGCGTCTCCCAGGTGTAGGCCGGGCCCAGCAGCTCCAGCGCGGCAAAGCTGGTGACCAGCTTCATCACTGACGCGGGGTTGCGCGGCACGTCGCTGCGCCAGTCGAGCAGCGGCTTGCCCGCGCTGCCGGCGTCCATCACCACGATGGAGACCGCATCGAGCGGCACCTGGGCGCGCGCCAGCGCGGCCTCGACCTCGGCGGGCAGGCGGTTGGCGGGCATGGCCGCAGGCGCGGCGGTGACCGCGGGCGCGGGGGCGGGCGCCAGGGCCACCGGCGTCTGCGCGCAGGCCACCTGGGCCAGCGCCACGGCGGCGGGCCAGGCCCAGCGCAGGCGGGTGGCAATGTGGAACATGGATATCTTCATGGTGAAAAGCGCAGCAGCGGATTGGGCAGGATAATCAGCCCCTGCCAGGGATCGTATTCGGGCCGGGTTATCAAAAAAATGATAGCTGCCAGCGCTTGGATTTTGACACTTCCCGCCATAAAACCCTTCAGAACCCTTTGTAGACAAGCGCAAACAGCTCACTTTTTGTGCTTGCCTGCCGCCTTTCATGAACCTGCTCGCCATCGACACCAGCACCGATACCCTGTCCATCGCCGTGGCCCATGGCGGCCAGGTTTGGCAGCGCAGCGGCGCGGGCGGCGCGCAGGCCTCGCTGCAGCTGCTGCCCGGCATTCAGGCGCTGATGGGCGAGGCCGGCCTCTCCTTCGACACGCTGGACGCCATCGTCTTCGGCCGCGGGCCCGGCTCGTTCACCGGGCTGCGCACCGCCTGCGCCGTGGCCCAGGGCCTGGCCTTCGCGGCGCGGCAGGGCCAGGGCGTGCCCGTGCTGCCGGTCGACACCCTGCTGGCCGTGGCCGAACAGGCGCGCGCCGAGCACGGGCTGACCCAGCTCGTCGCCGCGCTGGATGCGCGCATGGACGAGGTCTACAGCGCCCCCTACGCATACCGCGATGGTGCCTGGACGGCGCTGGCCGAGATGCGCGTGACGCCGCCCGAGGCCGTGGCCGTGCCCGCCGGCTTTGCCGTGGCCGGCAATGCCAGCGCCGCCTACGGCGAGCGGCTGGCGCCCGGCGCGCCCCAGGTGGCCGTGCTGCCCACCGCGCCCGCGCTGCTGCGCCTGGCGCCAGCGCTGCTGGCCCAGGGCCTGGCCGTGCCGGCGGACCAGGCGCTGCCGCTCTATGTGCGCAACAAGGTCGCGCAGACCACGGCCGAGCGCGAAGCCACCAAGGCGGCCAAGGCATGACGGCACGCGCCACCGCCGCCGAGCCGAAGCTGCGCTGGTCGGCGCTGGGCATAGCCGACCTGGAAGCCCTGCTGGCCGTGGAAACGCAGTGCTACAGCCATCCGTGGACGCGCGGCAACTTCATCGACTCCATGGCCATGGGCTATGCGATGGAGCTGCTGTGGGCCGACGACCAGCTCGTCGGCTACTTCGTGGCGATGGAGGGCGTGCAGGAAGTGCACCTGCTCAACATCACCGTCAACCCCGTCTTCCAGCACCAGGGCTGGGCCAAGGTGCTGCTGGAGCAGCTGCGCGCCTGGTGCCTCAGCCGCGACGCGCAGCTGCTGTGGCTGGAGGTGCGCCAGAGCAACGAGCGCGCCCAGCAGGTGTACGAGCGTTTCGGCTTCGAGCGCGTGGGCCTGCGAAAGCGCTACTATCCGGTCTCGCATCTGGAGCGCGAGGATGCGGTGGTGATGCGCTACATGCTGGCCAACTGACGAACATGACTTTGAATCTGGACGCGCGCCAACGCGCCATGCTGCAGGAAATGGGCTACACCTCGTGGTGGCCCCAGCCGGCTGTGCCCGCGCCAGAGGCGCCCACGGCCCCGGCCGCCATCGATCCGCCTCCCGCGCGGCCCGCACCGGCGCCCGCCGCACGGCCAGCCGCTGCGCCCGAGGCGGCGCCGCCTACCACCGCCCTGCCCTCCAACCTCGCGCCGCCCGCCTTTGCGCTGGGCGCGCCGGTGCCGCTGTTCGACACCGCCAAGGCCGACGGCGATACATCTGCCAGCCCCGCCTGGCTGGTGGTGGCCGAGCTGCCCGCCGCCGCATCGCCGGCGGCCACGCTGGCCAGCCCGCGCGGCGAGCTGCTGCGCAACCTGCTGCGCGCCATGCGCCTGCAGGGCCACCCGCGGCTGTGGTGGGTGCCGCTGCTGCGCGCCCATGGCGATGCGGCCCCCGAAGGCGCCGCCACCATGGCCGCGCTGGCGCGCGAGCTGCAGCCCGGCATGGTGCTGCTGATGGGCCTGCCCGCCGCGCGCCACCTGCTCGAAAGCAGCGAGCCGCTGGGCCAGCTGCGCGGCCAGGTGCACCAGCTGCCGCATGCAGGCGTGCCCGCCGTCGTCAGCCACGACCCGGCCTACCTGCTGCGCACGCCCCGCGCCAAGGCCGACGCCTGGGCCGACGCCTGCCTGGCGCTGGCCGCCGTGCGTAACCAGAAATAAACCCTAGGGTTACCACGGCGTTGACATGGCTCAATGCCATAATCGCGGGCATTCCTGTATCTGGAGCATTCCCTTGGAACCCTACCCGAGTCGGTAGCTTTCAACCTGGGCCGGCCATGGTGTTGCGCGAGGGTTGAAAGCACCCCCATCCCCCCGCGAGCGAACAACAACTAGGAAGTGAGCCCATGCTCAACATCTTCACACTGGCCAACGGCCGCCTGGTGCAGGAAGAGATCGAGTCCCTGCAGGAACTGGCGCAGTTCCACCCGATCTGGGTCGACCTGGAATCGCCCACCGCCGACGAGAAGCGCTGGATCAAGCAGCACTACGGCCTGTCCATCCCCGACGACGCGATGGACCAGGACATCGAGGAATCCGCCCGCTTCTACGAAGAGGACAACGGCGACCTGCACATCCGCAGCGACTTCCTGATCGACGACGACGACAACCCGCGCTCGGTGCGCGTGGCCTTCATCCTGAACCTGAACAACCGCGACCTGAAGAGCCACGGCGTGCTGTTCTCCATCCACGACGAGGACGTGCCGGTCTTCCGCCTGCTGCGCCTGCGCGCGCGCCGCATGCCGGGGCTGATCGAGGACAGCAAGGACGTGCTGCTCAAGCTCTTCGACGCCGACGCCGAGTACTCGGCCGACACGCTGGAGAACATCTACGACGACCTGGAAAAAGCCAGCAAGCTGGTGCTGTCGGGTGACGTGACCGACTCGCTCGCCAGCGAGGCGCTGGGCGCCATCGCCCGCCAGGAAGACTTGAACGGCCGCATCCGCCGCAACGTGATGGACACGCGCCGCGCCGTCAGCTTCATGATGCGCAGCAAGATGCTCAACGCCGAGCAGTTCGAGGACGCGCGCCAGATCCTGCGCGACATCGAATCGCTGGACAACCACACGGCCTTCCTGTTCGACAAGATCAACTTCCTGATGGACGCCACCGTCGGCTTCATCAACATCAACCAGAACAAGATCATCAAGATCTTCTCGGTGGCCAGCGTCGCGCTGCTGCCGCCCACGCTGATCGCCAGCGTCTACGGCATGAACTTCAAGGTCATGCCCGAGCTGGAGTGGCAGTACGGCTATGTCTATGTCATCTTGCTGATGGTCGCCAGCGCCGTCGGGCCGATGCTGTACTTCCGCAAGCGCGGCTGGCTGAAATAGCAGACACTATTAAAAAAGGAGCTTGAAGCGCCTGATAATCAAGCACTTCAAGCTCCAATCACCTTGGAACCAAAGCAGAATGAGCGCGAGGCGCTCCTTTTTTATGACTGCGGCACGGCGCCGCGCTCGCGCACCCACAGGATGATGCCGCACAGCATCACCACCAGCTGCGTGCCGATCAGCGCCGCGAAGCCGGCGAAGAAGCCCGCGCTCACGCCGCCGTTGGCCGACAGCGCGCCGATCACCGCGCCCATGATGGCCGGCATGAAGCCCGCCACCAGGCTGCCCGCGCCGTTGACCACGCCATAGGCGCTGGCCACGTGCTCGGGCTTGGCGCAGTACTGCACCGTGCTCGGGATGGCCGGGCTCATCAGGCCCCAGCAGAAGTTGGCGGCGATCAGGCAGTAGGCCGAGGCGTAGCGGTCCTGCACCTCGATGGCCAGCCACACGGCCAGCGCCACGCCCACGCTGCCGAAGATGAAGATCAGCGGCACCTGGCGGCGCGCTATGCGGTCGATGAGCATGCCGCCCACGAACACCGCCGCCACGCTGGCGTACTGCGGCAGCGAGGCCAGCCAGCCCATCTCGCGCATCGAGAAGCCGCGCGACTGCTGCAGGTAGGCCGGCAGCCAATTGCTGCTGCCCCACAGGTACGACAGGAAGGCCGCCGTCAGGATGGTGATGAGCCACAGGTAGCGCGTGTGCATGGCGCCGCGCACGATCTGGCCCACCTGGCCCATGGCCTGGCCCAGCGAATGCGGCTTGGGCATGCCCGTCTCGACCTTGGGCATGCGGATGAAGGCCCAGACCAGCGGCACGCCGAGCAGCACGTTGATCAGGCCCAGCACGTGGAACGAGGTTTCCCAGTTGTGCCCGGCCACCAGGTAGCCGACCAGCGGGTAGCCCACCGCCAGGCCCAGGCCGGTGCCCATGTTGACCAGCGAGTTGGGCTTGCCGTTCTCGCGGCTCTCGAAGTGCGCCTTGATGTAGCTGCCGGCCAGCGAGAACAGCGGCCCCTCCGACACGCCCAGCAGGATGCGCGAGGCCAGCAGCAGGCCGTAGCTGTCCATCGCCGGCGACAGGAAGGTCACCACGCCCCACAGCAGCAGGCCGCCGATGAGGCTGCGGCGCACGCCGAACAGCGCCGCGCAGAACGGCGTGAGCACAAAGGACGAGACGCCGTAGCCGACCATGAAGGCCGTGGCCAGCAGGCCCTGGCGCGTGCGGTCATCCGCGGTGAGGCCGATGTGCGAGAGGAAGTCGGCGTCCGTGATCAGGACCGAGATGTTGATCCGGTCCACATAGGAGATGGCGACGATCACGAACAGCGTGATCACGCCCCACCAGCGCAGCGAGCGGGAGTCGTTCATGGTGCGGTCCTGGGAGGGAGGTGAAGGAGGAATGGGGAAGATTGGCGCTTGCGCGAGCCAGCAGAGCCCGGCCCGCGCAAGCCGTGGCGCCAATCAGGGGAAGGTTGGGATCAGAAGAAGTGGCGGATGCCCAGTTCCATGCCGGTGGACTTGCCGCCCGCGCTGGAGCCGGTGGCGCTCAGGCCCTGCACGCCGATGGAGCGGCTGGAGCCATCCTTGTTCTTCAGGTACGCCAAGGTGCCGTAGACCTGGGTGCGCTTGGAGAAGTTGTAGCCATAGCCCACCGCGATCTTGTTCCAGTCGGCATTGCTGTCGGCCGTGTTGTAGTGGCCGACCGAGGCGCGCAGCTCGCCGCTGCCCAGCGGTGCGGTCACGCCCAGCTGCAGCGCCGTGACCTTCAGGCCGCCGCGCTTCTCGCTGGCCCACAGCAGCATGGGCTTGGCCACGCCGAAGTCGTAGGACAGGCCGACGTTGTGGGCGGTGATGTTGGTCTCGGGCGCATCGCCGTAGAACTTGCCGATGGCCAGCGCGCCGTTGAAGGCACCCTGGCGGTAGCCGAAGCGCACGCCGCGGTAGTCGCCCTGGCGGTGGCCGGCGGCGCTGTCGGGCTTCTCGCTCATGGCGACCTGCGCCTGGCCGTAGAAGCCGCCCAGGTTCGGCGGCAGGAAGTAGCTGATGGCGTTGCTGATCTGGATCGGCGCGCCGCCCGCGGCCGTGCCGGCGCCCGGAATGCCCAGCATGGTGAACGCGCCCGTGCCGCCGACGCCGTTGGTCAGGAAGGGATCGAAGATCAGCGTGCTCAGGAAGGTGGCCGAGTCATCGCGGCCCAGGCGCACTTCACCGAAGTTGCCCAGCAGGCTCACGGTGGAGCGGCGGTTGAAGCCCAGGCCGGTGGTGCCGGGGGCCTTGCCGTTGCCGGTGTCGGAATCGAGGCCGGCCTCGAGCCAGAAGCCCGCCTTCAGGCCGCCGCCCAGGTCCTCGGTGCCGCGAAAGCCCAGGCGGCTGATGTTGGCGCCGCCCGTGGCCAGGCCGATCTTGCTGGACGACTCCGAGCCCGTCAGCCGCGTGACGTTAGTGTCGATGACGCCGAAGATCTCGACCTTCGACTGTGCTGCCGCGGCGCCTGCCAGGCCCGCTACCCCGATGGCAAGAATGATTTTTTTCATGGTGTCTGTCTTCCTTGGATTGAAAACGTGTTGGTTGAGGGAATACCTGTGGGTCAAAGGTCCAGCGTCAGCGTGTCGCTCTTGCAGCCCGAGACGCAGACCATCATCACCTTGTTGGCCGCCTTTTCCTTGGGGCTGAGCACCGAGTCGCGGTGGTCGGGAACGCCGGCCAGCACGCGGGTCTCGCACGAGCCACAGACGCCTTCGCAGCAGCTGTGGTCGACGTCGACGCCGGCTTCCAGCAGCGTGTCGAGCAGCGACTTGTCGGGCGTGATCTGGATGAAGCGGCCGCTCTTCTTCAGCTCGACCGTGTAGTTGTCGCGCGCATCGGACGAGGCCTTGACCTCCACCGGCGAGAAGCGCTCGATGTGGGCATTGGCATGGCCCAGCTCGGCGCAGAACTTCTCGAAGGCGTCGAGCATGGGCGTCGGGCCGCAGGAGTAGTGGTGCAGCCCCGCCTCGGGCGCGCGCTGGGCCAGCAGGCCGCGCAGGTCGGGCGGGCCGCCCGCCTCGGCGTCGAAGTGCAGGTGCAGCGGCATGCCCAGGGCCTGCAGCTCGGCGAGGAAGGCCGCGCTCTTGCGCTCGCGCGCAAAGTACAGCATCTCGAACGAGTGCCCCAGGGCGCTCAGCCGGCGCGCCATGCACAGCATGGGCGTGATGCCGATGCCGCCGGCGACCAGCACCGAGTGCGTTGCGCTCTCGTCGAGCGCGAAGTGGTTGCGCGGCGCGTCGATGGTGATGGGCATGCCCACGCGCAGCGCCTCGTGCACGCAGCGCGAGCCGCCGCGGCTGGTGCGGTCGCGCAGCACGCCGACCACGTAGCGGTGGCGCTCGCTGCTGTCGTTGGACAGCGAGTAGCTGCGCACCAGCCCGTTGGGCAGGTGCAGGTCGATGTGCGAGCCGGCGGTGAAGGCCGGGAACTCACCGCCATCGACCGGGCGCAGCTCGACGCTGATGGTGTCCTGCGCCTCGAAGCGCAGCGTGTGCACAAAGGCTTGCAAGGTGGTGCTCATGGTGCGACGCCTTCGTCGATCTGGTCCTGGGCCTGGCGGCGCAGGTGGCGGCGCAGGCGCACGAGGCCGATGTCGTGCTGGTAGAGGTTCTCGCGCTCGTTGGCGTCGAGTTCCATCTGTTCCATCATGATGCGGTCCTGCTCCAGCACGGCCCAGTGGCGCGCCTCGAGGCGGTTGCGATACAGGAAGCGCCAGGTGTCGCGCATCCAGCCCTGCACCTTGCGCGCGCGCCAGAAGAACACGGCACACAGGTCGGCGCTGATGGGCGTGACGCAGGCGACGATGGCGAAGTTGCCGCCGGGGCCGCCGGTCTTGGGGTACGGGATTTCCAGGCGCATCCACTGCACGCCGGTTTCGCCGTACTCGGTCCAGTCGAAGTTCACGCCGCGCTGGCCGACCTTCTCGAACACGAAACCGTGGTCGGTATCACGCACCTGGAAGCTGGCCTTGCTGTCGCCCTCGGCCATGGAGTGCGACTGCTTGTGCAGGAAGGTGCCGTGCATGGGGTCCATGACGTTGTCGAGCGCGTAGCGGTAGTCGCTGCGCCACTCGGCATAGCACAGGAAGTTCGAGTACTCGGGCGAAGTCAGCTCCTCGGGCAGGGTGAACTCGGGGGCCTCGTCCACATGCTTGTCGCTGTTGTACAGGAAGATGGTGTCGTGGGCTTCGCGCACATGGAAGTCCAGCGCGGCGCGCGAGCCTTCGAGCTTGCAGCCGGGGCTGCCGGGCACTTTGGTCACGGTGCCGTCGCAGCGCACTTCCACGCCGTGGTAGGGGCAGGCCAGGCGGTCGCCCAGGATCACGCCCTGCGACAGCGGCGCGCCGCGGTGCGGGCAGTGGTCTTCCAGCGCGTGGACCTTGCCGGAGGCATCGCGCCACAGCGCGATCTTGCGGCCGAAGCGGCGCAGCGAGATGGGCTGGGTCTTGACGAAGTCCGACGGGCAGACCGCGTACCAGAGATTCTTCAGGCCCTTGTTCAGCAGGCTGTCCACCGGGTCGATGGTGATGGTTTGTACGTTCATGGGGCGCTCCTGTCTTGCGGCGGGTTCACTGGCCCAGGCGCGCCATCAGCGCCTGGAAGCTTGCTTCGGTCCAGGCCTGGCCGTCTTCGCCGGCAGGGCCGCTGCGGTTGATGTAGGCCACCAGCTCGGGCAGCGTCTGCACGCCTTCGCCGAAGGCGCGCTCGATGGTGTCGCCCAGCAGGTCTTCAAACAGGGTGCCCGGGCGCTGGCGTGCCTGGTGCGGTTCGAGGTATCGATCAACAGCCATGGTGGATCTCCTTCCAAAAACAATCGTGGTTCAGTCGGCCTGGATGCCCAGGTCCTTGATGAGCTTGCCGAAGCGGGCGTGGTCGGCGGCATTGGTCTTTTCCAGCCGCGCCGCATCGCCGCCCGCGGGCAGTGCGCCAAAGGTGGCCATCTTGGTGACCACATCGGGCATTTTCAGGATTTCGTTGAGGTGCTGGTTCAGCAGCTTGACGGTCTCGGGCGGCATGCCCTTGGGGCCGAACAGGCCTTGCCAGGCCGTCACTTCCACGCCCTTGATGCCCTGCTCGGCCAGCGTGGGCACGTTGGGCGCGAGCGGGCTGCGCTGCGTGTCGGCCACGGCCAGCGCGTTGACCTTGCCGCCGATGTACGGGGCAATGGGGCCCCAGGTCATGAAGGTGGTGGGCACGTGGCCGCCGATCAGGTCGTTGACGGCGGGCGCCACGCCCTTGTAGGGGATGTGGGCGATCTGCGTGCCCGCGGCCTTGTTGAACATCTCGCCCATGATGTGCATCGGCGAGCCGCTGCCGGGGCTGGCGTAGGTCAGGCCCGAGCGCTTGCCCTGCTCCACCAGGGTCTTGATGTCCTTGATGCCGGAAGTCTGGTTGGCGGCCACGAACATGGGCTGCACGCTGGTCTGCACGATGGGCGTGAAGCCGTGCAGCACGTCGTAGCTGGAGCCCGCCGTGGTCTTGAGCACGAACTGCGCGATGGCGAAGGTGTTGGGCGCCAGCAGCAGCGTGTAGCCGTCGGCCGGGGCCTTGGCCACGTAGACGCTGCCGATCACGCCGCTGGCGCCGGGGCGGTTGTCCACCACCACGGGCTGGCCCAGGCGGGTCGAGAGCTTCTCGGCGTACAGGCGCGCCATCGCGTCGGTGTCGCCGCCGGCCGGGTAGGCCACGACGATGGTGATGGGCTTGCTCGGGTAGGCCGGTGCCTGCGCGGCGGCGCTGCTGCACACGGAGGCGACGGCCAGCGAGGCGGCGGCCAGGGAAACCAGTCGGCGGGAGAGTTTCATGGTGGGCTCTGTGGTGGGTGTGGGTAGTGGTTCGGCGGGCCGTTTATTGCGCTTCGATCCCGCGGCTCTTGATGATGGGCGCCCAGGCGGCCGTCTCCTTGCGGATCAGCTCGCCGAACTTCGGGCCTTCGACGATCCAGACGCTGAGGCCCTGCTTTTGCAGCTGCGCCTTGCTCGCCGGCTCGTTGAAGACCTGCGCGATGTCGTGCTGCAGCTGGGCCAGCACCGGTGCCGGCGTGCCCTTGGGCGCCATCACGCCGTACCAGGACGACAGCGCGACGCCCTTGACGCCGGACTCGGCCAGCGTGGGCACCTCGGGCAGCTCGGGCGTGCGCTGCGCGTCGGTGACGGCCAGCGCGCGCAGCTTGCCCGACTGGATGTGCGGCAGCAGCGTGGGCAGGTTGCCGACGATCATCGGCACGGTGCCGCCGATCACGTCGTTCAGGCCCTGGGGCGTGCCCTTGTAGGCCACGTGCAGGAAGTCGGCGCCGGCCTGCTGGCCGAACAGCTCGCCGGCCAGGTGCAGGCTGCTGCCCACGCCGGGCGAGGCATAGCTCACGGTGCCGGGCTTGCTCTTGGCCAGCGCGATCAGCTCCGCGATGTTCTTCGCCGGCACGGCCGGGTTCACCGCGATCACGTTGGCGGTGCGCGCCAGCGAGGCCACCGGCACGAAGTCGCCCTCCACGCTGTAGCTCAGCTTGGGCATCAGCGTGGGGTTGATCGTGAGGTTGCCCTGCGGCACCACCAGCAGCGTGTGGCCATCGGGCTTGGCGCGCTTGGCCGCCTCGATGCCGATGTTGCCGTTGGCGCCCGTGCGGTTGTCCACGATGGAGACCTGCTTGTACTGCGCGGCCAGGCCGTTCGAGAGCATGCGCGCCAGCGTGTCGATCGGCCCGCCCGGCGGGAACGGGGCGATGATGGTGAACTGCCCCGCCGCGAGCGCCTGGCGCGCGTCGGCCTGCGCCCAGGCCGTGGGCAGCGCGGCGGCTGCGGCCAGGGCCAGCAGGGTGGGGATAAGCATGCGTCGTTGCATCGCGGTGGACTCCGGTTCTGGGTGGCTCAGTGGCGCTTGTCGGTCAGGAACTTGCCGTCGGCGCCGCCCACGCCTTTCTGGCGGCGGGTGTTGCCGTCGAGGCCCCCGTCGATCGCCCATTCGGCGAACACCGTCGGGCCGGGCTCGAACTCGCGCGGCTGCCAGTCGGCCGTGAGCTGGTCCTCGTCGGCGTAGTACTCGACCAGCGCACCGGCCGGGTTCTTGAAGTACCAGAAGTAGGCCGACGACACCGGGTGGCGGCCCGGGCCGAGCTGGGTGTCCCAGCCGCAGCGCGAGATGTGCATGCCGCCGCCGAAGACCTCGTGGATGTCGCGCACGGTGAAGGCCACGTGGTTCAGGCCGGCGTGCTTGTCGGGGCGCTGCAGCAGGAAGATGTCGTGGTGGCCGCCGTCGGGCGCGGTGCGCAGGAAGGCGCCGCGCTCGGGGTAGCGGTCCGAGGCCGCGAAGCCGAAGTTGTCCACATAGAAGCGCTCGCAGGCCTGCACGTCCTTGACGAAGAAGACCACGTGGCCGACCTCGATGGGCTGGGCGCGCTCGTAGGCCGGGCTGGCCTGGTCGATGCGGTTCTTGCGGTTCCAGGTGTTGTACTCGGCGCTCTGCACCTCGACGTCGCGCTTTTGCGTGACCTGCAGGCGCACGGCAAGGCCGTTCGGGTCGGTGCAGCCGATGCGGCCGCCCTGCTTCACAAAGCCCGGCAGCTGTGCGATGCGGCCTTCGTAGAGCGCCAGGTCGGCTTCGCTTTCCACACCCCAGACCACTTCGCGCAGCGTGGGGCCCGGCTCGATGGCGGGCGGCAGGCCGGGGTGGTTGCTGGCGGCCACGATCACGCGGCAGCCGTTCAGCGTCTCGAACACCAGCCGGTCGGCCTGCTCGTTGGCGAGGCTCAGGCCCCAGTCGAGGAAGAACTGGCGGCAGGCCGCCAAGTCGTCGGCGCCGTAGCTAATTTCGTCAATGCCCAGTACGCTCATGATTTTTCCTTAGTTGGCCCAGGCCAGGGGCGATGCGTTCAAACCCCAGTACATGCTTTTCTGCTCCATGTACTGCTGGATGCCCATGCGGCCCTTTTCGCGGCCCAGGCCGCTGTCGCGCCAGCCGCCGAACGGCGTGGAGATGGAGAACTGCTTGTAGGTGTTGATCCACACGGTGCCGGCCTGCACCGCGCGGCCGATGCGCCATGCGGCCTTGTAGTCGCGCGTCCAGATGCCGGCGGCCAGCGCGTAGACGCTGTCGTTGGCCTGCTCCAGCAGCGCCTCTTCGTTGTCGAAGGGCATGGCCACGAGCACGGGGCCGAAGATCTCCTGCTGGCAGATCTGGTCGTTGTTGGTCACGCCTTCGAGGATGGTCGGGCGGTAGTAATAGCCGCGCTCGTACAGCGCGCCCTCGGGGCGGTGGCCGCCGGTGCGCAGCTGGCCGCCTTCGGACAGGCCCAGCGCCACATAGCTCTCGATGGATTCGCGGTGCTTGGCGGTGATCAGCGGGCCCATCTGGGTGCGCTCGTCGGCCGGGTCGCCCACGCGCAGCGCGGCGGCCTTGGCCGTCAGGCGATCCATGAAGTCGCCGTAGAGCTTGCGCGCCACGAACAGGCGCGAGCCGGCAATGCACGATTCGCCCGACGAGCTGAAGATGCCGTAGAGCACGCCGTTGACGGCGTGGTCGAGGTCGGCGTCCTCCAGCACCATGGTGGCCGACTTGCCGCCCAGCTCCAGCGAGACGGGCATCATCTTGTCGGCCGCGATGCGGGCGATGTGCTTGCCAGTGGAGGTGCCGCCGGTGAACGACACGCGCTTGACCAGCGGGTGCTTGGTGATGGCGTCGCCGATCACCGAGCCGCGGCCGGGCAGCACGCTGACGATGCCGCGCGGCACGCCGGCCTCTTCGCAGATCTTGGCCAGCTCCAGCGCCAGCAGCGGCGTGGCTTCGGCGGGCTTGACGACCACGGCGTTGCCGGCCGCCAGCGCGGGGGCGAGCTTCTGCGCCTCGCTGGCGATGGGCGAGTTCCACGGCGTGATGGCCGCGACCACGCCCATGGGCTCATAGACGCTCATGGTCATGAAGTCGCCGCGCGACGGCGTGAGGGTCTCTTCCATGGTCTCGCAGGCCGCCGCGAAGTACTGGAAGGTGCTGGCGGCGCTGGCCACCAGGGCGCGGGTCTCGTTGATGGGCTTGCCGTTGTCCAGGCGCTGCAGCTGGGCCAGCGGCTCGGCGCGTTCGCGGATCAGCAGCGCGATGCGGTAGAGCACGGCGGCGCGCTCGTGCGGCTTCTTCTGGGCCCAGCCGCTGGTGCGGAAGGCGTGGTCGGCCTTCTGGATGGCCTCTTCCACATCGTCCAGGCTGGGGGCGCGCAGGCGGCCCACGATCTCGCCGGTCGCGGGGTAGAGCGTGGCGGACTCGTCGCCGCCGCCCAGGCGCCATTCGCCGGCGATGTTGATGGGGAGCAGTTCAAGGTTCGACATCATGGGTTCCTTTGTTCACTCTTGAAAAGAGAGCTGTTTGCGCTTGTTGGTAGCCAGTTTCAAATACAAAACTATCTGAATTACTTATAGATCAAGCGCTAGCAGCTCCTCTTTTTGATCAGATCACCAGCGGGGCGACCCGGCCACGCAGCGCGCGCACCGCGCTGAACACCGTCAGCGCCGAGGTCTTGGGATTGGCTGCCAGCGGCTGGTTGCGCATGGTCAGCTCGAAGCTGCCGAAGGCGCCCGCGGCCTCGACCTGGTGCAGGTTCTCGCTCACCGCCGGATCGGCGATCAGGCGCACCGTGGTGCGGTCCATGCCGAGGCCGGCCAGCGACACGGTGGCGGCCACGTTGGCGTTCTTCGGGAACTGCGCGGCCGCCTCGCGGGCCGTGCCTTCGAAGATCACCGTCTCGGTGGCCAGCGTGTCCAGATCGCGGCCCTGCTCGGCCGGCGTGCCCTTCCAGGCTTGCGGCGGCTTGCGGCCGGTGTAGCGCACGGACTCCAGCCCGCCGATGCGGGCGGCGGCCAGCGCATCGATGGCGCCGATGGCGCCGGCGATCAGCTGGGCCTGGGTGCCGCCGGCGCGGGCCGCGGCTTCCAGGCGTTCGGGCAGGCCCTCGGCCGAGAGCGCGCCCATCGAGGCAACGATGCATGGCACGCCGCGCGCCAGCGCCGGCAGCACGTGCTGCTCGATGGCGGCATGGCCGGCGGCCTCCACCACCAGGGCGATGCCCTCGGCCGGCACGGCCTGCACCACCTGCGCGGCCGGGGCCAGGCGGGCCGCCACGGCGCGGGCGGCCTCGGCGCCTTCGGCCGGCACCACGATGGCGGCCACGTCGAGGCCGGCGTCGTCCTTCACCAGTTCCAGCAAGGCGGTGCCGATGGCGCCGCAGCCGATCAGGGCAATCTGCATGGTGTGCGTCCTTATGGTGCTTATTGGGTCTTGGTGGCCGGAATCTGGTCCAGCTTGTTCACCGGCGGGCCGGAGAACGTGGCCTTGAAGCTGCCGATGGCGCGCATGTCGATCTCGAGCAGGAACGGGCCCTTCTGGTTCCACGCGCCTTCCAGCACCGCGGGCAGCTCGTCGAGGCTCTGCACGCGGGCATGGGGCAGCTTGATGGACGCGCACAGCTGGGCGTAGTCGGGCGTGTGCAGCTCCACGTAGCAGCGGCGGCCGCCGTAGGAGGCGTCCTGGATGTTCTGGATCACGCCATAGCGCTGGTCGTTCATCAGCACGATCATGGTGTCGCACTTCTCCTGCACCATCGTGGCGAGTTCGCCCAGGTTCAGGATGAAGCCGCCGTCGCCGGCCAGGCCCAGGGTCTTGCGGCCCGAGTCGCTTTCGGCCGCGCCGATGGCCGCGCCGATGGCCATGGGCATGCCCATGCCGATGCCGCCGCCCGTGGCGTGCACGCCGGCGTTGGGCTCGAAGAAGCGCAGCTCGCGGTTGCCCCAGGTGCTGTTGGAGACGGTCACGTCACGCACCCAGTTGAACTTGCGGCCCACCACCTGCTGCAGCTGCTGCACCAGGGCGCTGTACGGGCCCAGGCCGTCGCGCATGGTGGCGACGACTTCGTCGTGCACCTGGCGCAGGTCGGCCAGCAGCTCGGGGTCGGCTTTGTAGCCGCGCTTTTCCAGGCGGTCGGCCAGGCCGTTCAGGGCCAGGGCCGAGTCGCCGCAGACAAAGCCGTCATCCCTGTAGCAGCGGCCCTGCTGGGCGGCGTCCACGTCGATGCGCAGCAGCGGGCGCGGCAGCTTGAGTTCGTACTTCAGCGTCTCGTTGCTGCGCAGGCGCGTGCCCACGGCCAGCATGGCGTCGCAGCGCTGGTAGAAGGCCTCGACGGGCTTCTGGATGTTGTAGGCGCCCAGCGAGGCCGGATCGTCCTCGGGCACGATGCCGCGGCCCTGGCCGGTGCTGACGATGCCGAAGCCCATGGCCTTCAGGCGCTGCACGGCCGCGCCGGCGTGGCGGGCACCGCCGCCCAGCCACAGCAGCGGGCGCTTGGCCTTGGCCAGCGTGTCGGCCAGCGCGTCCAGCGAAGCCTCGCTCGGCGCCAGCACGGGTGCCGGCAGCGGCGCCCAGTCGGTTGGCATGTCGATCACGCTCTGCTGGATGTCGATCGGGATCTCGACGCTCACCGGGCCGGTGGGTGCGGTCATCGCGGCCTGCACGGCGGCCTTCAGGGTGGACAGGCAGGTCTCGGCGCTCAGCACGCGGAAGGCGGCCTTGGAGACGGCCTTGAGCATGGTCAGCTGGTCCGGCGCCTCGTGGATATACGAGAGCTTCTTGTCGAGGTACTGGGTCTCGATCTGGCCCGTGATGTGCAGCAGCGGCGTGCCGGCCGTGTAGGCCTCCACCAGGCTGCCGGCGATGTTGCCGGAGGCCGGGCCGGTGCTGGTGATGCACACGCCCAGGCTGGAGGTGGAGCGGGCGCAGGCGTCGGCCATGTTGCCGGCGCCGGCTTCGCCGCGCGCCATCACGAAGCGCACCTTGCCGCGCGCGAACATCGCGTCGAGGATGGGCATGTTGTGGATCGAGATCACCCCGAATGCGGCCTTGACGTCGCAGTGCTCGAGGAATTCGGCAACGGCGGCGCCGACGGTGATTTGTGCAGTATTAGGCATGGCGGGAAAGACCTCCGGAAACATCGATATGGCTGCCCGTCGTGTACGACGACAGGGGACTGGCGAGGAAGGCGATGGCCTGTGCCGCCTCGCGGGGCAGGCCCAGGCGGGCCAGGGGAATGGATTTCTTGGTGGCAAGCGCGCCGGTCCAGGCGGCCCAGTCCTGCGACTTGTCGTCGCGGGCCTCGAAGCGGCGGCGCCACTGGCCGGACTCGATCAGGCCCACCAGGATGCCGTTGACGCGCACGCCCTGCGGCGCGAATTCGGTGGCCAGCGATCGCACCAGGTTCTTGAGGCCGGCGCGCGCGGCCGACGTGGCGACCATGTGCGGCTCGGGCTGCGAGGCCAGCAGCGAGTTCACGCAGACGATGGCGGCATCGCCGGCCTTGCCCGCCACCTGCGCCAGCTGCGGCAGGAAGGCCCGCGTGGGATGGATGACGGAGAAGAACTTGAGGTGCAGCTCCTGGCTCCAGGCCTCGTCGGTGGTGTCGGCGAAGGTCGACACGCGGCCCTGGCCGGCGTTGTTGATGAGCATGCCGGCCGGCCCGAAGGCCTGCTGCGCCTCGGCCGCGAAGCGCTGCACATCGGCGGCATTCAGCACGTCGCAGGGGGCCGCCAGCAGCCGGGCCGCGGGATGGCGCTCGCGCAGGCCGGCCTCGGCCGCGCGCAGCCGCTCCTCGTTGCGGCCACAGAAGGCCACGGCCGCGCCTTGCTCGAGCAGCAGCTCGACGGTGGCCAGGCCTATGCCCGACGATCCGCCGGTGACCACGGCCACGGTATCCTTGATTTGCATAGACCCCATCTCCGTCACTCCTTTTAACGATCGGGCATGAACAACACCTGCGCCCCGGCAGCCACGCTCATGTGGGGGCGGTAATTCAGCAGGCTGGAAAGCTCTTCGGCCGCTGCGCACACGCGCTGTACCAGGCCTTCGACTTTTTCCCTGTCCACCTGGGGCGCCGGAATCGCGGAGCCCAACGCCGCCACGATGTGGCCGGTATGGCCCCGCACCGGAGCCGCGATGGTGGAAATGGAGGCCTCGTAGAAACCTTGGTCGAAGACGTAGCCGCGCTCGCGGTCGGCCTCGATGAGGTTGAACAGATCCAGTACGGTCTTGGGCGTATTGGCAGAGAAGGCCTCCAGGCGCTCCTCGGGGTACAGCACGCGCAGCTCGGACAACGACATGTCGGCCAGCAGCACCCGCCCGAACACCGTGCCATGGGCCGGCAGCCGTGTGCCCACGCGCACCGAACTGGTCAGCGGCGTTTCGGGGGTGACCTTGGCCACGTAGACGATGGAGCGGATGTCGCGCACCACGATGTTGCAGGAATGGCGGATGTCGTCGCACAGCCGGGCGATCACCGGCTGGCCGAGTTCGGTCAGCTCCAGCGACGACAGGTATTCGAAGCCCAGGCGCAGCACGGCCATGCCGAGGCAGTATTCGTTGCCGCCATTCACGCGCTCCAGGAAACCCAGGTTCTCCAGCGTGTTGAGCATGCGGAACACGGTGGCGCGCGGCAGCTCCAGGCGGCGCGCCAGCTCTGGCGCGCCCAGCGTACGGCTGCCGCGGCCGAACTCCTGCAGCAGGCGCAGGCCGCGCTCCAGCGCGGGCACCATGTATTTGTCGCTCCCGTTTTCCGGGTTGAGTGGCTGTGTCATCGAGATATCCCCCGGTTCAAAGTCTGAAACCCATATCTTCGATCATGGGAGCCGTCCGGCCCACCGTCATCCTCCTGCGACTGCAGGCATCCCCAATCCAGGCGCATCACGGCCATGCCCAGGCGATACTCCGAGCCGCCGTCGATGCGCTCCAAAAAATCCATGCTCTCCAGCGTGCTCAGCATGCGGAATACCGTGGCACGCGGCAGATTGAGCCGGCGCACCAGCTCGGGGGCGCTCAGCTGATGGCTGCCACGGCCGAACTCCTGCAGCAGGCGCAGGCCGCGCTCCAGCGCGGGCACCTGGTACTTGTCGGCGCCTCCGGATGGGTCCTGAGTTCGTGTCATCGCACCCGCCTCGTTCAGAGCCTGGGAGCCTGGCTCTCGATCCACCGGGCCACCGCGCCCGGCTGCTCGCCCGGGCTGGCATGGCCGGCATCGGGGATGCTGGCGAAAGGCACCTGCCAGGCATCGGCCCAGCGGCGGCAGGCGACAGGCGTGGTGACCACGTCGTGCTCGCCGCAGGCGACGGAGACCGGCACGGGCAGCGGCGCATGCCGGCCCAGGTCGCTGTCGCACAGCATGTTCACCGCCTGGCGGTAGCCGTCGGCCTGCATGCGCGATGTGCTCCAGCGCACCCACTCGCGGGCCAGCGCATCGGCGCCGGGGCTGAGCAGGCGCTGGTCGATGCGCTGCGCCAGCCCGGCCACGCCCAGCGTGTCGAGCGCGGCATTGCGATCGCTGCGCACCTTCTCGCGGGCGGCTTCCTCGTGCGAGCCGTAACCACCGGCGGGGCTGAGCAGCAGCACGCCGGCCAGGGCCTGCGGTGCCTGCTGCGCGGCGCAGGCCGCGACCATCAGCGCGCCCAGCGAATGGCCGACCAGCACCACCGGCCCCTGCACGTCCTGGGCCAGCCAGGCGCCCAGGCGGGCGCCGTAGTCGGTGTCGCGCGGACGGAATGCGGGCAGCGGCGTGCTCGCGCCGTAGCCGGGGGCATCCCAGGCCAGCACGCGCCAGTCGGGCCGCAGCGCCAGCGCCACGTCCAGCCACGAGGCGGCCGAGGAGCTGATGCCATGCAGCAGCACCACGGTCAGCGCCGGCTCGCCCGCTGCCGGGCGCTCACGCACCGCCAGCTGGGCGCCGTCCGGCAGCACGACCAGGCGCTGCGCGAACTGCGCTTCGAGCTGCTGTGCCTTGCGCACGAGCGCGTCGCTCCAGGGGATGGCGGCGTCGAGGGACATGGGTGGCCTTGCGGTGGTTTCGGGGATCAGCGCTTGATCTTGGCCAGCGGGTGGTCTTCCGGGTAGGTCGGCGTGATCGGCTTCTGGGCGCCCAGCATCACGCACATCAGCGCGTCTTCGTCACCGATGTTGATCTCTTCGCGGTACACGCCCGGGGGCACCGAGATCACGTCACGGTCGGTCATCACCGTCTCGAAACGCTCGCCTTCGGGCGTGGTCAGCACCACCTTGAGCTTGCCGCGCATCAGGAAGAACACTTCCTCCACATCCACGTGGATGTGCGGCGGGCCTTCGTTGCCGGCGGGGATCACCATCGTGGAGAAGGTGAAGTGCTCGGACGGGATGGTGTTGTTGTCGGTGGACACGCCGGTGCCGCCGGTGCCGATGTAGCGCATCTGGCCACGACGGTACTTGGGGTCGAAGTCGGCCTGGAACTTCAGCGCGTCGAAGTCGTACTTGCGCGTGGAGAAGCGCGCAATGCGTGTCTCCATCCAATCCTTCAGACTGACGCCCTCGGGACGATCCCAGGTGCGGGGGGTGTTCTGCTGCTCGCTCATCGTTCGCTCCTTGCGGTTAATTCATGACAAAGCCGCCGTTGACGGCAAGAACCTGGCCCGTGATGAAACGGGCACCTTCGGACATCGCATAGACCACGGCGCCCGCGACGTCCTCGGGCATCTGCTCGCGCTGCAGCGCGCGTTGATCGATGTAGAGGCGGTGGCGCGCCTCGGGCACGTACTGCGTGGCCTCGACGAGCACCAGGCCCGGCGCCACGGCGTTGACGGTGATGTTCTCGCCGCCCATCTCGCGCGCCATGGCGTGCGTCATCGCGATCACGGCGCCCTTGCTGGCCACGTAGGCCATCAGGTTGGGCGCGCCCCACAGCGCGGTGTCGGACGCCAGGTGGACCACGGCGCCGCGGCCGCTTTCGCGCAGCGCGGGGCGGCAGGCCCGGGTCATCAGCCAGGTGCCGCGCACGTTCACGCTCATCACCTGGTCCCACTTGCCCAGCTCGATGTCGTCCATGCCCTTGCCGCCGGAATCGGTGACCGCGGCGTTGTTGACCAGGCCGTCCAGCCCGCCCAGCTCGCGCACCGCCTGCTCGGCGCATTGCTGCACCGAGGCCGGGTCGGACACGTCGACGCGGATGCCGACGGCGGTGAAGCCGCGCTCGCGCAGCGCCGCCACCGATTGCGGCAGCAGGTCGTCGCGCAGGTCGGCCAGCGCCACCTGGGCGCCGTGCTCGCACAGCGCCTGGGCAAAGGCATAGCCCAGGCCGCGGGCGGCACCGGTCACGAGGATACGGCGGCCTTGCAACTGGCCAATCTGCGGCATGGATGTGAGGGTCATAGTGCGTTTCACCTAAGAAACAATGATTAATTCATGAAACAACGTCAGTGTATCGAGCCCACCCGGGGGGCAATACAGAGGGAAAACCCTAGGTAATTAGGTGTATCAAGGCAAGGGGCGCGGCCACTCCTGCCCGCAAGGACATGGCATCGGCAAGCGGGGAATCGGACTCCGAGCGCCGCCATCCGGGCGCGAGTCGCTATGGAATCAGGGGTGGGTACGGCGTCTATTGGCAAGACACCGGTGTCACGGAGCCAGGGAAAGTCCCAGGCTGGAAGAACGGTTCAGCCGGGCCCGTATGGCTGGGGCGCCCCCGGGCCGCCAGCCGCGGGCAAGGTCAGCGCATCACCAGGCCGCCGTCCACGAACAGCACCTGGCCGGTCATGAAGGCGCTGAGCTGAGAGGCCAGGAACAGCACCGGGCCGGCCACGTCTTCGGGGCTGGCCAGGCGCCTGAGCGGCGTGGCCGCCATCAGCGATTCGCGGAACGATTCCTTGGTGGCCTGCGTGCCCTGGGTGGGGTAGACCAGGCCCGGCGCCACGCAGTTCACGCGTATGCCCAGCGGGCCGAGTTCGCTGGCCAGGTTGCGGCTGAAACCCACCAGCGCGGACTTGGCCGTGGTGTAGTCGTGGTAGGGCACGACCGGATTTTCGACCAGGTTGCTGGCGATGTTGACGATGCTGCCGCGCGCGCGCTGGCGCATCTGCGGCAGCACCGCGCGGCAGACGTTGAAGGCGGCGCCCACGGCACCGTCGAACTGGGCCTGGTAGTCGCTCCAGTCCAGCTCGCCGAAGCGGCTGCGGCGCTCGGGATCGAAGGCATAGGGCCGGAAGGCGTTGTTGACCACGATGTCGATGGCGCCTGCTTCGCTAGTGATGCCCTCCACCATGGCCTGCACCGCGGGTTCGGAGCCCACGTCGGCCTGCACGGCCCAGGCATCGCCGCCCGCGCCCCTGCCCGCCACCTGGCAGGCCGCCACCGTCTGTGCGGCTGCGGCTTGGTTGGACAGGTAGTTGACCGCCACCAGCGCGCCCTCGCGCGCAAAGGCCGTGGCGATGGCCGCGCCTATGCCGCGGCCCGCGCCCGTGACCAGCACCACCTTGCCGCGCAGGTCCAGCGCAGAGGAGTCAGGCGAATGGGCCATGTCAGGCTGCCGGCAGCAGGCTGGTGTCGACCACGTCCGACACCTTGATCTGCTTTTGCACCATGCCCAGCGCGCGGTAGGCGTCGGCGCCCTTTTGCAGCGCCGCGAGGTCGAACGTGCCCAGGGGCTTGCCGGCCTGCACGGGCTGTGCAGAGGCATTGCGCAGGCGCACCACGTCGAGGTTGATGTCGCGCTGCGTGCCGTCGATGGCGTACTTGCCGGCCAGCGTGGCGGCTTCGTCGGCGTTGGCCACCATCCAGGCCGCGCTGTCGCGGTAGCCCTTGAGGAAGGCCTTGAGCAGGTCCTTCTTCTCGCGCAGCACGTCCTCGCGCACCACGAACATGTCGCTGGAGATGTTCAGGTGCTCGCGCACCTGCATCACGTTGACTTCGCCCATGCCCTTGCGCAGGCCCACGGCCAGGCCGGTGTCGGTGGCGGCCGTGGCATCGACCTGGCCCTGCATCAGCGGCGCGAAGTTGAGCAGGCCGGTGACGACGATGGTCACGTCCGACTCCTTGAGGCCGGCCTGGTGCAGCAGCACCAGCAGGTTCTGGCGCGTGCCGCTCGAGAGGCTGTAGACGCCGATCTTCTTGCCCTTGAGGTCGGCGGGCTTGTGAATGCCGGCCGACTTCAGCGAGACCACGTTGAACACGTTCTGCGGGTAGATGTCGTAGATGGCGACCAGCTTCTCGCCCTTGTCCAGCGCCATGAAGAAGGAGCCGGGGTCGGTGAAGGCCACGTCGGCCTGGCCGCTGAGCATGTTGCGGATGGCGTCGCCGCCGCCCGCGCCGGGCAGGTAGGCCAGCTCCACGCCCTGGGCCTTGAAGAAGCCTTTCTCGGGCTCAACGAGGATATTGGTGATCTCGCTGATGGGCTTGCTCCAGCCCGCGAGGCGGACCTTGCCTTGGACAGGTGCAGCCATGCCGGCGCCCGCCAGCGTCAGGCCGGTGATGCCGGCGCAGGCGCCGAGCAGCTGGCGGCGGGAAAGGGTCAGGGTGGAGTGGTGCATGGCAGTGGTGGCGATCAGGGTTGAGGGGGGTGTGCGGAAAGCGGAAAGGCGTGGGCGCGCAGCAGCCTGCGCTCCAGCACCAGGCAGGCCTGGTACAGCAGCAGGCCCATGGCGGCGATGAGCACCAGGGCCGCGAACATCAGCGAGGTGTCCATCATTCCCTGGGCTGCGATGACCACGGCGCCCAGGCCGCGGCTGGCGCCCATGAACTCGGCCACCACGGCGCCGACCAGGGCCAGCACCACGGCCACGCGCAGGCCCGCGAGGATGGCAGGCAGGCCGGTGGGAAGCTTCAGGCGCAGCAGGGTCTGCAGCCGGGTCGCGCCCAGCATGCGAAACAGCTGCAGCCGCGAGGCATCGACCTGGCGCAGGCCCGTGAGCGTGTTCTCCATCAGCGGGAAAAAGCAGATCAGTGCGGTGATCAGCACCGTGGGCAGCATGCCGAAGCCGAACCACAGCACGAACAGCGGCGCCAGCGCCAGCTTGGGCACGACCTGGCTGACGACAACATAGGGCTTGAGCACGCGCTCCAGCAGTGCGGATTCGGCCAGCGCCATGCCGGCCAACAGGCCGACCACGCTGCCCGCGGCCAGGCCCAGCAGCAGGGCCTGCAGCGTGGCCCAGATGTGCGGCCAGAAGTAGCCCGAGGCCAGGCCCGTCCACAGGGACTGCGCGATGGCCGAGGGCGCGGGCAGCACCAGGGCCGACAGGCCCCAACGCCGCACCAGCAGCTCCCACAGGCCGAGCAACGCCACGAGCAGCGCAGCAGCGATCAACCGGGCCTGGAATGGAGTCGGCGTCATGTGCGGCTCCTGTCCATGGCGGCGCGCACGCGGGCACAGTAGTCGTTGAAGGCCGCGCCATGGCGCATGGCCTGGGTGCGCGGCCCGGGCAGGGCAATGGTCCAGTCATCCACGATGCGGCCGTTGTGCATGAGGGCGATGCGGTCGCCCAGGTAGACGGCCTCGTTGATGTCGTGGGTGACGAAAAGCACCGTGGTGCCGTGCTCGCGGCAGGTGCGCAGCAGGTCGTCCTGCAGCTCGGCGCGCGTAATGGCGTCCAGCGCCGCAAAGGGCTCGTCCAGCAGCAGCAGCGGCGGCTCCAGGATCAGGGCCCGCGCCAGCGCCACGCGGCTTTGCTGGCCGCCCGAGAGCTGACGCGGGTGGAGTTTGGCATGGCTGGCCAGGCCCAGCTGCGCCAGCAGCTGCAGCGCGCGCGCCTGGTCCTGCGGCGTGGGCCGGCGCTGCAGCGACACGGGCAGCAGCACGTTGTCGAGTGCGTTGTGCCAGTCCAGCAGCGTGGGTGCCTGGAACATGAAGCCCACCTGCGGCCCGGGCGCGGCCAGCTCGCCGCCGCGCAGCACGATATGGCCGGACTGGGGCCTGAGCAGCCCCGCGGCCAGCTGCAGCAGCGTGGTCTTGCCGCAGCCGCTGCGGCCCAGCAGGCAGTGGAACTCGCCGGCCTGCATGCGCCAGTCCACACCGTCCACCACGGGAGCGCGGCCGGGATAGGTGAAGACCACCTGCTGGATGTCGAGGAACGCCATGCCGTCAGTCCGCCCTTCAGTCTGAATAGGGCGCGAACGGCTGCGTCGCGAGTTCGGCCGACTGCTCGATCTCGGTCATGCGCACCAGGTCGATCAGGTTGAAGCGCCCGTCGTGGTGCCAGCCCGCCTCGGGCATGCTCATGGAGCCGATGGCGCTGACGCGCGTGACGCCGGCCGCGCCCAGCAGGTCGGCCAGCCGGTACAGTTCCTCGGGCGAGGCCGCGATGCCGGCGGTCTGCAGGTATTCGCGCTGCGCGGCGGCCACGGGCACCACGGCGTCGAGGCTGTCCACGCCGACCACGGCAATCGTGCGGTACAGGGCCGTGGGCGCGAGCGGCTGCAGGCTGTCGCTGTAGGCGACGCTCCAGGGCGCGTCCACGGGCCCCAGCAGTTGCTGCTCGTCGTCGGCCCATTCCACGGTCTGCTGCCAGCGGGCCACGGCCGTGCCCTCCTCCAGCTCCAGCGGGCGGCGTGCAAAGCGCCGCTGCAGATTGGCCAGCTCGGCCGCGAGGTAGTCGGCAAAGGCGCGCGGCGGCACCGGCGCGCCGCGCTCCACGTAGAACACATGGGGCGAATAGCAGCCCTGCTGGTCGTAGCGCATCACATCCCAGGCCGCGAGCCGCGCCAAGGCAGGCGCCTTGAGGGTGTCGAGCGCGGCCGCGCCCACCAGGCCGAAGCCCAGCTTGTGGCCGTGCGGCAGAAAGCGCGTGGTCACGGGCAGGCGCTGGCGCAGCGCATGCAGGGTCTGGTTGCCGCCATAGGCCAGCACCGTGTCGGCCTGGGCATAGAGCGCATCAGCTTCCTCACCGCCCGCGCCGCTCCACCAGACCACGGCCAGGCAATCGGCCAGCGGCGGGTGGACCTCGGCCAGCAGCCGCGCGAACCAGCCCGCGAACAGCGGCTCGGCGCTGGCCAGCTTGCCGATGCTGGGCGCCTTGACCAGCAGGCCGCAGACCAGGCTCCACAGCGACAGCGCGGGCACGTTGCCGGCCCAGCTGTGCACCAGCAGATCGGGCCCGAAGGCGCGCACCGCGCCGCCCTTGGGCGCGGGCTGGAAGCCGTCGAGCACCGCGGGGTTGGCAAAGTCCTCGGCCACAAAGCGCCGTAGCTGCGCGGCGCGGAAGGTCTTGAAGAAGCCCGTCAGCCCCAGCCGCACCATGTCGGCGTCATAGCCGCTGACCACGGGCAGCCAGGCCTCGGCCTCGCGGCGGTAGGGGTCGTTGCGGTCCAGCAGGCGGGCGATGGCGCGGTCGATCACGTCAATGATTTCGGCCACCGCCATCGTGCGCAGATGCCGGCTGGCGGCCGCGCGCACGCGCTGCGCCAGTGCCTGCATCTGGGCTGCCGTCAGCACGGGCACGGAAACCTCCAGCTGCAAGCCCTCGCGCTCGAAGGGCAGCACCTGCCACTGCACCTCGTCCTCGCGCAGCCCGGGCAGGTAGCCGGCCGTGATCCGCTGGACCGTCATGCAGCGGCAGCCTTCACGAATTCCTCGACGGCCAGCGAGCAGCCCTTGGCGGCTGCACCCTCGGCCCGGCCCAGCAGCAGAAAGCCGCCGTCCGCCCACAGGCCGACGTCCTCGGTGAGGATGGTGGTGACCGCGTTGTAGTTGGCCAGATCGCAATGCACCAGGATGCCGCGCTCGCCGGGCGCCACGCTGCGGCCGGTGATGGGCTCGACCAGGCGCGAGCGTATCCAGTGCGGGCCCGACTTGACCGAAGGCAGCGTGGCGTTGCCGTCGTCGTAGAACTGCGTGCTCAGTTCGGTCATGCCGTACATGTTGATGCAGTGCGTGCGCGGCACGCCCAGCAGCTGCGACAGCTCCGCATAGAACTCCTCGAGCGGTAGCTCGCGCGACTGGCCCTTGTAGCCGCCCGTGTCCAGGATGCGGCTGCCCGCCGGCAGGCGAAAGCTGCGGCCTTCGGCGCGCAGCGCGTCCATCACATGGACCAGGCTGAAGCTCGCGCCCAGCAGCGCATAGGGCTGGCCGCTGCGCTCGGCCTCTTCCAACGCCGCGCACAAGCCGGGCATGTCCAGGCCCTCGGGCGTGAGCCAGTAGCGGCTGTCCGCCGTGCCGAACTCGGACTTGGCCAGCGCCAGGTAGTGCGCCAGCGACGAGTTGGGCATGGCCTGCTCGTCGGGAAAGAGGATGCCCATGGGCATGCGCTCCACGCCCCGCATGAAGCGCTGCGCGAAGTGGCGCGTCATTGACCGGTCGTAGACGTCGAGTTTGGGATGGAAGTGGCGCCCGCGCGCGGCCAGCCCCTTGGCCTGGCCCGTGGTGCCGCTGGTCATGAACACGCGCTCGGCGGGCGAGGCTGGCTCGCTGCGCAGCTCCATGGCCTTGAAGGCATCGATGGGCACGGCCGGGATGTCGCTCCAGGTCTTCACGTTGCGCAACGTGGCGCCGCGCCGCTGGCAGAAGCTGCGGAACGGCGCATTGGATTCGTACTGGTAGGCGAACAGCTTGAGGGCAAGCTGGTCGAACTGGTCGTCGGTGCAGCCATCCATTGCGATGAATGCAAGCAGGTCTGCGACCAGCGAGTCGGCCTGGGCCTTGTCCATGGAATTCCTTCGAGAGCTGGGACGTGATGCTCCGAAGGCCCCCTCGCCCGTGCCGCAGGGCGCGGCCACGTCAGGGTGCAAGCTCTTCTTCCGCCGGAATGACCCGGTTCAAGTTCTCGGGTGTGGATCTCAGCACTGGCGTGCACCCCGGAGCAGCGCGCCATTTTACTGCAGTGGTGCCGGCTAGGCCTGGCGCGGACGCAGGCACCACAGGGCCGTGGCGGCGGTGGCGGCCGCCAGCACCACCACCCACAGCGCGCCCAGCTGCCACCGGTCCAGCGCCAGGCCGAAGAGAAAGGGCGCGCTCGACTGCGCGATGCGCGCCGGCACCATCAGCAGCCCTTGCCGCTGCCCGTAGCCCTGCGCGCCGAACATGGCCAGCGGCAAGGTGCCGATGGCCACGGTCATGATGCCGTTGCCGAGGCCGAAGGCCACCGCATAGCCCCAGCCGCCGGCGGCGCCGAACACCGCCAGCACCGCGGCCGCCAGCGGGTAGGCCATGACGGCGATGCGCGCCGACCACAGCGGATGCGCGCGGCGCAGGAAGGCGTAATCAGCGATGCGGCCCGCGACCTGGGCCGGCCCCACCAGCGCCGCCGCGGCCACGGCGGCGGTCGCGGTGGCGCCGCCCACCGCCAGCAGGCGCGGCAGGTGCGACATCATGGAGGTGCCGATGAACCACACGGCCGAAAACGTCAGCGCCATGAGCGCCAGCGTGCCGCCATGGTTCCGCAGGAAGGATGGCGACGGCGGCTCGCCCGGCCCGGCCTCGGCTGCCGGTTCCGCCGCCAGCCTTGGCTCGGCGCGGGGCAGCGTGGCGTGCAGCGGCAGCAGCACCAGGGCCTGCACCGCCGCCCAGAACAGGCAGGCGTTGCGCCAGCCGGCCTCGTGCAGCAGCCAGGTGGTGACCGGCCAGCTCACGGTGCTGGCAAAGCCGCCGAACAGCGTGATGCCCACGATGGCGCCGCGCGCCGTCTTGCCGTACAGGCGCACCGCGGTGGAGAACGCCGCCTCGTACAGCCCGGCGCCCATGGCCAGCCCCAGCAGCAGCCACACGGCGAACAGCTGCGCCGGCGTCTGCACGCGCGACAGCAGCACCAGGCCCAGCGCGAACAGCACATTGGTCGCCATCAGCACGGGGCGGCCGCCCCAGCGGTCGATGAGCCGCCCCGCCACGGGACCGGTGAGCGCCATCACCAGCAGCGCCAGCGAGAACGCCGCGAAGATGCGGGAGGCCGGCAAGCCCAGGCTCTCGCCCATGGCCCCGGCCAGGATGGCCGGCAGGTAGAACGCCGAGCCCCACGACAGCATCTGCCCGAAGCCCAGCTTGCAGGTGGTCAGCACCGGCCGCTCGGCGGGAGGATGGGGCAAGGCAGAGGACATCGGGGGCGGGCTCGTCAAAAACAGCGCGCCATTGTGCCGGGCATTGCCGCGGCGCACAGTCACCCGCGCAACCCGGTGACAGGTGGCTCAGTGCGGCGGCAGGCCTTGCAGGAAGCCGCCGATGATGCGCTGCGCGTAGCGGCTGGCCACGGTACGCACGAACTCGGCAAAGTCCACATGGGCGCCGTCGTCGGCGCGGTCCGAGATGGTGCGCATGGCCGCGAACGGCACGCCGTAGTCCAGGCAGGCCTGGGCCACGGCCGCGCCCTCCATCTCCACCGCCAGCACCTCGTGGCCGGCAGTGCGCAGCCCCTGGGCCAGCGCGCGCGAGGCGGCGGCGGTGCCGACGAACTGGTCGCCGCTGGCGATCAGCCCGCAGTGGGCGCGCGGCGGGTGGGTGGCATGGCGGGCGCGCAGGGCCTCGGTGTCGCCCTCCACGCAGGCCCGGGCCGCCTGCAGCAGTGCGGCCGCCATGGCCGCGTCGCAGGCCAGGCGGGTGCGGCCGTAGCCGGGCATCTCCCAGCGCGGGAACAGCGGCGACGCGTCCAGGTCGTGCTGCAGGTAGTCGCTGGCGATCACCACGTCGCCGACCTGCACGCCCTCGCCCACGCCGCCGGCCACGCCGGTGAAGACGATGCGGCGCACGCCGAAGCGCTCGATCAGCGCCGCCGTGGTGGTGGCCGCCGCCACCTTGCCTATGCCCGACAGCGCACAGACCACGTCGTGGCCGTGCAGCCGGCCGCGCCAGAACTGCCGCCCCGCGTGGGCCACGGCTTGGGCGCCGGCCATGGCCTGCACCAGGCCGTCCTGCTCCTGCGGCAGTGCGCTGAGTATTGCCAGGGTCATGATGCCAAGAATCTCCTACACAGAAAAAATGCTCCTTATTCAGGAGCATTTCGCGCTTATCCAGCAAGCGCTAGAGGCCATTTTTACTTAAAAATCTTGTTTGCTCGCCCTACGCCTTGGCCTTGGCCTTGGCCATTTCGGCGTCGCGCAGCTCGCGGCGCAGGATCTTGCCCACCGGCGTCTTGGGCAGGGCGTCGCGGAACTCGATGTACTTGGGGCGCTTGTAGCCCGTCAGGCGCTCGCTGCAGAAGCTGCGCAGCTGCGCCTCGGTGAGGTCGGGCGACTTGCGCACCACCACCAGCTTGATGGCCTCGCCGGTCTTGTCGTCGGGCACGCCGATCACCGCGCACTCGGCCACGCCGGGGCAGGCCGAGGCCACGTCTTCGACCTCGTTGGGGTAGACGTTGAAGCCGCTGACCAGCACCATGTCCTTCTTGCGGTCGACGATGTGGAAGCGCCCGTCGGCATCCATCACGCCGATGTCGCCGGTGCGGAAGAACCCGTCCTCGGTCATGACCTTGGCGGTCTCGTCGGGGCGCTGCCAGTAGCCGGCCATCACCTGCGGCCCGCGGATGGCGACCTCGCCGCGCTCGCCCTGCGGCACGGGCTGGCCCGCGTCGTCGAGGATGGCCATGTCGGTGCTGGGCATGGGCAGGCCGATCGAGCCGTTCACCGGCTGGCCCACCACGCTGCAGCTGGCCACCGGGCTGGTCTCGGACAGGCCGTAGCCCTCGATGATGGGCGCGCCGGTGCGCGCCAGCCATTTCTCGGCCACCGCGCTCTGCACGGCCGCGCCCCCGCCCACCACCACCTTCAGGTGGCTCCAGTCCACCAGGTCGAAGTCCGGGTGGTTCATCAGCCCGTTGAACAGCGTGTTGACGGCCGGGAAAGTGTGGAAGGGCTGGCGGCGCAGGTCGGCCAGCGTGGACTTGATGTCGCGCGGGTTGGCGATCAGCAGCACATGGTGGCCGCAGCGCAGCGACAGCAGCAGGCAGACCGTGAACGCGAAGATGTGGTACAGCGGCAGCGCGCAGACGCACAGCGGCTGCACGTCGGCCGGAATGGTCTTGAGCGCTGGCGCGTACCAGGATTGCACCTGCATCACGTTCGCGGCGAGGTTGCGGTGCTGCAGCACCGCGCCCTTGGCCACGCCGGTGGTGCCGCCGGTGTACTGCAGCGCGGCCACATCCTGAAGGCCCACCTCGGGCGCCGTGAACTGGTGCTGCTCGCCCTGGCGCAGCGCGGCGTTGAACGCGATGCTGCGCGTGAGCTGGAACGGCGGCACGAGCTTCTTCGAATGCCGCACCACCCAGTTGACGATGCTGCCCTTGAGCAGGCCCAGCATGTCGCCCATGCTGCAGACGATGACCTGCTCCAGCTTGGCGTGCTGCGGGCATTGCTGCACGGTCGCGCCGAAGTTCTCGAGCACGATCATCACCTTGGCGCCGCTGTCCTGGAGCTGGTGCTCCAACTCGTGCGGGGTGTAGAGCGGGTTGACGTTGACCACCACCAGGCCGGCACGCAACACCGCCGCCACGGCCACGGCGTACTGCGGCACGTTGGGCATCATCAGCGCAACGCGGTCGCCCTTGGTCAGCGCCAGGGTCTGCAGGTAGGCGGCCAGCGCCAGGCTGGCCTGGTCGAGTTCGCGGTAGGTCCAGACCTTGCCCATGAAATGCAGGGCGTCGCGGTCCGCATGCTGGATGAAGGCCTGGTTCAGCAACTGCGCCAGCGTCGGGATATTGGCCAGGTCGATGTCGGCAGGCACATCGGATGGATAGCCCTGCAGCCAGGGGCGTTGAGTCATGCGCGGTCTCCTGAATGAATAGTGTCGCCCGGCGAGCCCTGCGGGCTGCGCCGCTCCTTCACGCGGAGCGAGGCGCTATGAAATTCTGCAAAACTGGTATTGTGCGCACCCCGCGCCGTTCGCGATTCTGGAATTACCCTGGGATCGCGCCCGCCACGCCTCAGGGTTTGGCTGCCGGCGGCGGCACCGGCTGGCCCGCCTGCATGCGCACCTGCGCCTGCGGTTTCGGCGCCTGGCCGTCCTCGGCCGCCTTGGTCTGGTAGTAGGGCTTTTCGTCGATGGGGAACGGGAACGGCGGCACCTTGAACACGCCGTTCATGAAGCCGGTGCTCTGGCGCAGCGCCTGCGACAGGTCCTGCGCCCAGGTCAGCAGCGGCCGGCCGGCCGAGAAGAAATCGATGCTGTTGTGCGTCTCGGGCCGCACCAGGCGGTGGTCGGCCAGCACCTGCACCTCGATGAGGCCGCCGCTGCCGGTGGTGAAGTGGTACGACACGTGCGACATGGGCCGCGCGAAATAGATGCCGGCCGCCGACAGGCGCGCCGCCATCCGGGGATCGTTCTGCGCCAGCCACTCTTCGCTGTTGGCCGTGCGCTTGATGCGCAGGCAGTCCACGCGCCCCACGTTCAGGCCCTGGGTGCGCTCGACCAGCACGCCCTGCTGCTTGGGGCAGTCCTGCGTCCACACCGTGGGCTGGCGGTTCAGGTCATCGACGTTGGAGCGCACGGCCATCACGGCCACCAGCTCGCCCAGCGAGGTGCGCATCTGCCAGACCTTGGCCTGCAGCGGCTCGTCGCGCGAGAGATCGCGCGGGGCGACGGGGATCAGATCGCTGTCCGAGCCCCAGTAGCGCCACTCCATCTGCGGGGCCTCGTCGAACGACACCTGCGTGCGGCCGACGGAATAAGTCTGGGGCGTGACCGGCGCGCACGCCACCAGCGCCAGGGCGGCGGACGACAGCGCCAGCAGCGCCGCCATCCTGCGGGCAGCAAAAACCATAAACACCAATCCTGTAGGGCAGGCCCGCGCCGGGGGCGCTGGGCAAGAGGGGAAAACCGCCGCCATGATAGCAAGCCGGGGCCTGCAGGCGCCCGCGCGCGGCGGCAGCGAAGCATTGTTGCCCGGCATTGCGCAGACATTGCGGGCAATCGTGAAGAAATGTTTCCCTAGTCCAGGTCTTCGTCAGCATCCTCGCGGCACTCGTCCGGCAGGGACTTGGCCACCGGGCCGCTGCCGCTGCAGTGCCAGATGACCTTGCCGTCCTGCTCGGAAGGCACCATCGCGAACGTGCCCTTGGCGAAAGGGACATTCAGGCTCATGGTCTCGCTGTCGTACTCCCACTGGCCCGCCTGCGCGAGCGTGATGCCGGCGCTGGGCAGGTTGTCGGGCACTTCCTGCTTCTGCTCGTAGTAGTCGCCCAGCGCGCTGCGCAGCGCCGCGCCCTCGTGCCACAGGCGCAGCATCTGGGTCCGCTCCTGGTAGCGCTGCAGCTCGGGCAGGCCCACGGCCGCCAGCGCGCCCACGGCGGCGATCACCAGCAGCAGCGTGAGCAGGCCGGCCGCGCCGCCGCCCACGCGCCCGCCATAGGGCACGAAGAACGCCAGCAGGTACGAAAACGGGTTGCGCCCCGGCATCCGGGTGTCAGGGTTCAGCATGCGCACCACGCGCTTGGTCAGCCAGGGGTAGCCGCCGATCAGCTCGTGGAAGTCGGGGAAGAAGCCGCGGTTGGCCAGGGTCTGGCGCGCGTAGGTGGCGAGGTTGACCTGCTGCCACTTCTCGGCCCCCGCGGCCAGCACCGCCAGAGCGCGCGCCGCCGACTCGGGCTGCTCGCAGCAGGCGCGGCCGTGCAGGTCGCAGGTGTACTCCTTGGCGCGCGAGTAGGCCGCGCCGACCAGCGGCAGCCACAGCACCGGCGCGCGCCAGATGTGGCCGGTGAGGTGGCCGCGGCGGATATGCCCCAGCTCGTGGCCGAAATAGAAGTTGATGCCGTCGGGCAGCTCGCGCAGCGCATCCAGCGTGTCGGCCAGCACGATGACGTAGTTTCGCCCCAGGAAGCGCGTGGCGAAGGCGTTCATCATGCCGTCGCCCTGCAGCACATAGGCCTCGGGCGGGTCGGTGATGACCAGCTTCTGGCAGCACTGCAGGTATTGCAGGTACAGCTCGGGCAGCTGGTCTTCGGACAGCTTCACGCCCGTGCCGCGCAGCCAGGCGATCAGGCCGGACTGCGCGAACAGGTAGGCGATGAAGCCCAACAGCACATAGAGCAGCGCCACGCCGAACGTGCCCACGACCAGCAGCAGCCAGACGATGATGCCCAGCACCAGCGTGAGGGTGCCCAGGGTTTTTTCGCGCGGATAGACCAGCGGATCCATGCTTTTTCTTTCTTTGAAATCCGCCGCATCATACGGGTGGAATCAGCGCCGCGTCACTTCCCGCAAGGTAACAAACTCCTCGGCGCTGGTCGGGTGGATGCCGATGGTTTCGTCGAACTGGGCCTTGGTCGCGCCCGCGCGCAGCGCCACCGCGAAGCCCTGGGTGATCTCGCCGGCATCGGCGCCCACCATGTGCAGGCCCAGCACGCGGTCGCTGGCGTCATCCACCACCAGCTTGACCAGGGTGCGCTCGCTGCTGCCGCTGAGCGTGTGGCGCAGCGGCTTGAAGTCGCTGCGGTAGATGCGCACCGCGCCGTGCTTCTCGCGCGCGGCCTCTTCGGACAGGCCCACGGTGCCGATCGGCGGGTGGGTGAAGACGGCCGTGGGGATGAGCTCGTAGTCCACCGTGCGCGCCGCCTTGCCCGGCAGCGGGCCGAACACATGGTCCACCCAGGCCATGGCCTCGGCCAGCGCCACCGGCGTCAGCTCCAGGCGGCCGACCACGTCGCCCAGCGCATGCACGCTGGGGATATTGGTGGCGTAGTGCCCATCCACCACGATGGCGCCCTGCCCGTCCTGGCGCACGCCCACCTGCTCCAGGCCCAGGCCCTCGACGTTCGGCTTGCGGCCGGTGGCGTAGAGCACCGCGTCGCAGCGCAACTCGGCGCCGTCCTTCAGGCGCACCACGCGCTCGGCGCCTGCGGCCTCGATGCCGGCCACCTCGGCGCCCACGCGGATGTCAACGCCGGCCTTGCGCATCTCCTCGGCCGCGAAGTCGCGCACCTCCTGGTCGAAGCCGCGCAGCACCTGTTCGCCGCGGTACAGCAGCGTGACCTGCACGCCCAGGCCGTGGAAGATGCTGGCCATCTCGCAGGCGATGTAGCCGCCGCCCACCACCACCAGGCAGCGCGGCAGCTCGGGCAGGTCGAACAGGTCGTCGGACACCAGCACATGCTCGCGGCCCGGCAGCTCGGGCACCCAGGGGCGCCCGCCGGTGGCGATCAGGATGTGCCGCGCCGTGAGCCGCTGCTGCTTCATCTCGCCATTGGGCTTGGCGGTGACGACCACGGTGTGCGCATCGGCCAGCGCGCCGTGGCCGGCTAGGCGGTCCACCTTCGCGCCGCTCATCAGGCCCTCGTAGATGCCGTTGAGGCGGCTGATCTCCTTCGCCCGCGCGGCCTTGAGCGCCGGCCAGTCCAGCGCCAGCCCCTGGGGCACCTGCCAGCCGTAGCCGCGCGCCTCGGCAAAGGCCTCGGCGTAGCCAGCGCCGTAGCTGTAGAGCTTCTTAGGGATGCAGCCCACGTTCACGCAGGTGCCGCCCATGGCGCCCGACTCGACCAGGGCCACGCGCGCGCCGCGGCCCGCGGCCATGCGCGCGGCGCGCACGCCGCCCGAGCCGCCGCCGATCACGATGAGGTCGTAGTCATGGGATGTGGATGTGCTCATGGTTTCTTCTCGCCAGACATCAAAACGCCCATTGTGGCCAGCCAACAAAAAACCGCCCCTGCGGGCGGTTTCTTCATTTTTGATAGCTATCAGCGCTTACCAGATAAGCGCTGAAGGCCAATTTATTGCACAAGCTGTGCCAGCTCGCCGGCTGCGTACTTGCGGGCCATGTCGGCCAGCGGCACGCCCTTGATCTTGGCAGCCTGGCCTTCGCAGCCGAACTCCAGGTAGCGCTGCTTGCAGATCAGGCGGGCCGCTTCGCGCGCGGGCTTCATCCACTCGCGCATGTCGAACTTGTCGGGGTTCTCGGCCTGGAACTTGCGCACCGCGCCGGTCATGGCCAGGCGGATGTCGGTGTCGATGTTGATCTTGCGCACGCCGTGCTTGATGGCTTCCTGGATCTCTTCCACCGGCACGCCGTAGGTTTCCTTCATCTTGCCGCCGAACTGGTTGATGATGGCCAGCAGGTCCTGCGGCACCGACGAGGAGCCGTGCATCACCAAGTGGGTGTTGGGCAGGCGGGCGTGGATTTCCTTCACGCGCTGGATCGACAGGATGTCGCCCGTGGGCTTGCGGCTGAACTTGTAGGCGCCGTGGCTGGTGCCGATGGCGATCGCCAGCGCGTCGAGCTGCGTGGCCTTGACGAACTGGGCGGCTTCCTCGGGGTCGGTCAGCAGCGCGGAGTGGTCGAGCACGCCTTCGGCGCCCACGCCGTCTTCCTCGCCGGCCATGCCGGTCTCGAGCGAGCCCAGGCAGCCCAGCTCGCCTTCGACGGTGGCGCCGATCTGGTGGGCCATGGCCACCACGTCGCGCGTGACCTTGACGTTGTAGTCGAAGTCGGCCGGGGTCTTGCCGTCCTCGCGCAGCGAGCCGTCCATCATCACCGAGCCGAAGCCCAGGTTCAGCGCGCCCTGGCAGATGGCGGGCGAGGTGCCGTGGTCCTGGTGCATGACCAGCGGGATGTGGGGATAGGCCTCGACGGCCGCCTGGATCAGGTGCTTGATGAAGCTTTCGCCCGCGTACTTGCGCGCGCCGGCGCTGGCCTGCAGGATCACCGGGGCGCCCACTTCGTCCGCGGCCGCCATCACTGCCTGCACCTGCTCCAGGTTGTTCACGTTGAAAGCGGGGATGCCGTAGTGGTTGGCTGCGGCATGGTCGAGCAATTCGCGCATCGAGACGAGAGCCATGGTGGAGTGTCCGTTATGAAAAGAGTGGGAAGGGGCCAAGGCCGTGGGCCAGGGCCACGAAGAAGCTACAGGAGCCGCGGTGTGGTAACCGCTTGGTAACCCGTTATTTTAACCATGCGTGCCATTTCAGGCCTGCGGCAATGCCAGACGGTAGCAGGTGGTATGCGGCGGCAGCGGCGCGTGCGGGCCGAACCGCCCCCGGTGCAGCTGCGCCACGCGCTCGACGATGGCGTGGCCCAGGTGCAGGCTGTCCACCGGCTCGGGGGGTTTACTGCCGACGTCGCGCCCGCCGTCGTCGCAGACCTGCAGCCAGCATTCACCGCCGTCACCGGTTTCGCGGCCGCCCTGCACCTCGATCTGCGTGCCCTGCGGCGTATGGCGCAGCGCGTTTTCCACCAGGTTGCGCAGCGCCACCTCCAGCAGCACCGCGTGGCCGGTGACCACCAGGGTCTCGGGCACCTCGACCGACAGGCTGCTGCCGTGCTGCCAGGCCGCCTGGGCGTAGTCGGCGGCCACGTCGCGCGCCATCCGGGCCAGATCGACGGGCGCGGCCTGCTGCGTCATCTGCACCCGCCCGGCCCGCGCCAGCGCCAGGATCTGCTGCAGCACATGGCCGGCGCGCAGCGCCTCGGCCTGGATGCGCCGCGCCGCGGCCGCCTGCTCCTCGGCCGGCAGCTCGCCCTGCAGGGCCTGGGCATGCAGGCTGATGGCCGCCAGCGGCGTGCGCAGCTCGTGCGCAACCTCGTTGGCCAGCTTGCGCTCGTGCTCCATCGCCGCCTCGCTGCGGTCCAGCAGGGTGTTGATCGCCTGCGTCACCGCGTGGAACTCCTGCCAGTCGTTGCCGGTCCGCAGGCGCTGGCCCTCGGCCAGATCGAGCTGCGCCACGTCGGCCGAGAGCTGGTTCAGCGGCCGCAGGCCCGCGCGAATGGTGAGCCCCAGCACCAGCGTGACCACCGGCAGCAGCCACAGCCCGGGCACGATCATCTGGCCGGCGATGTCTTCCGCCAGGTCGTCGCGCTCCTTGAGCGCGACCAGCACCGTCACCCGGCGGCTGCGCTCCGCGTCCCACTGCGTGAAGGTGCGCCAGACCTCGCCGCCGGCCAGCGCCGCCTCGTAGAAGCCCTCGCGCTGGACGCCGAACGCTACCACCGGCGCATTGCCCACGTGCAGCAGCAAGCGGCCATCGGCATCCCACATCTGGATGTCCATGGACTGCTGGTAGTCGTGCGCGCGCAGCCCCGGCACCGAGACCCGGCGCGTCGGCGGCAGCTCGGCGCCCGCCTGCACCGGCAGATTCAGCACCATCGCCGCCACGCTGGCCAGGTGGCCGTCGGTCAGCTCGTCGGCCTCTTCCACGCCGGCCTGGTAGGCCCAGAACACGAAGCTGGCCCAGACCAGCACCAGCGACGCCAGGATCCACAGCAGCAGCCGCGTCTGCAGGCGCGGCAGCCCCTGGGCAGGGCCCAGCCAGCTGGCGGCGACGTGCTGTGCCGGCATGCGCTACACCTGCGGCATGAAGTAGCCCACGCCGCGCATGGTGTGGATGTAGTCCGCGCCCAGCTTCTTGCGCAGGTGGTGGATGTGCACCTCGACCGCGTTGCTTTCCACCAGCGAGTCGAAGTTGTAGAGGCGCTCCTCCAGCTGCTGGCGCGACAGCACGCGGCCCCGCGCCTCCAGCAGGATCAGCAGGATGGTAAAGGCCCGCGGCGGCAGCTCCACCGGCTGGCCCGCCAGGCGCACCTGGTGCAGCGCCGGATCGACCACCAGCTCGCGGTACTGGATCAGCGGATTGGCCCGCCCCGCCGCCCGGCGCAGCAGCGCCCGCAGCCGCGCCTGCAGCTCCTGTGCATCGAACGGCTTGGCCAGGTAGTCGTCGGCGCCCAGGTCCAGGCCGCCGATGCGGTCATGCACCCCATCGCGCGCGGTGAGGATGATGACCGGCGTGGCCGGATCGGGCCGGGTCGAGTCCGCCGGCACATTGCGCAGGCGCTGCAGCAGGCTGGTGCCGTCGCCGTCAGGCAGGCCCAGGTCGAGCAGCACCGCGTCGAAGCCCTCGGTGGTCAGGGCATTCCAGGCCGCGGCCAGCGTGCCGCACCAGTCCACCGCGTGGCCGTGCTGGCGCAGGTTGGCGCGCAATCCCTCGGCAATGCCTGCGTCGTCTTCGACCATCAGTATTCGCATGCAGCGCATTGTGCATGATGCCTTGCGGCAGCGGCGCCGACCGGCCATCGCCGCGGCAAGGCCCCGACGGATGAGGCAGTCAATCGAATCATCGACGGTGATATATTCCCTTTACAAAAATTCACCCGCGCCGAAGTCAGGGCGTGCCTCCCAACCCGTCCTCGCCATGCCATGAAAAACCTGGTCTCCTCCACCCTCGCCGCCCTGTCCCTGTGCACCGCCCTGCCCGCCTTCGCCGCGCGCGACTTCACCCCCCAGCCGGGCACCTGGGTGGTCAGCAGCGAGCTCGACGGCAAGCCCGGCCGAGGCCTGGCCATCGACGTGCAGGGCAATACGCTCTTCATGCAGGTGTTCAACTATGAACAGAACGGCGATGCCACCTTCCATGCCTCGCAGGGGCCGATGGACGGAAATACGATGACGGCGCCGCTGGTGCGCTACCGCGGAGGGCGCTCGTTCGGCGGCGAGGCCCGCGAGGCCGTGGAAGATGGCTCGCCCGGCAGCGTGACCGTGAGCTTTGCCAACGGGCTGCAGGGCACGGTGCAGTTTCCGGGCGAGGCGCCGGTGGCGATGGAGCGCCTGGTCGCCATGGGGCCGGCGTTTGACGCGGCCTATGTCAGCGGCGCGTGGTGGCGCCAGTTCAACGTAGTGGGCCTGGACGAGGCCGGACAGGTGGCAAAGTCCTGGCAGTTGGTGATGGACGGCAATTCGGCGGAGCGCCAAGTGAGGCTGACGGGAAGGACAAGCTCCGATCTGGGGCACGAGCAGCCGCAGGCACTGGGCTGCACCGCCCTGTCCACCCCCGACACCTATGCCTGCCGGGGCCGCGAAGACAGCCTGCCGACCGACGGCAGCGCCTGGATCGAATCGGCCACGCTGCGCATCGTGGGTGCCGACGTGCAGGGAGTGGTCTCTACCCGGGCAGGCGAAGCTCGCCAGCACTACGTGCTGACGGGCATGGCCATCGTGGCGGCGGACACCACTGGATTCAGCGCCCCCTCGTGCGCTCCCGCGGGGCAGGTCTACACCCAGGATGCCTTGGGCAGTTGCTCGAAAGACCGCACCATCAACCCTTCCAACGGCACCTGGATCGTGGCCGACGAGCTGACCGGCAAGCCGGGCCGGGGCATCGCCCTCGATGTGCAGAACGGCATGGCCATTGCCCAGGTATTCAATTACCTGCCCGACGGGCGGGCCAGCTTTCACATGGGCAGCGGCGCCTACACGGGCAGCAGCCAATATGCGGGCGAAGCATCCACGCTGGCGCTGAACCGCTATGCCGGGGGCCGCTACTTCGGCGGGCCGGCAACCAGTGCCGCGCTGGCGGACAGCACGGGCACCATGCAGCTGCAATTCAACAACGAGCCCAACCGTGTCGAAGGCATGATCCAGTTCCCCGGCGAGCCGCCGCGGCGCATCGTGCGGCTGGCGCTGGAGCCCGACACCTCCAGCCACCACGGTCTGCTGGGCGAGTGGGTGGCGTTTTTCTGGCCCAAATCAGCATCCCGTACCTATCTCCACACCTTCACCCTCACCCGCGACCTGGGCGATGCAGCCAGCACCAGCGATGGCTCGGTGCGCTGCCAGCGGCAGCCGCATCAGTTTTATCGCAATTTCGTCGCCTGCGACTGGAGGCGCGGCGAAGGTGCGGATACCGAGGTCTGGAGCACCTGGTTCACGCAGCAGACCAACAACCGCAGCGCCTACGCCATGCAGATCCGCGACCGCCATGGCAACCTGCTGGGGCTGGGCGATATCCCGCTGCGCTGAAGCGTTCCTGCTGACGCCTGCGGGCGGCATGGGCACCTGGCGTTAAGCCCGCCTTAAGCGCTGCTCCCACAATGCGCCCATGCCCAGTTCCGTCCTGCCCGCCGCCGCCCCCACCGCCCAGGCACCGGGCCGCCGCTGGCTGGCTGCCACGCTGGCTGGGTTCGCGCTGGTGCTGCTGTGGGACCAGAGCAGCCTGGACCTGGCCGTGGCGCGCTGGTGGGGCGGCGCCCAGGGCTTTGCGCTGCGCGACAACCCTTTTCTCGACCTGTACATGCACGACGCCATGCAGTGGCTGGGCTGGGCGCTGGCGTTCGCGCTCAGCATAGGCGTGTGGTTTCCGTTCGGCGTGCTGCGCCGGCTGCCGGTGGCGCGCCGCGTGCAGGTCGTGGTCAGCGTGCTGGCGGCGCTGGCGCTGGTAGGCCTGCTCAAGCACAGCAGCAGCACGAGCTGCCCCTGGGACATGGCGGCCTTCGGCGGCCTGGCGGAGCCGGTATCGCACTGGCGCTGGGGCCTGCGCGACGGCGGCTCGGGCCACTGCTTTCCCGCCGGCCACGCCGCGACGGGCTTTGCCTTCGTGGGCGGGTATTTCGCGCTGTACCGCGATGCGCCGCGCGCCGCGCGCTGGTGGCTGCTGGCCGCGCTGACCGTGGGCGCAGTGCTGGGCCTGGCGCAGCAGATGCGCGGCGCGCACTACACGAGCCATACGCTGTGGACGGCCTGGCTGTGCTGGCTGGCCGGCTGGCTGACCGACTCGCTGGTGCAGCGCCTGCAGCGGGCGGCCGGGCGCTGAGGCGCACAACAACAAAAAAGGAGCTGCCAGCGCTTGCTGCACCTGGTTTTCAGATCGATAAATATCTAAAACCAAGGCACAGCGAGCGCTGGCAGCTCCTGTTTTCATAGGGCACCAGGCCCTGGCCCGCTTACTCGACGCGGCAGATCTTCATCATGTTGGTGCCGCCGGGCGAGCCCATGGGTTCGCCGCAGGTGATGGCGTAGATGTCGCCGCTTTGCACGATGTCGCGGTTCTTCAGGTGGGCTTCGGCCTGCAGCAGCGCGGTGTCGCGGTCGGCGCTGGTGTCCATCAGCAGCGGGCGCACGTTGCGGTACAGGGCCATGCGACGCTGGGTGGCGATCTTGGGCGTGAGCGCGTAGATCGGGATCTGGGTGCGGTGGCGGCTCATCCACAGCGCGGTGGAGCCGCTGTCCGTCATCGCCACCAGGGCCTTGGCGCCCAGGTGTGTGGCGGTGAACAGCGCGCCCAGCGCGATGCTCTGGTCGATGCGCTGGAAGGTCTTGCCGACGAAGTCGGTGTCCACGTCCCAGTCGGCGGCGGCTTCGGCGGCGGCGCAGATGGCGACCATCTCCTGCACGGTCTCGAGCGGGAACTTGCCGGCGGCCGTCTCGGCGCTGAGCATCACGGCGTCGGTGCCGTCGAGCACGGCGTTGGCCACGTCGCTCACCTCGGCGCGGGTGGGCACGGGGTTGGTGATCATCGATTCCATCATCTGCGTGGCGGTGATGACGGCCTTGTCCATCTCGCGCGCCATGCGGATCATCTTCTTCTGCAGCGCGGGCACGGCGGCGTGGCCCACTTCCACGGCCAGGTCGCCGCGGGCGACCATGATGCCGTCGGACACGCGCAGGATCTCTTCGAGGCGGGGCACGGCTTCGGCGCGCTCGATCTTGGCGATCAGGCCGGGGCGGTGGCGGTATTCGGCCGCGGCCACCAGGCACAGCTGGCGCGCCATTTCCATGTCGGAGGCGTTCTTGGGGAAGCTCACGGCCACGTAGTCGGCCTGGAAGCTCATCGCGGTCTTGATGTCTTCCATGTCCTTGGCGGTCAGCGCCGGGGCCGTGAGGCCGCCGCCCTGCTTGTTGATGCCCTTGTTGTTGGACAGCTCGCCGCCCAGCTTGACGGTGGTGTGCACGGCTTCGCCGAGCACCGAGTCCACGGTCAGCACGATCAGGCCGTCATTGAGCAGCAGCACGTCGCCGGGCTTCACGTCGCGCGGCAGCTCCTTGTAGTCGAGGCCCACGCCGTCGATGTCGCCCGGCTCGGTGCGGCTGGCATCGAGCACGAAGCGCGCGCCCGGCTCCAGCATGACCTTGCCTTCGGCGAACTTGCCGACGCGGATCTTGGGGCCCTGCAGGTCGGCCATGATGGCCACTTCACGGCCGGCGCGCTGCGCGGCGGCGCGCACCGTCATGGCGCGGTCCACGTGGTCCTGTGCCTTGCCGTGGCTGAAGTTCAGGCGCACGACGTTGACGCCGGCGCGGATCATCGCCTCCAGGATCTGCGGGTCGCTCGAAGCGGGGCCCAGGGTGGCAACAATCTTGGTGGCGCGGCGGATTTTGGTCGGTGCGTTCATGGCTTGTCTCGGTCGGGTGGTGGGCTGGCGCCTGCAGTACCGGCCGGCGCCTTGTAATTCAGTTTCTATTCTGCTGCCAATCCGGTTACATCGGGGGTTCATTCGACAGGCCTGCGCGCCAGCGTATTTCCCCTTAAATTCGACCGAAACCCATATACCACGCGCGCAACAAGCTATTAAATCAGAAGCAAATAACAGATATGCCGGCGCGCAGGGTGCGGCTTGATTACGACAGCGAGGGCGCGGCGGCGCCTTCGCGCATCAGCGCCTCGATCTCGTCGGGGTGTACCGGCACGCCGCGGGTCATCAGCTCGCAGCCGTCGTCGGTGATGAGGGCGTCGTCCTCGATGCGGATGCCGATGTTGTGGAACTGCTCGGGCACGCCCTCGGCCGGGCGCACGTAGATGCCGGGCTCGACGGTGGTGACCATGCCGGGGCGCAGGATGCGGCTCGGACGGTTCAGGATCAGCTCGCCCGACAGCGGATCGCGCCGCTCGCTGATGTGGCCCAGCTCCGTCGGCTCGACATAGCTGCCGCAGTCGTGCACGTCCATGCCCATCCAGTGGCCGGTGCGGTGCATGTAGAACGGGAAGTAGCTGCGGTTCTCGATCACGTCCTGCACGCCGCCGACCTTGTTCTTGTCCAGCAGGCCCAGGTCGAGCATGCCCTGCGCCAGCACCGCCACGGTGGCGTCGTGCGGGTCGTTGAAGCGCTTGCCCGGCCGGGTGACGGCGACGGCCGCGTCCTGGCTGGCCAGCACCAGCTCGTAGAGCGCGCGCTGCGGGCCGCTGAACTTGCCGCCCGCCGGGAAGGTGCGGGTGATGTCGCTGGCGTAGCCGTCGAGCTCGCAGCCGGCGTCGATCAGCACCAGCTCGCCGCTCTTGATGGGTGCGGCATCGGCGCGGTAGTGCAACACGCAGGCGTTCGCGCCCGCCGCGACGATGGAGCCGTAGGCCGTGTACTGCGAGCCGTGCTCGCGGAAGGCGTGCAGCAGCTCGGCATCGAGGTGGTACTCGCGCACGTCCTCGCCGGCACGCAGCATGCGGGCCGAGCGCTGCATCGCCAGCACGTGGGCGCGCGCGCTGATGGCGCAGGCACGGCGGATGGTGGCCTGCTCGTGCGCGTCCTTGACCAGGCGCATCTCGTCGAGGATGGCGCACAGGTCGCGCTGCTGCTCGGGCACCAGCGCGCCGAAGCGGCTGCGCGCGCGCACCACGTTGAGCCAGCGCGCCACGCGGCCCTCGAAGCCGGTGTGGATGGCGAACGGGTACCAGACCACGCTGCGGTTCTCCAGCATCTTGGGCAGGCGCAGGTCCAGCTCGGCGAACGAGAAGGCCTCATCCACGCCCAGCGCCGCCACCGCCGCGTCGGGGCCGAGGCGGTAGCCGTCCCAGATCTCGCGCTCCAGGTCCTTGGGCGCGCAGAACAGCGAGCTTTTGCCGTCGGCCGCGATCACCAGGCAGGCATTGGGCTCGGTGAAACCGGTGAGGTAGTAGAAATAGCTGTCGTGGCGGAACTGGTAGTCGCTGTCGCGGTTGCGCAGGTGCTCGGGCGCCGTGGGAATGATCGCGAAGCCGCCGTCCCCCAGCTGCCGCGCCACGCGCGCGCGGCGCTCGGCGTAGATGGCGGTGGCGGACGGGGCGGCTGGGGAGGCGGATGGCGTGTTCATGCAGCTATCGTAGCGCTGCTTGGGGGCTCCGGAGCGTGTTCTGCGCTATCCCCCATAATGCCCGCCATGCCCAACCGCTGGAAACCCAATGTCACCGTGGCTGCCGTCATCGAGCGCGATGGCCGTTTCCTGCTCGTCGAGGAAGACACCTCCGACGGCCTGCGCCTGAACATGCCGGCCGGCCACCTCGACCCCGGCGAATCGCTGGTGCAGGCCTGCACCCGCGAGGTGCTCGAAGAGACGGCCTACGACTTCCAGCCCACCGAGCTGCTGGGCATCTACATGAACCGCTTCGTGCGCACCCGAAGCGGCGCCGACACCACCTACATGCGCTTTTCCTTCGTCGGCACGCTGGGCGGCCTGCACCAGGGCCAGGCGCTGGACGACGGCGTGGTGCGCACCGTGTGGCTCACCGCCGACGAGATCCGCGCCGAGAGCGGGCGCATGCGCAGCCCGCTGGTGCTGCAGTCGCTGGGCGACTACCTGGCCGGCCAGCGCTTTCCGCTCGGCCTGGTCTATACCCACCCGTCGGTCTTCGAGCAGCCGTGATCACGCTGCTGATCGTCTACCACTCGATGACCGGCGGCACGCGCCAGATGGCCGAGGCCGCGCAGGCCGGCGCCGCCGCCGAGCCCGGCGTGCAGGTGCGCCTGCTGCATGCGGCGCAGGCACAGCCGGCCGACGTGCTGGCTGCGCAGGGCTATCTCTTTGCCACGCCCGAGAACCTGGCGGCCATCAGTGGCCAGATGAAGGATTTCTTCGACCGCAGCTACTACGCGGCGCTGGACCGCATCAACGGCCGGCCCTATGCCAGCCTGGTCTGCGCCGGCAGCGACGGCCACAACGCCGCGCGCCAGATCGAGCGCATCGCCACCGGCTGGCGGCTCAAGGCCGTCGCCGAGCCGCTGATCGTCTGCACCCACGCGCAGACGCCCGAGGCCATCCTGGCGGAAAAGCACATCGCCGCCGCCGACCTCGAGGCCTGCCGCGCGCTGGGCGAGGCGCTAGCCACCGGGCTGGCGCTGGGCGTGTTCTAGGACTTGTTATTTGCTGCTGGCGCGGCTGTAGCTGTTCATCAGGTTGCGGTAGTCAGGGATGTGGTTGGAGAACAGCGTGCCCAGGCCTTCCACATCGTTGCGCCAGTCGCGGTGCAGCTCGCAGGCCACGCCGAACCAGGTCATCAGCTGGGCACCGGCGGCCTCCATGCGGCGCCAGGCCGAGTCGCGGGTGATCTCGTTGAAGGTGCCCGAGGCGTCGGTCACGACGAAGACCTCGTAGCCCTCGGCCAGCGCCGACAGCGCCGGGAAGGCCACGCAGACCTCGGTCACCACGCCGGCGATGATGAGCTGCTTCTTGCCCGTGGCCTTGACGGCCTTGACGAAGTCCTCGTTGTCCCAGGCGTTGATCTGGCCGGGGCGGGGAATGAAGGGCGCATCAGGGAAGGTCTGGGTCAGCTCGGGCACCAGCGGGCCGTTGGGGCCGTCCTCGAAGCTGGTCGTGAGCACGGTGGGCAGCTGGAAGTATTTGGCCAGGTCGGCCAGCGCCAGCACATTGTTCTTGAACTTGTCCGGATCGATATCGCGCACCAGCGACAGCAGGCCGGTCTGGTGGTCCACCAGCAGCACGGCGGCATTGTTCTTGTCGAGACGGACATAGGGCTTGTTGGACATGGGGATACCTCGCTCAGCAATGGCAGGCCACTGCCTGCACCCGGCGTCTGCGGCGACGATTCGCGCTTAACGCCTGAAACGAATAGTAGATTTGGAACGACGATTGATAAATACCCAAAAACTGGATTCATCGTTCTTTTATATGAACGACAAATGGCCGCATGCCGCCCGGGCCGCATAGCCCCAGCGCTGCAGCGCCCAGGCCGCCCCGCCGATAATTGCGCCATGGCTAAACAACGTATCGTGGTCGGACTGAGCGGCGGGGTGGACTCGGCCGTCACCGCGCACCTGCTCAAGCAACAAGGGCATGAGGTCGTCGGCATCTTCATGAAGAACTGGGAAGACGACGACGACAGCGAGTACTGCTCGTCCAACATCGACTTCGTGGACGCCGCCGCCGTGGCCGACGTGATCGGCATCGAGATCGAGCACGTGAACTTTGCCGCCGACTACAAGGACCGGGTGTTCGCCGAATTCCTGCGCGAGTACCAAGCCGGCCGCACGCCCAACCCCGACGTGCTGTGCAACGCCGAGATCAAGTTCAAGGCCTTCCTCGACCACGCGATGCGCCTGGGCGCCGAGAAGATCGCCACCGGCCACTACGCCCGCGTGCGCCAGAACGGCGCGACGGGACGGTTCGAGCTGCTCAAGGGGCTCGACCCGGCCAAGGACCAGAGCTACTTCCTGCACCGGCTCAACCAAGCGCAGCTGGCCAAGTCGCTGTTCCCGGTGGGCGAACTCAAGAAGACCCAGGTGCGCCAGATCGCCGAGGAGATCGGCCTGCCCAACGCCAAGAAGAAGGATTCCACCGGTATCTGCTTCATCGGCGAGCGGCCGTTCCGCGACTTCCTGAACCGCTACATCAGCAAGGAGCCCGGCGCCATCGTCGACGAGCGCGGCCGCAAGATCGGCCGGCACGAGGGCCTGTCGTTCTACACGCTGGGCCAGCGCCAGGGCCTGGGCATAGGCGGGGTCAAGGAAAAGGGCGCGCCACGTGGTGGTGGCGAGCATGCGCCGTGGTTCGTGGCGCGCAAGGACATGGCGAAGAACCAGCTCGTCGCCGTGCAGGGCCACGACCACCCCTGGCTGCTGTCGCACCGGCTGCAGGCGCTGGACGCCTCGTGGTGCGCCGGCCACGCGCCCGCCCCGGGCCGCTATGCCGCCAAGACGCGCTACCGCCAGGCCGATGCGCCCTGCGCGCTCACCCAGGGCGATGCCGGGCACTTCGGCCTGGAGTTCCCCGACGCGCAATGGGCCGTCACCCCCGGCCAGTCGGCCGTGCTGTACGACGGCGAGGTCTGCCTGGGCGGCGGCATCATCGAGACCGTGGATGCGGCGCCGTTGAATACTCCTGAAAAGATAGCTGTCAGCGCTTGATGGATAAGCGCTAGAACCGATTTTTTATATAAAACAAAAGCCCGCAGGCACATGGCCTGCGGGCTTTTTTTGTCGGCCTGCGAACCAGGCGCTATTTAGAACGGAATGTCGTCATCCATGTCGTCGAAGCCCGAGGCCGCGCGCGGCGCCGGGGTCGGCATGGGCGCGGGGACTGGGCGCGGAGCGGGTGCGGGGCGCGGCGCCATAGCCGGCGCGGGCGCGCGGCGCTGTGGCTGCTGGTAGCCGCCGCCCTGGTCGCCGTAGCCACCCTGGCCGCCGCCTTGGCCACCGCCCTGGTCGCCGTAGCCGTAGTCGTCACCGCCCTGGCTGCCCTGGCCCATGCCCTGGCGGCTGCCGAGCATCTGCATGGTGTCGGCGCGGATTTCGGTGGCGTAGCGTTCCTGGCCGGTCTGCTGGTCGGTCCACTTGCGGGTGCGCAGGCTGCCTTCCACGTAGACCTGGCTGCCCTTGCGCAGGTACTGGCCCACGATCTCGGCCAGGCGGCCGTTGAAAACCACGCGGTGCCACTCGGTGGCTTCCTTGTTCTCGCCGGTGTTCTTGTCGCGCCAGCGGTCGGTGGTGGCGATGGTGACGTTGGCCACCTGGTCGCCGCTCGGGAAGGTGCGCATTTCGGGGTCGCGCCCCAGGTTGCCGACGATGATGACTTTGTTGACGGATGCCATGGTGCTGGGGATTCCTCTGGTAAGAACAGGCGCCTGCTGGCGATGGCTTAGAACGTGAACACGGTCTGAAAGCGCCCATCAAAAGAAAATTTCAAGGCGCGTATCCTACCTCATCGCGCCAAAGGCAGTGCAGGGCTTTCCCGCCGTCCCGGCAGCGCCCGCCGCGGTTTGTGCACGCTTTCTGTGCAAAACCGCGCACCCATGGATCGCTCCCAGCTATTACTATGGAAGCAATCATCGATACGGTCCCCCTGCCATGCAAGCCACTGACAGCACCACCTTCGACTACCTCGTGATCGGCGCCGGCACCGCGGGCTCGCTGCTGGCCAACCGGCTCAGCAGCCAGCCGCGCAACCGGGTGCTGCTGATCGAGGCCGGTCCCAAGGACGACTACCACTGGATCCACATCCCGGTGGGCTACCTGTACTGCATAGGCAACCCGCGCACCGACTGGCGCTACCAGACCGAGGCCGAGCCGGGCCTGAACGGCCGCGCGCTGCTCTACCCGCGCGGCAAGACCCTGGGCGGCTGCAGCAGCATCAACGGCATGATCTACATGCGCGGCCAGTCGCGCGACTACGACCACTGGGCCGAGCTGACCGGCGACGCCCGCTGGCGCTGGAACGAGAACCTGGCGTACTTCCGCCGCCACGAGGACCACTGGCGGCTCGACGAGGAAGGCAACGCCAGCCCCAGCTTCGCGCAGCTGCACGGCAACCGCCGCACGGGCAGTACCGGCGAATGGCGCGTGGAGAAGCAGCGCCTGCGCTGGGACATCCTGGACGCCTTCGCCCAGGCCGCGCAGCAGGCCGGCATACCGGCCACCGACGACTTCAACCGCGGCACCAACGAGGGCGTGGGCTATTTCGAGGTCAACCAGAAGGCCGGCTGGCGCTGGAACACGGCCAAGGCCTTCCTGCGCCCCACCTGCTACGGCCGCCCGAACGTGGAGCTGTGGACCGGCGCCCAGGTCACGCGGCTGCTGTTCGACCGCAGTGCCGGCGGCGAGCCGGTGTGCACCGGCGCCGAGGTCTGGACGGGCACCGAGACCGTGACCGTGCGCGCCACCAAGGAGGTGATCCTCTGCGCCGGCGCCGTCAATTCGCCGCAGATCCTGCAGCTCTCGGGCATAGGCCCGGGCGAGCTGCTGCAACGGCACGGCATCGATGTGGTGGTGGACCACCCCGGTGTGGGCGCCAACCTGCAGGACCACCTGCAGATCCGCGCCGTGTTCAAGGTGCAGGGCGTGCCCACGCTCAACACCATGGCGAATACGCTCTGGGGCAAGGCCAAGATCGGGCTGGAGTACCTGGCCCGGCGCAGCGGCCCGATGAGCATGGCGCCGTCGCAGCTCGGCGCGTTCACGCGCAGCAGCGCCGAGCACGCCTTTCCCAACCTCGAATACCACGTGCAGCCGCTGTCGCTGGACGCCTTCGGCCAGCCGCTGCACGGCTTTCCGGCCTTCACCGCCAGCGTGTGCAACCTCAACCCCACCAGCCGGGGCACCGTGCAGATCAAGAGCAACCGCTTCCAGGAGGCGCCGGCCATCGCGCCCAACTACCTCAGCACCGCCGAAGACCGCCAGGTGGCGGCCGACAGCCTGCGCCTTACGCGCCACATCGCCGCCCAGCCCGCGCTGGCCCGCTACCGGCCCGAGGAATACAAGCCCGGCGTGCAGTACCAGAGCGACGAGGAGCTGGCGCGGCTGGCGGGCGACATCGCCACCACCATCTTCCACCCCGTGGGCACCACCAAAATGGGGCGCGACGGCGATCCGCTGGCCGTGCTGGACAGCGAGATGCGCGTGCGCGGCGTGCGCCGCCTGCGCGTGGTGGACGCCGGCGCCATGCCCACCATCACCAGCGGCAACACCAACTCGCCCACGCTGATGATGGCCGAGCGCGCCGCGGAGTGGATACTCGCGGCATATGCCTTATAGCCGCTGGGAATCGCCCTGATCGGGTTAATCCCGATGCACCGGCGCGGGGCAACCCATACATTAACGGCACTCGACGCACCGAAGCGGTGCTATGCGAGAGGACCGAGGAGACAAACCCACAATTCGAACAGCACCAAACATCGGCATAGATGTATTTTTTTGAAGCGCCCTCGGGCGCTTTTTCTTTTTCTGGTGCAAATCGCCCCGAATGCCCGCAGCCCGGCCGGCGGCGATGCGACAATTCCGGGATGGAATGGATTGTGGTCACGCTCGCATCGCTGCTCGCGGGCTTTGTCGATGCGGTGGTGGGCGGCGGCGGCCTGATCCTGGTGCCCGCGCTGTTTTCGGCATTTCCCTCGGCTCCCCCCGCCACGCTGCTGGGCACCAACAAGAGCGCCTCGGTCTGGGGCACGCTGATCTCGGCGCGGCAGTACAGCCGCCGCGTGCAGTTCCGCTGGGGTGCGATCGCACCCGCCATCGTGGCGAGCTTCGGCTTCTCGCTGCTGGGCGCCTGGGCCGTCACGCAGATCTCGGCCGACTTCCTGCGCAAGCTGCTGCCGCTGATCCTGGTGGCGCTGCTGGTCTACACCCTGGCCAAGAAGCAGCTCGGCCAGCACCACACGCCGCACTACGAGGGCCGCCAGGAGGCCTGGGTCGCGGCGCTGATCGGCTCGGGCATCGGCTTCTACGACGGCTTCTTCGGCCCGGGCACGGGCAGCTTCTTCGTCTTTTTGCTGGTGCGGCTGCTGGGCTACGACTTCCTGAACGCCTCGGCCAGCGCCAAGCTGCTGAACATCGCCACCAACGCCGCAGCGCTGATGCTGCTCAGCGCCAAGGGCCATGTCTGGTGGCACATGGCCCTGCCGCTGGCCGCGGCCAACGTGGCCGGCAGCCTGCTGGGCACCTATGTGGCACTGCGCAAGGGCTCGGGCTTCGTGCGCGGCATGTTCGTGGTGGTGGTGAGCGTGCTGATCGTCAAGACCGGCTACGACGCATTTTTCAAGTAAAAACAGGCTCTAGCTCCCGTCCATCAAGCGCGAATAGCTACCTTTTCAATAGCAATCAGGGGCCACCCACCTGGGTCGGCAGCGGCACCTCGTCGGCGCGGCGCGGCGTACCGATGGGCGCACTGGCCTGGCCGCGCTGCATGGCGGCCATGTCGGCCTCGCTGGGGTAGTCGCCCAGCAGCCAGTAGTCGATGATGCGACGCGCGATGGGCGCCGCGGAGGCCGCGCCGAAGCCGGCGTTCTCCACGATCACGCCCACGGCGATCTGCGGGTCCTGCGCCGGCGCGAAAGCTTCGTACAGCGCGTGGTCGCGCTGGCGCTCGGCCAGGCGGGCAGCGTTGTAGCGCTCGTTCTGGCCGATGCTGATGGCCTGGGCCGTGCCGGTCTTGCCGCCCGACAGGTAGCGCGCGCCGGCAAAGGTGCGCGAGCCCGTGCCCGCCTGCACCACCGAGACCATGCCGCGCTTGACGGCGTCGATGTTCGACTGCTTGTAGCCGAGCTGCACCGACGGCGGCTGCTCGATGAGCGTGCGCTCGCCGTTCACCGAGTCCACCAGCCGCTTGCCCACATGCGGCGTGTGGCTGGTGCCGTTGTTCACCAGCGTGGCCAGCGCATGCGTGAGCTGCAGCATGGTGAAGCTGTTGTAGCCCTGGCCGATGCCCAGCGAGATGGTTTCGCCCGCAAACCACTGCTGCTGCGCGGCGCGCTTGTAGGTGCGGCGCTTCCACTCCTTGCTGGGCAGCACGCCGCGCACCTCGCCGGGCAGGTCGATGCCGGTGATCTGGCCGAAGCCCAGCGGCTTCATGAAGTCGTGGATGAGGTCGACCCCCATCTCGTTGGCCAGCGTGTAGAAGTAGACGTTGCTCGAGTGCTGGATGGCGCGGTTCAGGTCGACCGGCCCGAGCGCATGGCCCGAGCGGAAGGTGTGGCCGCCGAAGGTCCACGAGCCGCCGTCCTGGATGATGGTCTGCGGGTTGCGCTTGCCGGTTTCCAGCCCGGCCAGGCCCATGAAGGGCTTGTAGGTGGAGCCCGGCGGGTAGGTGCCGCGCAGCGCGCGGTTGAGCAGCGGGCGGTCGATGGACTCGTTCAGTGCCTTCCAGTTCTCCTGGTCGATGCCTTCGACGAACAGGTTGGGGTCGTAGGTGGGCTTGCTCACCATGGCCAGGATCTCGCCGTTGCGCGGATCGATGGCGACGGCCACGCCGCGGCGGTCGCCGAACAGGTCCTCGACCATCTTCTGCAGCTTGATGTCGATGGACAACACCACGCTCGATCCCGGCGTGGCCGGGTTGCTGCCGAGCTTGCGCACCGCGAAGCCCCCGGCCGAGGTCTCGAGCCGCTCGAAGCCGGTCTGGCCGTGCAGCTGCTGCTCGTAGCTGGCCTCGACACCGGTCTTGCCGATGTACTCGGTGCCGCGGTAGTTGGCGGCGTCGTCGGAGTCGTCGATGCGCTCCTTCTCGCGCTGGTTGATGCGGCCGATGTAGCCGATGAGGTGCGCCCCGGTTTCGCCCAGCGGGTAAGTGCGGAACAGCCGCGCCTTCACGTCCACGCCCGGAAAGCGGTAGCGCTGGGCGGCAAAGCGGGCCACCTCGTCCTCGTTCAGCCGCGAGCGGATCGGCAGCGAGTCGAAGTTGCGCGAATCCTCCTGCAGGCGCTTGAAGCGGCGGCGGTCGCGCGGCGTGATCTCGATCAGCTTGGAGAGTTCGTCGATGGTCGCGTCCAGGTCGCCCACCTTGTAGGGCGTGATCTCCAGCGTGTAGGCCGAGTAGTTGGTGGCCAGCACTACGCCGTTGCGGTCGTAGATCTGGCCGCGGCTGGGCACGATGGGCACGACCGCGGTGCGGTTGCTCTCGGCCTGCGCCGCCAGGTCCTCGTAGCGGTCGACCTGCAGCACATAGAGCCGCGCCACCAGCAGGCCGAAAGCGGCCAGCACCACCAGGCCGATGACCAGCACCCGCAGCCGGAAGCGGGCCAGGTCTCTCTCGACGTTGTGGATTTCGGTCATGCGCGCGGCAGCTCTACAGCGGACGGTTGTCGTCGCGCTCCAGCGGCTGGCGCTGCGGCAGCAGCAGCAGCCAGCCCAGCAGCGGCCACAGCAGCGCCTCCCACAGGCCCGGCGTGAGCGCGCCCCAGCCCGGGAAGCCGCCGCGCATCAGCATGCGCATCAGCAGCTGCAGCACATCGGCCGCGACGAACAGCGGCAGCATCTGCACCGCTTGCTCCAGCAGGTTGAACCACGCCATGCGCCGGCGCAGCAGGCCCACGCCGAACATTACCAGCGCATATACGATGGCATGCTGCCCCAGCAGCGCGGCCTGGTGCACGTCCATGCACAGCCCGAGCACGAAGGCCCAGCCCATGCCCACACGCTGCGGCTCGCGCACGCCCCAGATGGCCAGCACCGGCAGCAGCATGTCGGGCATCCAGATGCCACGGCCCAGCGGCAGCAGGTTGAACATCAGCGCCAGCACCAGCGTGCCGGCGATGAACCCCGGGTTGACCGGCAGCAGCAGCGGCTGCCCGCGCGGCATGATCATGGCAGCGGCCCTTTCAGCTCGGTCATCCCTTCCTCCCCTTGCGCGGCGTCGAGGCCGGGCCGTCAGGCTTCCTGTCGGGCGGCGGCGGCTTGGCGGGCAGCGCGTCCTCGCCCAGCGGCTTGAGCACCATCACGAACTGCACGCCGTGCACCTGCGCCAGCGGCTCGCAGTACACGCGCGAGAACTGCGAGTCGGCCTTGCGCTCGATGCGCACGATCTTGGCCACCGGCAGGCCGGGGGCGTAGACGCCGTCCACGCCGCTGGTGGTGAGCAGGTCGCCCTCCTGGATGTCGGCGTTGCTGGGCATGAAGCGCAGCTCCATGCCGCCGCCGGAGCTGGCCAGCGGATCGCCGTAGGCCACGCCGCGGGCGCCGGTGCGCGGGTTCAGCACGGGAATGCTCTGCTCGCGGTCAACCACCAGCGTGACCTCGCTGGTCATGGCGAACACCCGCGTCACCTGGCCCAGCACGCCCAGCTCGTCCATCACCGGCGAGCCGCGCTCGATGCCGGCGACCTCGCCCTTGTCGATCACCACGCGGCGGGTGTAGGCGTCGGCGGTCTCGTAGATCACCTGCGCCGCGGTGCCCGAGGTGGTCAGGCGCGGGCGTAGGTCGAGCAGCGCGCGCAGGCGCTGGTTCTCGAGCTGCATGGTTTCGACCTGGTTGGCGCGCAGCCCCCATTCGGTCATCTTCTTCTCGGCGTTCTGCGCGCGGTCCTGGGCGCTAGTCAGCGACTCGAAATAGCGCGCGCCCTCGTGCGCCAGCTGCACCGGCTGCATCATCACCCACTGCAGCGGGTACAGCACCGCGGCCACCGCGCGGCGCACCGGCTCGGTGAGCTTGAAGCGCACGTCCGCCACCATCAGGAACAGCGCCAGCGCGCCATACACCGCCAGCCGGATCAGCGGCGACGGGCCTCTTTGGCGGAACGTCGGTACACCACTGTCGAAGGAGTTGGTGGGCATGCTGGCGAATCTATAAATTCAAAGCGCAGGCTGCTATGGTAACCATAGTAGCCTGCGCTTGTCATCAGTGCGCTGGGTGGCGTTTTTATCTAAATTGCACGCTTATTCGCTGGTGAAGATGCTGCTGCCCTTGCGGTCCAGCGTATCGAGCGCCATGCCGCAGCCGCGCACCACGCAGGTCAGCGGCTCCTCGGCCACCAGCACGGGCAGGCCGGTTTCCTCGGCCAGCAGGCGGTCCAGGTCACGCAGCAGCGCGCCGCCGCCGGTCAGCATCATGCCGCGGTCGGCAATGTCGGCGCCCAGCTCGGGCGGGGTCTGCTCCAGCGCGTTCTTGACCGACGAGACGATCTGGTTCAGCGGCTCGGTCAGCGCCTCCAGCACCTCGTTGGAGCTGATGGTGAAGCTGCGCGGCACGCCTTCGGACAGGTTGCGGCCCTTGACCTCGATCTCGCGCACCTCGCTGCCCGGGAAGGCCGAGCCGATGCTCTTCTTGATCAGTTCGGCCGTGGGCTCGCCGATCATCATGCCGTAGTTGCGGCGGATGTAGTTGATGATGGCCTCGTCGAACTTGTCGCCGCCCACGCGCACGCTGCCCTTGTAGACCATGCCGCCCAGCGAGATCACGCCCACCTCGGTGGTGCCGCCGCCGATGTCGACGACCATCGAGCCGGAAGCCTCGGACACCGGCAGCCCGGCGCCGATGCCGGCGGCCATGGGCTCCTCGATCAGCTCGACGATGGTGGCGCCGGCCTTCAGCGCTGCGTCCTTGATCGCGCGGCGCTCGACCTGGGTGGAGCCGCAGGGCACGCAGATGATGATGCGCGGGCTGGGGGTGAACAGCGTGCGCGGGTGCACCATCTTGATGAACTGCTTGATCATCTGCTCGGTGATGAGGAAGTCGGCGATCACGCCGTCCTTCATCGGGCGGATGGCCTCGATGTTGCCGGGCACCTTGCCCAGCATGGCCTTGGCCTCGCGGCCCACGGCCTGGATCACCTTGCGGCCGTGCGTGCCGCCTTCGTGGCGGATGGCGACCACCGAGGGCTCGTCCAGCACGATGCCCTTGTCGCGGGCGAAGATCAGCGTGTTGGCGGTGCCCAGGTCAATGGCCAGGTCGGTGGAAAAGTAGCGGCGGAACGCTCCGAACATTCAGACTTCCTCTGGGCACAGCGGCACTTCGGCGCGTTGTCGCCCGGTTCTTGTATCAAATAAGGGGTGCAGACGGGGGTTTTTGGCGCAAAAGACCGAGGTTGGGATGGTCCGGCGCCAAAGGCGGGATAATACCGCATCCCCTGTGAATAACTCGCCAGGCCGGGTTTTGGCCCTCGGGTATTTACGACTGGTTTACACACTCCAAGCTATGGCACTCACCCAAGACGACATTGGCCGCATCGCCAACCTGGCACGGCTCGAACTCTCCGCCCCCGAAAGCGAGCGCATGCTCACGCAGCTCACCAGCTTCTTCAACGTGGTGGAGCAGATGCGTGCCGTGGACACCTCGGGCGTGACCCCGCTGGCCCACCCGCTGGCCGCGATCCAGGAAGTGCAGCTGCGCCTGCGCGACGACGTGGTGAGCGAGAGCGACAACCGCGAGGCCAACCAGAAGAGCGCGCCGGCTGTGGAAAAGGGCATGTTCCTGGTGCCCAAGGTCATCGAATAAGCGCCCCGGGCCCTCGCGGCCCTTTCCGCCCCCGCCCGATTCGGCCGCAGGCAGCGCCTGCCGCCCCAGACAATGAGATCCGCATGAGCATTCCTACCGATTTGCACGAGATGAGCGTGGCCCGGCTCGCCCAAGCACTGAAGAGCCGCGAGCTGTCCGCCACCGAGGCGGCGCAGCACTTCCTGGCCCGCGCCGCCGCGCACCAGAACCTGGGCGCCTATGTCACCATCAACGAGGAAGTGACGCTGGCCCAGGCCAAGGCCGCCGACGCCCAGCTCGCCGCCGGCACCGCCGCGCCGCTGGCCGGCGTGCCGATCGCGCACAAGGACCTGTTCGTCACCAAGGACTTCCCCACCACCGCCGCGAGCAAGATGCTGGCCGGCTACCAGTCGCCGTTCGACGCCACCATGGTCACCCGGCTGGCCGACGCGGGCTGCGTGACGCTGGGCAAGCTGAACATGGACGAGTTCGCCATGGGCTCGGCCAACGAAAACTCGGCCATCGCACCCGTGCGCAACCCCTGGGACACGAGCCGCGTGCCCGGCGGCTCGTCCGGCGGCTCGGCCGCGGCCGTGGCCGCGCGCCTGGCGCCGGCCGCCACCGGCACCGACACCGGCGGCTCGATCCGCCAGCCCGCCAGCTTCTGCGGCATCACCGGCATCAAGCCCACCTACGGCCGCGCCAGCCGCTACGGCATGATCGCCTTCGCGTCCAGCCTGGACCAGGCCGGCCCCATGGCCCGCTCGGCCGAGGACTGCGCGCTGCTGCTGTCGGCCATGTGCGGGCCCGATGCGGACCGCGACTCCACCAGCCTGGACGTGCCGGCCGAGGACTTCACGGCCCAGCTCAATGATTCCATCGAGGGCCTGCGCATCGGCATTCCGGCCGAGTTCTTCGGCGAAGGCCTGTCGGATGACGTGCGCGCAGCCGTGGACGGCGCGCTCAAGGAGTACGAGAAGCTCGGCGCCAAGCTGGTGCCCATCAGCCTGCCGCGCACCGAGCTGTCCATCCCGGTGTACTACATCATCGCGCCGGCCGAGGCCTCGTCGAACCTGAGCCGCTTCGACGGCGTGAAGTTCGGCCACCGTGCCAAGGACTACACCGACCTGCTCGACATGTACAAGAAGACCCGCGCCGAAGGCTTCGGCGACGAGGTCAAGCGCCGCATCATGATCGGCACCTACGTGCTCTCGCACGGCTACTACGACGCCTACTACCTGCAGGCGCAGAAGATCCGCCGCATGATCGCCGACGACTTCCAGGCCGCCTTCAAGCAATGCGACCTGATCGCCGGCCCCGCCGCGCCCACCGTGGCCTGGCAGCTCGGCGGCAAGAGCGACCCGCTGGCCAACTACCTGGCCGACATCTACACCCTGCCCGCGTCGCTGGCCGGCCTGCCCGGCCTGAGCGTGCCGGCCGGCTTCGCGAACTCGAAGGAAGGGGGCGGCATGCCCGTCGGCCTGCAGCTCATCGGCAACTACTTTGCCGAAGGCCGGCTGCTGAACGCCGCGCACCGCCTGCAGCAAGCCACCGACCACCACCTGCGCCAGCCCGCAGGCCTCTGAAAAACCATAGCTGCCAGCGCTTGATGTATATAGGTTTCAATAATAAAACTATCTGCAAACTAGACACAACAAGCGCCAGCAGCTCACTTTTTGATATCACCTGATATGACCGCCCAACTCATCAACGGCTACGAAGTGGTGATCGGATTCGAGACCCACACGCAGCTCGCCACCCAGTCCAAGATCTTCAGCCGCGCCAGCACCGCCTTCGGCGCCGAGCCCAACACCCAGGCCTCGCCGGTGGACCTGGCCCTGCCCGGCACGCTGCCGGTCATGAACAAGAAGGCCGTGGAATGCGCCATCAAGCTCGGCCTCGCGCTGGGCTCGCACGTCGCGCCGCAGAGCGTCTTCGCGCGCAAGAACTACTTCTACCCCGACCTGCCCAAGGGCTACCAGATCAGCCAGTTCGAGATCCCCGTGGTGCAGGGCGGCGACGTGAGCTTCTACCTCGAAGAGGGGAAGGAGACCGTGCGCAAAACCGTCCGGCTCGTGCGCGCCCACCTCGAGGAAGACGCCGGCAAGTCGGTGCACGACGAGTTCATCGGCCAGTCCGGCATCGACCTGAACCGCGCCGGCACGCCGCTGCTCGAGATCGTGACCGAGCCCGACATGCGCTCCACCGCCGAGGCCGTGGCCTACGCCAAGGAGCTGCACAAGATCGTCACCTGGATCGGCATCTGCGACGGCAACATGCAGGAAGGCTCTTTCCGCTGCGACGCCAACGTCTCGGTGCGCAAGCCCGGCGGGCCGCTGGGCACGCGCCGCGAGATCAAGAACCTCAACAGCTTCAAGAACATGCAGATCGCGATCGACTACGAGATCCGCTGGCAGATCGAGGAGCTGGAGGACGGCCGCGCCATCCAGCAGGCCACCGTGCTGTTCAACCCCGACACCGGCGAGACCCGCGCCATGCGCACCAAGGAAGACTCGGCCGACTACCGCTACTTCCCCGATCCCGACCTGCCGCCGCTGGTCGTGGCCGAGAGCTGGGTGCAAGAGGTGAAGGCCGCCATGCCCGAGCTGCCGCGCCAGCGCGCCGAGCGCTTCGTCGCCGACTACCAGTTGCCCGAGTACGACGCCACCACGCTGACGCAAAGCCAGGCCATGGCCGACTACTTCGAAGCCGCCGCCAAGGCCTGCGGCCAGCCCAAGCTGGCCAGCAACTGGGTGATGGGCGAGATCTCGCGCCGCCTGAACAACGAGGAAATCGGCATGGACGCGGTGAAGGTCAGCGCCGCCCAACTGGCCGCGCTGATCAGCCGCATCCAGGACGGCACCATCAGCAACAACGCCGCCAAGCAGGTGTTCGAGGCGCTGTGGACCGGCGAAGGCGCCGACGTCGATGCCGTGATCGAGACCAAGGGCCTCAAGCAGATGAACGACAGCGGCGCGCTGGAGAAGATCATCGACGAGGTGATCGCCGCCAACCCCGCGAACGTCGAGCAGTACAAGGCCGGCAAGGACAAGGCCTTCAACGCCCTGGTCGGCCAGGTGATGAAGGCCTCGAAGGGCAAGGCGAACCCGGGGCAGGTGAATGAGCTGCTGAAGGCCAAGCTGGGCTGAGCCCCTTGCCCACTGAGCCAAGCCTCCTTCGGGAGGCTTTTTTGCGCCCCTGCGGCCTCAGCCCGCCGGCCCGATGTGCTCGCGCAGCAGCGCCTGCAGCGGCGCGATCACCGTGCGCTGCGGATCGGCGTGCTTGGGAACGATGAAATACAGCCGCGGCTGCATGAACAGCAGCAGGTAGTCGGCGTCTTCCACCCAGCGGATGAGCAGCGGCCACGCGAGGCGGCTTTCGCCCATGGCCGACCTGGCGCAGACGCCGCTGCCGTCTTCCTCCAGGCGCACGCTTTGCTCCTGGTGCATGGCCGGATAGCGGCGGTAGTGGCGCCGCGCCAGCGGCTCGCCGATCAGGCGCGGCAGCCACCACGGCAGGGCCGCATACAGCACGCCCACCAGGTCCAGCCACCAGCTCTGCAGCCACAGCCCCGCCGCCACGAACACCAGCCCGGTCACGACGATGGCCACTCGCCCCACCCCGCTCCACCGATGGCTGCGGTGGTACAGGCGCAGCGCGGCGATGTAGTCTGCCTCGCTGACGTGGTAGGAGATGGTCGCAGTCATGGCGCGATGATGGTCGGCACGCCTACTGCCCCTGCGGCCGGAAGTCGTGCAGCACGGTGCCGCCGTTGCTCAGCAGCAGCGACGGCGTGGCGTCGTCCGAGGTGATGTAGAAGCCCATGGGCAGCGCGTCGGCCGCCACGTAGGTGCCGTTGCGGGTGATCTGCGGCAGCTCCTCGACCGGGCGGCTCCAGACGGGCTGCAGCGTCTGCGCGTCCAGCAGCTGCAGCACGCGGCCCTGGTCGGTGACGGGCGTGGGGTTGTAGGCGATGAGCACGCGCTGCGCGTTGGCGGCGAGCACGTCGGCGCGAAAGCGCTTTTGCACCGGCGGCACGGCGGCGAGGCCGGTCACGCCGGCCTCCTGCAGGCTGTCGGGCCGGTAGGCCCAGTCGGGGGTCAGCAACTCGTAGCGCTGGGGATCGGAGCGCACGGCGCTGTCCTCGGTGCTGTAGAGGTTCAGCGGCGGCAGGTACTCAAACTCGCCGGGGCGCACCTTCTGCTCGTAGCGCACCAGCAGCCAGGGGTAGGTGCCGCGGTGTTTATCCGCGTGCAGCTCGGCGAAGTCCACGCGCGGGCGGGTCTCGGTGTAGCTGGCCCAGGGCCGGCCGTGGAAGCGCTGGTAGGCCTCGCTCTGCAGCAGGATCTCGCGCGTGGGCCATTGCACGTGGTAGCGCTCGCCGGAGTTGCTGGTGACGATGAACATGCCGGGCCGGTCGCGCGGCGGGAACTCGATCTGCGCCACGCCCACGCCGAGCTGCCCAGGGTGGCGGTTGACGAGTTCTTCGTCCAGGCTGGCGAACCGGTGGCTGGCCGGGTCGAAGCGCAGCAGTTTCTGGCCGTTGAGGATGAGGTAGATGCCGCCGTCCGGAAAGTGCCGCAGCTTGGGGCTGCGCGACTGCGTGTTGCGCTGGAAGCCGATCTGCTGCGGCTCGGCCAGCGGCTTGCCGGTGTCGAGGTCGCTCGCCACGATCTGGTAGACGTCGCTGCGCGCATCGCCCGCTTCCAGCACCTGCAGCACCTCGATCTTGCCGCCGCCGCTGTGGTAGAGCGTGGAGGCCTGCAGCCGCCCGGGGTTGGGCGCCGCGGGCGCGTGCTCGCGCAGCAGCTCCCGCACGAAGGGCAGCAGCACCAGCAGCATCAACAGGCCGACGCCCACGGCCAGCGCCCATTTGAGCTGGCCTAGCTTGGCGAACTGGCCGGGCTCCAGGCTGTGCACCACGCGCAGTTCCTTGGGCGCGTTGCTGTCGCTGAGCACGAACTCGGCGCTGCAGCTGCTGCAGGCATAGAGGTTGGGGCTATCGGCCACCTTGCGGCAGCGCGAGGCGCCGCACTGCGGGCAGAGGATGCGTTGGATGTGGATGGCCATGGGTGGAGGTCTATCCGCCTGCGCGCACGGTGAAGTCGTGCACGGTGTTGCCGTCATTGTCGATGAGCAGCGCCGGCTGCATCGCATGCTGGCTGATGAAGAAGCCCGAGGGCAGCGCCGACGCGATGGCATAGCTGCCGCCGCCGCGCGTGCCCAGCTGCGGGATCTGCTCGGCCGTGCGGCTCCAGACGACCTGGTGGCTGGCCTTGTCGAGCAGCTGCAGCACGCGACCTTCTTCCTGCACCGGCGTGGGGCTGTAGGCCAGCAGCAAGCGCGTGGCGTTCTCGGCCAGCACCTGCGCGTGGAAGCGTTTGGTGGCCGGCGGCACGGCCTCGAGGCGCAGCAGGCCGTAGTCGCTCACCACGTAGGGGCGCACGGCCCAGCCGCTGCCCACTTCGGGGTCTTTCCAGCGCGAGCGCTCGTCCTTGTCGTGGCCGGCCGGGTACAGGTCGAAGTAGCCCAGGTACTGCATGCGCCCCGGCTCGGCCTTCATCCAGTACCGGACCAGCAGGTAGGGCGTGGCATCGCCCGTCTTCGGGGAGGTCGGCGCGAAGCGGTAGTGGCTGCGCTCGTGGCGGTAGCCGGCCACGGCCTCGCGGTAGGCCGTGCCCGTATCGCGGTCGGCCACGATCTGGTCGGTCAGCCAGTGCACATAGAACTTGCTGCCCTCGCTGCTGGTGACTTCCAGCGCATCGGGCCGGTCCTGGTAGGCGAACTGCAGCTTGGCCACACCGGCGCCCAGTTGCTGCGGAAAGCGCTCGGCCAGACGGGCGCTCAGGTCCACGAACTGCTGGGCGCCGGGGTCGAAGCGCAGCAGCTGGCGCTCGTTCAGCACCAGGTAGAGCTGGCCGTCGGAGAACTGGCGCAGCTCGGGCCGTCGGCTGCCGCCGGCCCGCGGGAAGGCAAAGCGCTGCGGCTCGGACAGGCGCTTGCCGGTCTGCAGCTCGGTCACCAGCACCTGGAACACGGCCTGCTCCGCCTCGCGCAGCTCCATCACGCGCACGTAGCTGATCTTGCCGCTGTTCTCGACCAGCGCCGCCGTCTGCAGCTGGCCGGCATCGCGCGCCACGGCGGGCGCCGCCGGGCGGTGCCGGGGCACGAGCAGCGCCATCGCCACGCCGACCGCCAGCACGGCGGCCAGCGCGACGAAGAGCCACTTGAAGCCGCGCAATCCGCCCGCCTGCACTGCATCTGCGCCATGCACCATGCGCAGCTGTGCGCCGCTGCCGCTGTCATCGCTGAACCGGAACTGCGCCCCGCAACTGGCGCAGGCATAGCCGTCGCGCCGGCCGCGCACCGGCTGGCAGCGCGCGGCGCCGCAGCGGGGGCAGTGCAGGTTCTGGATCGGTGTCGTCATGCGGGAAAAGCCGGAAGCAGGAGTTGAAGCGGAGCGCCCGAGCATAACGGGTTGCTATGAAAAACGCAGTCCTTGCCGGCCACTGCTATTGGTTACTGAATGCTTCAGCATCGAAAGCGGCGCACCATCAGCGCAAAGTGCTTTTATTTCAATAGCATCCACCAGCGATGGACAATCGCCCCATGAACAGCCTGCCCGCCAAGATCGCCCTCTGGGGCGCGGCCATCGCCGCGCTGCTCTACCTGGCCGTGTGCCTGCTGATGCTGCTGCAGCAGCGCAAGCTGATGTACTGGCCACAGCTCACGCGCGTGGATGCGGCGCAGACCGACTTCGCGCTGCAGCGCGGCGATGCGGTGCTGCGCGGCTGGCACAGCCACCCCGGCGCGGCGCCCGCAGCCGATGCCGCGATCTACCTCGGCGGCAATGCCGAGGCCATCGAGGCCAACCTGCCCCGGCTGCGCGAATGGCTGCCCGCGCACAGCCTGTACCTGCTGGCCTACCGCGGCTATGGCGCCAGCGACGGCAAGCCCACCGAGGCTGCGCTGGAGCAGGACGCCATCGCGCTGTTCGACGAGGTGCAGCGCCGCCACCCGGGCGGGCGCATCGCCGTCATCGGCCGCAGCCTGGGCACGGGCGTGGCGGCGGCGCTGGCCGCGGCCCGGCCGGTGGCGCAGCTGGTGCTGGTCACCCCGTTCGACAACATGGTGGGCACGGTACGCGACCACTACGGCTGGCTGCCGGTGGCGCTGCTGCTGCGCGACCGCTACCCGTCCGATGACCGGCTGCAACGCTACGCCGGGCCGGTGCTGGTGCTGCGCGCAGGGCAGGACCAGCTGGTGCTGCCGGCGCGCACCGATGCGCTGCTGCAGGCGCTGCAGGGCCGCAGCGGCCCGCCGGTGCAGGCCGTGGCCTTTGCCGGGGCCGACCACTTCAACATCCTGGAGGCGCCCGGCCTGGGCGCGGCGCTGCGCCGCTTCGTGGAGCGCTGACGGGCGCCCTCTCATTCACCTGCGCGTCAGCACCGCGCACCGGCAGCGGCTACCATGCGCGCAGCATTCTCTGACCCCCGGAACCCGCGCCATGACCACCAGCACCGACATCCCCACCTACCCGCCAGAACCCGAGAACGTGATCTTCGGCCTGCCCATGGCCATGGCCGCGGCCTTCCAGCTCAAGGGCGAGGCCATCGGCAACGACCGCGCCCGCGTGCGCATGCCCTACCAGCAGCAGTACACCAACAGCCGCGGCGACATGCACGGCGGCGCCATCGCCACGCTGCTGGACGTGGGCCTGTCGTGCGCGGCGCGCGCGCACGATCCGCTGCGCTACGGCGTGGTGACGGTGGACCTGACCATCCACTACATCGCCACCGCCGCCAGCGACGTGATCTGCACCTCGGTGTGCGAGAAGCGCGGCAAGAGCCTGTCCTTCGTGCGCGGCGAGTTGCGCAACGAGGCCGGCGAGCTGCTGGGCATGGCCACGGGCACCTTCAAGCTGGTGGAGCGCGTGCGCAGCTGAGCTGTGGCATGCTCGGCGCTTTTGCCAGACTTTTATCAGACCCAAGCGCCATGCAAGCACCTCGCCAATCCCCGCACCCCATCCACAGCCAGTTCCTCGACCGCTTCTCGCCGCGCGCGTTCTCGGGCCGCCCCGTCAGCGCGCAGGAGATCGAGCAGATGGTCGAGGCCGCCCGCTGGGCGCCGTCGGCCAGCAACAAGCAGCCCTGGCACTTTGCCTACGCGCTGCACGGCGACGCGCACTGGGCGGATTTCTCCACCATCCCCAACGAGGGCAACCGCCGCTGGTGCCTGAACGCGGGCGCGCTGCTGGTGGTGCTGTCCGACCAGGACGCCTCGGGCAAGCACAGCTTCGACGCGGGCTGCGCCTGGGGCTACCTGGCGCTGCAGGCACACCACATGGGCCTGGCCACGCATGCCATGGGCGGCATCGACGCCGCGGCCGCCCGCCGCGTGCTCCAGCTCGGCGAGCGCTGGACGGTGGAATGCCTGGTGGCCATCGGCGAGCGCGGCGACAAGGCCACGCTGCCCGCCGACCTGGCCGAGCGCGAGGTGCCGTCGGCCCGCAAGCCGCTGGGCGAGATCCTGTCGGCCGGCCCGCTGGGCTGATCGGCAGCGCAAGGCGGCCTGCCGCCATGCCCGGCTTTCCGCAGCAGAAACACCTGTAACATCCGCCGGTTTTTCCGACGAGGGATGTGCATGAAGAAAATCTGGTGGCTGTTGTTGTGCTGGTGCAGCCTGGTGGCCGCGGCGTGGGCCGCGCCCTCGCGGCCGGTGATGGAGGCCGATGCATCGCCGGAGCAGGTGGCCCAGATGGTGCAGGAGGCCGCCAAGCCCGGCACGCCCGCGTTCAAGACCACCTTTGGCTACGGCAGCTTCCAGGCCTCGCCGGGCGAAGGCTACCGCAGCAGCTTCACGGTCCGCGGCGAACGCACCGTCCACCACCAGGGGCCGGCCAAGGTGCTGCTGATAGCCACCGTGGGCGACGAGAGCGGCGGCCGCGTGCTGCAGTGCTCGGCCGAGGACAAGCAGCCGCGCATCGGCGACCTGTCGCTGCGCTGCGAGGCCGGCGGCGCCTTCCATGTGGAGGATTCCAAGGAGGTGGTCGTCCGGTTCGGGCTGGGCCTGGCCGAGAATCTGTCCGTCACCGCCGTGGCGGCCGAAGTCGCAACCGGCGGAGCCCGCAGCGGGATGTGGCTGTTCTCCCGGCTGATCCCGCTGCTGATCGGGCTGCTGATGCTGGGCTACTGGTTCTTCTTCCTGCGTCGCTGAGCGGTTCAGCGGCCGGACTCCCACAGGTACGCCGGGTCGTTGAAGCCCGGTGTCGACGGGTGGCCGGGCGTGACCAGGCCATCGATGAAGGCCTCGTCGTCCGGCGTGAGCGCATAGTCCACTGCCGGCGCATAGTCCTGCCACTGCTGCAGCGTGCGCGGCCCGGCGATGACGGCGCTGACCGCGCGGTGCGCCAGCACCCAGGCGGTGGCGAACTGCGCGGCCGACAGGCCCCGCTCGCGCGCATGCTGCTGCACCTGCTGGGCGATCACCAGCGACTCGGGGCGGAACTCGGTCTGCATCATGCGGCGGTCCTGGCGGCCGGCGCGACTGTCTGCCGGCGGCTGCTGGCCGGGCAGGTACTTGCCGCTGAGCACGCCGCGCGCCACCGGGCTGAACGGCACCACGCCGATGCCATGGTGCTGGCAGGCGGGCAGGATGTCGGTCTCGGGCCCGCGGTTGAGCAGGTTGTAGTAGGGCTGGCAGACCACGGGGCCCGGCATGCCGAGCTGGCGCGCCAGGTGCGCCGCCTCGGCGATGCGCCAGCCGCGGAAGTTGGAGAGGCCCCAGTAGTGGATCTTGCCGGCGTCGAGCAGCGCCTTCAGCGCGTACAACGGCTCTTCCAGGTTCAGGCCCACGTAGTCGCGGTGCAGGTAGAGGATGTCGATGTGCCCGGTCTGCAGGCGGCGCAGGCTGGCCTCGGCCTCGCGCAGCACCCAGGCGCGCGAGTAGTGGCCGTGGTTGGGCCGCTCGTCCATGGCGTTGCCGAGCTTGGTGGCGACGATCCAGTCGTCGCGCTGGCCCTGCAGCAGCCGGCCCAGCATGGATTCGGAGCCGCCCTTGCTGTAGACGTCGGCGGTGTCGATGAAGTTGACGCCGCGCTCGCGCGCATCGGCCAGGATGGACGCGGCGGCGGCCTCGTCGGTCTGGTCGCCGAACATCATCGTGCCCAGGCACAGCGTGGACACCTTGAGCGGGCTGCGGCCCAACTGGCGGTATTGCATGGAAAGCTCCTTGGTGAGGTCAGCGCGGGCGCACGCCCGATTGCCTGAACGCCTCCAGCACGCCGTGCTCGATCGCGTCGCTGACCAGGTTGGCCATGCCGCTCCAGGCGATCTGTATGCCCAGGCACAGCAGGATGAAGGCCGAGATGCGCAGGAAGACGATGGTGCCGGTCTCGCCCAGCGGCTTGAGCACCTTGTCGGCGTAGCGGTTGCACAGCAGGATCACCACGCCCACCGCGATGGCGCCGATGGTGGCGCCGATCACGTTGACGACGGTGACGGCGGGCGCGCGGTCGATCAGGCTCACGCCCACGGTGATGGTCGCGGCCAGGCTGCCCGGCCCGTAGGTGAGCGGGAAGGTCAGCGGGTAGAAGGCGCGGCGGCGCGCCGTCTCGGGGGTAAAGGCATCGGCCAGCTTCTCGCCCGTGCCTTCGGACGAGCTGGCGTTGATCATGTTCCAGCCGATGTAGGCCACCAGCAGGCCGCCGCCCACGCGCACGATGTCGATCGACAGGCCGAACACGTCCAGCATGTACGAGCCGACCAGCATGAAGAAGATGGTGAGCAGCGTGACGTTGATGGCGATGCGCGTGGCCAGCCGCCGGCGGATGGCGGGCGAGGCGCCCTCCGTCAGCGTGAGGAAGACCGCCGAGGCGCTGACGGGATTGAGGATGGGCAGCATGGTGGCCGCCACCAGCAGAAAGCTCTTGCTGAACGCGGCGAACAGGGTGGCAAAGCTCAGGGACATGCGGTGAAACTGGAGGGTGGAGACGGGCTGCTGCCGCGAGTGTAGGAGAAATTGCCGCCCCTGCTGCCTGCCGCATTGCACAATAGCGCCCCATGAATGTGCGAAACCTGTTGATTCCGCTGGGCCTGCTCGTCCTGCTGTGGGCGGCCTACCAGAACTACCAATGGATGGGCGTGTTCGCCGTCTCCGGCGGCATCGTGATGTGGCTGCTGCTGCACTTCACCCGCCTGCTCACGGTGATGAAGCGCGCCTCCGACCGGCCCATAGGCTATGTGGGCAGCGCCGTCATGCTCAACGCCAAGCTCAAGCCCCGCCTGCCGCTGGTGCATGTGGTGGCCATGACACGCTCGCTGGGCGAACGCCAGTCGCCCGAGGGCGAGGAGCCCGAGGTCTACCGTTGGCGCGACGGCACCGAGTCCACCGTGACCTGCGAGTTCGTGCAGGGCCGGCTCACGCGCTGGACGCTGGAGCGCCCGCAGCCGCCGGCCGATGCCACTGTAGGTAACCCATGAATTTGCTGCCTATTTTTGTAACATTTCCGGGAATCGGCGTATATCCTAGCGCCCGACCCTGAGGGCTTTGTCACAAAGGGGGCCAACGGCTCGTAAAATCAGGCCCACTTCACCCCACCCGGCCGCCCGGGTGCCCGCGACCTCCGTGGGCGCCGGGCGGCTTTCCACCACCATAGGTATGCCATGAACGTTGTCCCCTCCATGTCCGACCGCGACGGCAAGATCTGGATGGACGGCCAGTTGGTCGACTGGCGCGACGCCAAGATCCACGTGCTCACGCACACGCTGCACTATGGCTGCGGCGCCTTCGAGGGCGTGCGCGCCTACCAGACCGCCGACGGCGGCACGGCCATCTTCCGCCTGCAGGACCACACCAAGCGATTGTTCAACAGCGCCAAGATCCTGCGCATGCAGATCCCGTTCACGCAGGACCAGGTGAACCAGGCGCAGATCGACGTGGTGCGCGCCAATGGCCTCGAGTCGTGCTACCTGCGCCCGCTGACCTGGATCGGCGACCGCAAGCTGGGCGTCAGCCCCAAGGGCAACACCATCCACCTGATCGTGGCGGCCTGGGCCTGGGGCGCCTACCTGGGCGAGGAAGGCATGAAGCGCGGCATCCGCGTCAAGACCAGCAGCTACACGCGCCACCACGTGAACATCACCATGAGCCAGGCCAAGGCGGTGAGCAACTACACCAACTCCATCCTGGCCAACACCGAGGCGCTGGACGACGGCTACGACGAGGCCGTGCTGCTGGATGCAGCGGGCTTCGTGTCCGAGGGCTCGGGCGAGAACATCTTCGTGATCCGCGACGGCGTGGTCTACACCCCCGACCTGTCGGCCGGCGCGCTCAACGGCATCACGCGCAACACCGTGTTCCACATCTGCGAGGACCTGGGCCTGAAGGTGGTGGAAAAGCGCATCACGCGCGACGAAATCTATATCTCGGACGAGCTGTTCTTCAGCGGCACCGCGGCCGAGATCACGCCGATCCGCGAGATGGACCGCGTGAGCATCGGCTCGGGCGAACGCGGCCCGATCACCGAGAAGATCCAGAACGCATTTTTTGACATCGTGAATGGGCGCAATCCCAAATACGCCCATTGGCTGACGAAAGTTTGATCACCATGACGCAGGCAGTTGTAGAGTTATTGGCCAAGGACCTGAATGCCCAGGGCGGCGTGTTCTGCCCCAGCCCTAAGGCCGACATGAAGCTGTGGAACAGCCACCCCAAGGTCTACCTGGACGTGGGCCACAGCGGCAGCGCCAAGTGCCCGTACTGCGGCACCGAGTACCGCCTGAAGGCCGGCGAACACTTCCAGGGCGGCCATTGACGCCGGGCCTGATCTGAGCAGCCATCGAGGGCATGTGTCGTCCACTCCCACTGCTGAAACCGCGCAGGCTCCCACGCTCACCGTCGCCATCCTGACGCTGAACGAAGAGCAGAACATCGAGGCCTGCATCCAGAGCGCCTCGTTCGCCGATCAGATCGTCGTGGTGGACAGCGGCAGCACCGACCGCACGACGACCATCGCGAGCAGCCTGGGCGCCCAGGTATACCGGTATGCCGACTGGCAGGGCTTTGCCGTGCAGCGCAACCGGCTGCTGGCGCACGCCTCGGGCGACTACGTGTTCTTCCTGGACGCCGACGAGACCATCTCGCCCGCCTTCCAGCGCGAGTTGCAGGACATCGTGCGCTCGGGCGAGCAGGCGGTGTGGATGATCCGCTGGCGCATGGTCGCCTTCGGCCAGGAGCTGAAGTACCTGCGCTCCACCTCGAAGGTGGAGCGCTTGTTCTGGCGCGGCCTGCTGCGCGAGTACACCGGCGTGGTGCACGAGGAGGCCCAGCTCGCCCGCGACGGCGTGGCGCGCCACCTGATGCACACGCCGCTGCTGCACCACTCGCGCGACACCGTGCACTCCAGCCTCGAAAAGCTCACGCAGTACGCGATGCTGGGCGCGGCCAAGCGCGCCAAGCTGGGCAACCAGCAGGGCGGCATCCTGCGCGGCATGGCCGCGGGGCTGGCCATGTTCCTGCGGCTCTACATCCTGCACCTGGGCATCCTGTGCGGCGGCGCGGGCTTCCTGTACTGCATGTTCGTCGCGCTCGAGAGCTTCTTCCGCTACGTGGCGCTGGCCTACGACCGTCCGCACCTGAGCGAGGACGTGCGCCGATGACGCTGCCGCGCGCCGCCGCTGCGGCGGATTCGTCCTGGGCCGGCCGCGCCACCCAGCTGGCCACCTTTCTGGTGCCGGGGGTCGCGCTGAGCCTGCCCTCGGGCTATTCGTGGGGGCCGGCGCTGCTGGTGCTGACGGCGCTGGTCTTTGCGCGCCGCTGGTGGCCGCTGCCCTGGGACGGCCGCGCCAAGGTGCTGGCCGCGCTGTTCGCCGCCATGGGCGTGCTGTGGGCGCTGAGCTTCGACGGCTGGGCGCTGGCGCAGCGCAGCGACCAGTTCTACAAATACCTGCTGGCGCTGGCTGCGCTGGGCCTGGTGCAGTGGCAGGCGCCCCAGGTGCGGCCGCTGGGCTGGGGCCTGCTGGCCGGCGCGCTGGGCGCGGGCGCCGTCGCCGTGGTGCAGTGCGGCTGGCTCGATCTGTCGCGCGCCAACGGCTTCACCAACGCGATCCAGTTCGCCGGACTGGCCTTCGTGCTCACGCTGGGCTGCTGCTTCGGCGTGATGCTGCTGTGGCGCTCGCTGGCGCTGTGGCAGCGGGCGCTGGGCGCGCTGTGCAGCCTGGCCGGCGTGGTGGCGGTGCTGCTGTCGGACACGCGGGGCGCCTGGATCATGGCGCCGCTGGTGCTGGGCCTGGGCGCCGTGCTGCTGTGGCGCTGCGGCCTGCGCAAGCAGGTGCTGGCCGGCCTGGCCTGCCTGGTGGTGGTGGTGGGCGCGCTGGGCCTGCTGCGCGGCGCCGACATCGAGCGCCGCTACGACCTGGCGATGAACGAGGTCAGCCAGTACGAGCAGGCCGGCCACGCCAACACCTCGGTGGGGCAGCGGCTGGCGCACTGGAAGCTGGCCTGGGACATGGGCTGGGAGCGGCCGCTGACCGGCTGGGGCATGGAGGGCTACCGGCAGGAGAAGGCACGCCGCGCCGCGGCCGGCAGCGTCGATCCCTTCGTGCTGAATTTCGACCACGCGCACAACGAGCTGCTGGACCAGTTCGCCAAGCGCGGCCTGGTGGGCGTGGCGCTGATGCTGCTGTTCTACGGCGTGCCCATCGCCATCTTCTGGCCCACGCGGCGGCGCATGCTGGCCTGCGGCCACCAGCCCATGGACCGGCAGATCCTGTTCCTGCGCGTGCTGGGCGTGATGCTGCCGGTGAGCTACGCCGGCTTCGGGCTGACCCAGGTGTTCTTCGCCCACAACAGCGGCCACCTGTTCTACGTGTACCTGCTGGTGCTGCTGCTGGGCGCGCTGATGGGGCGCGAGAAGGCGCTGCACGCCCGGGGTTGACGCTCTCCTTTTAAGAGCTTTTAGCGCAAGCTACACGGGGTTTTCAAATAGAAAACTATTTGAAATCCTTATCCATCAATCGCAAGCAGCTACGCTTTTCGAAAGCTCCTGCTCCAGCAGGGCCAGCAGTTCGGCCGCCGGCATCGGCCGTGCCTGGGCCACGCCCTGGCCGGCCCACAGCGACAGGTACTGCGCATCACCGCGCTGGGCCGCGAGCCGCCGCAGCGGGCCGGTGAGCGCGTTCTGCACCGGGTACGGCGGGATCGCGGCCTCGTCGGGCGTCAGCGCCTCCATCATCGCGTTGACGATGCCGCGCGCCGGGCGGCCGCTGATGGTGCGCGTGGTGCGCGTGTCGGTGGCCTGGGCGCCGGCCAGCGCCGCGCGGTAGGCGGCGGGGATGCCCGCCTCGGGGCACACCAGGAAGGCCGTGCCCATCTGCACCGCCTGCGCGCCCAGGGCCAGCGCGGCGGCGATGCCGGCGCCGTCCATGATGCCGCCGGCCGCGATCACCGGCACCGACAGCCGCCGCGCGCAGTCGCGCACCAGCGGCAGCGTGGCCACCATCGACGAGGCGTAGTCCGCCAGGAAGGTGCCGCGGTGCCCGCCCGCCTCGCTGCCCGAGGCGCAGACCGCATCGGCGCCCACGGCCTCCCAGGCCAGCGCCTCCTGCACCGTGGTGGCCGTGCCGATCACCGCGCAGCCGGCATCATGCAGGCGCTGCACCTGGCCCGCCGTGAGGATGCCGAAGGTGAAGCTGGCCACCGCCGGGCGCAACTCGACCAGCACGTCGAGTTGGGTGGTGAGGTCCTCGCACCACTGCACCGGCCGCGCGGGCTCGGCATCGAACTTCGCATACAGCGGCGCGAGCCGCCGCATCGCCGCCGCCACCAGCGCGGCCTCGGGCGCGGGCGTGGGCTGCACGAAGAGGTTGATCGCGAACGGCTGGTCGGTGGCGGCGCGCACCGCGGCAGCCGCCTCGCGCATGGCCTGCGGCGAGCGCATGCCGCAGCCCAGCGAGCCCAGTCCGCCGCCGGCCGAGACGGCGGCCGCCAGCGCGGGGGTGTCGGAGCCGGTCATCGGCCCCTGGATGATGGGCAGGCGCAGGCCCAGGGTGTCAAGCAGGCGGGGCATGGTTTTCTCCGATGGTTTGCAGACAGGACAGCAGCGCGTCGAGCGCCGGCGACTGGTAGCCGGTGCGGCGCAGCAGCATGGTGGTGCAGGACGGCAGCGGCACGGTCTGCACCGGCGACGCGTCGCGCATCAGCTCCAGGATGATGCGCGGCGCCACGGCCACGCAGCCGCCGGCGGCCACGCAGGCGACGATGGCGTGGTACGAGGCCAGCTCCAGCACCGACCAGCGGCCGGCGCCGTCGCCATGCACCTCGCGCATCCAGGCCTCGCCCAGGCGGCGGTAGGTGCAGCCCTCGGTGAAGGCCGCCAGCGTGGAGACGGCCAGCGGCCGCGCCGCCGGGTCCGCGCCCTGGGGCAGGATCATGCACAGCGGCTCCTCGTACATCGGGGTGAGGACCAACGGCGCATCGGCGGCGATGTCGGGTGCGGGCCAGGCGACCAGCGCGGCATCCAGCTCGAAGGACAGCACCCGCTCCACCAGCTGGCGCGACGGCGCGGTGGACAGCTCCAGCGCCACCTGCGGCCAGGCCTGGTGGAAGCGCGCCAGCGGCTGCGGCAGCCGCGCGGCGGCCGTGCTCTCCATCGAGCCCAGGCGCAGCCGCCCCTGCGGCTCGCCGGGCTGCAGCGCCTGGCGGGCCTCCTCGGCCAGCGCCAGCAGGCGCGTGGCATAGCCCTGCAGCAGCGTGCCCTGCGGCGTGAGCACCATGCGCCGCGCCTCGCGCACGAACAGCGGCACGCCCAGCGACTCCTCGAGCTGCTGGATGCGCGTGGTCACGTTGGACTGCGCGCGCGCCAGTTGCTCGGCCGCGCGCGTGATGCTGCCGGTCTGGGCGACCTGCAGGAAGATTTCGAGGGAGGGTAGATCCATGGTGCTGGCGCAAAATATCTTTTTTTGAGATGATAAATTAATATTCAATCTCAAATCAAGATTTTTCAACCATGACCACCCTCGCCACCACCCGCCACGGCGCCTGGCGCCAGCAGCCCGCCATCGTGGCCGTCACCGGCATGCTGTCGCTGGCCGCCGCCCTGGGCATAGGCCGCTTCGCCTTCACGCCGCTGCTGCCGATGATGCTGCACGACGGCGTGCTCACGCTGGTGCAGGGCAGTTGGCTGGCGATGACCAACTACCTCGGCTACCTGCTCGGCGCCGTGCTGTGCACCGCGCTACCCTGGGTGGCGCCGGGCTTCGTGCGGCGCTGGCACCCGGCGCGCATGGTGCGCTGGGGGCTGGTCAGCTGCATCGCGCTGACGGCGGCGATGGCCTGGCCCATTCCCGCCGCCTGGCCGGCGCTGCGCCTAGTGGCCGGCGTGGTGAGCGCCGTGGTCTTCCTGAACGCCACGCAGTGGTGCATGACCCAGCTGCAGCTGCTGGGCCGCCCGACGCTGGGCGGCATGATCTTCTGCGGGCCGGGCATGGGCATCGCGCTCACCGGCCTGGCCACCAGCGCCATGGTCGCGCAGCACTGGAACGCGGCCTCGGGCTGGACGGCCTTTGCGGTGCTGGCCGTGCTGCTCGCGCTGCCGGCCATGGCCATCATCCAGGGCCGGCACGAGCCGGCAACGGCCGCGCCGGCCACCGGCGGCGCCCCCACGCCGCCCCATGCCGAAGGCCCGTGGGACCGCGCGCTGCTGACCGCCGCCTACGGCCTGGCGGGCCTGGGCTACATCGTGACGGCGACCTTCCTGCCGGTGATCGCGCGCACCGCGCTGCCCGGCGGCTCGGTCTGGCCCGACCTGTTCTGGCCCCTCTTCGGTGTCGGCGTGATGGCGGGCGCCTACCTGTCGACCCGCCTGCCGGCGCGCTGGGACCGGCGCCGGCTGCTGGTGGCCAGCTACGGCATGCAGGCCGGATCGATCCTGATCTGCCTGCTGCTGCCCACGCGCACCGGCTTCGCGCTCAGCAGCCTGCTGCTGGGCCTGCCGTTCACCGCCATCACCTTCTTCGCGCTGCAGGAGGCACGGCGTATCTGGCCCGGGGCAATCAGCAGCTTTCCCGGGCTGATCACCGCGGCCTACGGCGTGGGCCAGATCGTCGGCCCGCCGATGGTGGCCTGGTGCCTGGCGCACAGCGCCAGCGAGCAGCAGGGCTTTTACTACGGCCTGGGCGCCGCGGCGCTGGCGCTGGTGGCCGGCATGGGGCTGTACGGCGTGATGCTGCTGCGCCATCCGCCCCGCCCCTAGGCAGCGCAAAAATCAGGGTAAATACGGTACGCAAACGTTTGCGTACCCCTAAAATTCGCCAACCTCCGGCATTGGGCCGTTTGTCGTATTTCTACCCTGGAGACTTCCATGCGCATTGCACGCCGTTCCCTTGCTGCCGCCATCAGCCTGTCGCTGGCTGGCGCCTGGCTCGCCACCCCGGCCGTCGCCGCCGACAAGCCCAAGGTGGCGCTGGTGATGAAGTCGCTGGCCAACGAGTTCTTCCGCACCATGGAAGACGGCGCCAAGGCGCACCAGAAGGCCCATGCCGCCGACTACACGCTGCTGACCACCGGCATCAAGAACGAGACCGACACCGCCGCGCAGATCAAGATGGTCGAGCAGATGGTGGCCCAGCGCGTGCAGGCGCTGGTGATCGCCCCGGCCGACTCGAAGGCGCTGGTGCCGGCCATCAAGGCCGCCACCGACAAGGGCGTGCTGGTCATCAACATCGACAACCGCCTGGATGCCGACGCGCTCAAGAGCAAGGACCTGCTGGTGCCCTTCGTCGGCCCCGACAACCGCGCCGGCGCCAAGCTGGTGGGCGACTACCTCGCCAAGAGCCTGAAGGCCGGCGACAAGGTGGCGATCGTCGAAGGCGTGTCCACCACCTTCAATGCGCAGCAGCGCACGCTGGGCTACCAGGACGCGATGAAGGCCGCCGGCGCCACCGTGGTGGGCGTGCAATCGGGCCAGTGGGAGATCGACAAGGGCAACACCGTGGCCGCCGGCATGCTGCGCGAGAACCCTGACCTCAAGGCCATCCTGGCGGGCAACGACAGCATGGCGCTGGGCGTGGTGGCCGCCGTCAAGGCCGCGGGCCGCACCGGCAAGGTCGAGGTCGTGGGCTACGACAACATCGCCGCGCTCAAGCCCATGCTCAAGGACGGCCGTGTGCTGGCCACGGCCGACCAGTTCGCCGCCAAGCAGGCGGTGTTCGGCATCGAGATCGCGCTCAAGGCCCTGGCCGAGAAGAAAAAGCAGGCCGAGCTGCCCGCCGAGGTCAAGACCGACGTGGCCCTGGTCACCAAGGACAGCAAGTAAGCCCTGGCTGAGCGGCCCATGAGCGATACCAGCCCCTCCATCCGCCTGGCGCTAAGCGGCATCGGCAAGGACTACGGCCAGGCCACGGTGCTGGCGGACGTGAGCCTGCAGCTCGCCGCCGGCCAGGTGTTGGCGCTGACCGGCGAGAACGGCGCGGGCAAGAGCACGCTGTCCAAGATCCTGTGCGGGCTGGAATCGCCCACGCACGGCACGCTGGCGCTCAATGGCCAGCCCTTCCGCCCCGCGTCGCGGCGCGACGCCGAGCGCCACGGCGTGCGCATGGTGATGCAGGAGCTGGGCCTGATCCCCACGCTGTCGGTGGCCGAGAACCTGCTGCTCGACCGCCTGCCACGCCTGCGCTGGCGCGGCGGCTGGCTCGACCGCCCGCGCCTGCTGGCGCTGGCGCAGGCGCAGCTGGCCAAGATCGGCATGACCGACATCGACCCGGCCATGCCGGTGTCGCAGCTGGGCATAGGCCAGCAGCAGATGGTGGAGATCGCCCGCAACCTGCAGGACGGCACCCAGGTACTGGTGCTCGACGAGCCCACCGCCATGCTCACGCCCAAGGAAACCGCGCACCTGTTCGCACAGATCGAGCAGCTCAAGGCCCGTGGCGTGGCGCTGGTCTATGTGTCGCACCGGCTTGAGGAGTTGCAGCGCATCGCCGACCAGGTGGCCGTGCTGCGCGATGGCCGCCTCGTGGATGTGCGGCCCATGCAGGGCGTGCAGGAGCGCGAGCTGGTCGAGCGCATGGTGGGCCGCGCCGTGCAGGACAACGAAGGCCGCCCACGCCGCGCCGCAGGGCCACTGCGCCTGTCGGCCCGCCACCTGTCGCGCGGCCAGGCGGTGAAGGACGTGAGCCTCGACCTGCATGCGGGCGAGATCCTGGGCCTGGCCGGCCTGGTCGGCTCGGGCCGCACCGAACTCGCGCGCCTGCTGTTCGGCGCCGATCGCGCCGACACCGGCGAGATCCAGCTTTTCGACGCCGGCAATACACAGCCCACGCACCGCGCCAGCCCCAACTGGCCCAGCCCCATGGCCGCGATCCGCGCCGGCATCGGGCTGGTGACGGAAGACCGCAAGTCGCAGGGCCTGCTGCTGGCACAGTCCATCCGCGTCAACACCACGCTGGCCGGCGTGCGCCAGGTGGCGCGCGCGGGCTGGCTGCGGCTGGCGCACGAGCGCGCCGTGGCCCGCCAGTGGGTGCAGCGGCTGCGCGTGCGCTCGCAAAGCGCCGAGCAGCCCGTGGCCACGCTCAGCGGCGGCAACCAGCAGAAGGTGGTGTTCGCGCGCTGGCTGCACCAGCCCTGCGAGGTGCTGCTGCTCGACGAGCCCACGCGCGGCGTCGACGTGGGCGCGCGCGCCGACCTGTACCACGAGATGGACCAGCTGGTGGCCGACGGCAAGGCGCTGCTGATGGTCTCCAGCGACCTGCGCGAGCTGATGGCCATGTGCGACCGCATAGGCGTGATGCACAACGGCCGCCTCGTCGCCACTTTCGAGCGCGGCGCCTGGAGCGAACAGCAGCTGCTGGCCGCCGCCTTCGGCAATGCCCTGCCCCACAACCCCTGAATCCCATGCCATCGACTGACACCCTGCCCCCATCCCCCACCCCGCGCGCGTCGCTGCAGGGCGCCTGGGGCACCTACCTGGGCCTGCTGGTCGTGCTGCTGGGCATGATCGGCCTGTTCAGCGCGCTGAGCGACTATTTCTGGAGCGCCGAGACCTTCGTCACCATCGCCAACGAGATCCCTGCGCTCGCGGTGATGGCCGTGGGCATGACCTTCGTGCTCATCATCGCCGGCATCGACCTGTCGGTGGGCTCGGTGCTGGCGCTGTCGGCCGCGGTGGCGGCGCAAGCCATCCTGCAGTGGGGCCTCAACCCCTGGCTGGCCGGCCTGCTGGGGCTGCTGACCGGGCTGGCCTGCGGCACCGTCACCGGCGCCATCTCGGTCGCCTGGCGGCTGCCGAGCTTCATCGTCTCGCTGGGCATGCTGGAGGCCCTGCGCGGCTCGGCCTACCTCGTCACCGACTCGCGCACGCAGTACGTGGGCGATGCCATCTCGGGCCTGGCTGCGCCGGTGGTCGATGGCGTATCCACCGCCTTCATCCTGGCCGTGGCCATCGTCGTGCTGGGCCATGTGGTGCTCACGCGCACGGTGTTCGGCCGCTACGTGATCGGCATCGGCACCAACGAAGAGGCCATGCGCCTGGCCGGCATCGACCCGCGCCCGATCCGCATCGCCGTGTTCGCCCTCACCGGCCTGCTGGCGGGGCTCGCGGGCCTGATGCAGTCGGCGCGCCTGGAGGCCGCCGACCCCAATGCCGGCACCGGCATCGAGCTGCAGGTGATCGCCGCCGTGGTCATCGGCGGCACCAGCCTGATGGGCGGGCGCGGCTCGGTGCTGGCCACCTTCTTCGGCGTGCTCATCATCGCCGTGCTCGAGGCCGGCCTGGCCCAGGTGGGCGCCAGCGAACCGAGCAAGCGCATCATCACCGGCACGGTGATCGTGGTCGCCGTCATCATCGACACGCTGCGCCAGCGCCGCGCCGCGCGCCACTGAGCCACCCGCCGCCATGACCAGCATCAAGGACGTTGCGCGCCACGCGGGGGTCTCGGTCACCACCGTGTCGCACACCCTCAACGGCACGCGCGCCGTGCAGGGCGACACGCGCGAGCGCGTGCTGGCTGCCGTGCAGGCGCTGGGCTACGTGCCCAGCGCGGTGGCGCGCAGCCTCAAGACCCAGGCCACGCACACCATCGGCATGCTGGTGCCCAGCAGCGCCAACCCCTATTTCGCCGAGCTGGTGCATGCCGTCGAGGACGCCTGCTTCGCCGCCGGCTACGCGCTGCTGCTGTGCAATACCGAAGACCAGCCCGAGCGCCAGCGCAGCTACCTCGACGTGCTGGCGCAAAAGCGCGTGGACGGGCTCATCGTGGCCTCGACCAGCGACGACGCCGCCATGTCGCAGACGCTGGCGCGCACCCGCCTGCCCATGGTGCTGATCGACCGCGCCATCGCCGGCCTGGCCTGCCCCTGCGTGCAGACCGACCATGCCCTGGGCGCGGCGCTGGGCACGCGCCACCTCGCCGCGCAGGGCCACCGCCGCATCGCCTGCATCGCCGGGCCCGTCGCGCTGCAATCGAGCCAGCAGCGCGTGCAAGGCTGGCAGGACGCGCTGGCGCAGCTGGGCCTGCCCGCCGCCGCGCTCGAGGTGGGCGACTTCAGCGTCAACAGCGGCTACCAGGCCATGCAGCGGCTGCTGCAGGCGCCCGTGGCCCAGCGGCCCAGCGCGGTACTGGCCTGCAACGACCTGATGGCCATGGGCGCGCTGCGCGCCGCGCACGAGGCCGGCCTGGCCATCCCCCGCGAGCTGGCCGTGCTGGGCTACGACGGCATCGAGCTGGCCAGCTACACGCACCCGGCCCTCAGCACCGTGGCCCAGCCCACCGCCGCCATGGCGCAGCGCGCGCTGGCGCTGCTGCTGCAGGCCATGCGGCCCGGCCATGGCGAGTCCACCCCCTCCGCCCAGCCCCCGCAGCCCGAGCTGCTCGCGCCCACGCTGGTGGTGCGCGAAAGCTCGGCCGCCCCGTTTTCCGAAAGCCAGCCTTGACCCCTCCCACCTCTCCTGCCGCACCGCGCATCGTGGTGCTGGGCAGCCTGAACATGGACCTGGTGCTGCGCGTGCCGCACATGCCGCAGCCGGGCGAAACACTGCTCGCCCACGGCATGGCGCACATCCCCGGCGGCAAGGGCGGCAACCAGGCCGTGAGCTGCGCGCGCCAGGGCGCGGCGACCACGCTGCTGTCCTGCACCGGGCGCGACGCGCACGGCGACACGCTGCTGGCCGCGCTGGCGCAAGACGGCATCGACACCCGCCACATCGCGCGCCACCCCAGCGAAGGCACCGGCCTGGCCGCCATCAGCGTGGACGACAGCGGGCAGAACCAGATCATCGTCGTGCCCGGCGCCAACCAGCACCTCGACGTGCCCGAAGCCCTGCTGGCGCCGCTGCTGGCCGGCAGCGCCTATGTGGTGCTGCAGTTCGAGACGCCCCTGGCGCAGGTGGACCGCGCCATCCGCGTGGCGCGCGCGCAGGGCTGCCGCGTGGCGCTCAACCCCTCGCCCATGCAGGCGCTGCCCGCGCACTGGTGGCCGGCGATCGACCTGCTGGTGGTCAACGAGACCGAGGCCGCGCAGCTGCTGGGCAGCCCCATCGCCAGCCCGGCGCAGGCCGCCGCGGCGGCGCAGCAGCTGCGCGCGCGCGGCGCGGCGCAGGTGGTCATCACGCTGGGGGCGGACGGCGCGCTGGCGGCCGACGCCCAGGGCGCGCGCCTGCACCAGGCCGCGCGCGTGCAGGCGGTGGACACCACCGCGGCCGGCGACACCTTCCTCGGCGCCCTCGTCACGCAGCTGGCCCAGGGCCAGGGGCTCGACGGCGCCACGCAATGGGCGATCCGCGCCGCGGGCCTGTGCGTCACGCGCGCCGGCGCCCAGCCTTCCATTCCCACCCGCGCCGAAGTCGACGCGCACACGCAGGCCACGGCCTGGAGCCCCCTATGAAACGCACCCCGCTCTTGCATGCAGAACTCTCGCAGATCATCGCCGCCATGGGCCATGGCGACCTGCTGGTGATCGGCGACGCCGGCCTGCCCATACCGCCGGGCGTGCGCCGCATCGACCTGGCGCTGACGCGCGGCGTGCCCACGGTGTCGCAGGTGCTGGAGGCCGTGCTGGCCGAGCTGCGCGTGGAGCAGATGCTGCTCGCGCGCGAAAGCCTGACGGCCCGAGGCGCGCTGCCGCTGTGGCTGCAGCCGGATGCGCCCTGGCTGCCCGAGGCGCCGACGCTGCTGTCGCACGAGGAGTTCAAGGCCCGCAGCCGCCAGGCCTGCGCCGTGGTGCGCACCGGCGAGTGCACGCCTTACGCGAACATCGGCCTGGTTTCGGGCGTGGTGTTCTAGGATTCAAAAAACAGAGCTGCTTGCGCTTTCTACGCCTTGAATTCAGATGCATTCAGCACTGAAATCAAGCAACAGCAAGCGCCAGCAGCTATCTTTTTGAAAGCTCAGGCCAGCGGCAGGCGCAGCACGAACACCGCGCCGCCGCCTTCGCGCGCCTCGCAGTGCACGTCGCCCTCGTGGCGCTCGGCGATCGAGCGCACCAGTGCCAGACCCAGGCCCACGCCGCCGTGCTTCTCGCTCGCGCCGGGCATGCGGTAGAAGGGCTCGAAGATGCGCTCGCGCTGCTCCAGCGGCACGCCCGGCCCGCGGTCGGCCACGCGGACCTCGGCATGCCGGCCCTGGCGCGACAGCGTCAGCTCGATAGGGCCCGAGCTGTAGCGGCGGGCGTTCTCCAGCAGATTGCGGATCGCGCGGCGCAGCAGCTTGGAGATGCCGCGCACCTCCAACCCGTCGCCCTGCACCTCCAGCTCGGCATCGACGCGTGCCGTCTCCTCGGCGCACAGGCCGATCAGGTCGATGGTCTCGGTCGTGCCCACGTCCACCTCGCGCACGTCGAGCCGGCTGGCCAGCAGGATCTCGTCGACCAGCTGGTCCAGCTCGGTGATGTTGCGCTGGATCTCCTGCTTGAACGCCGGCGAGGGCTTGCCGCCGTCCATCAGCTCCAGCCCCATGCGGATGCGCGTGAGCGGCGAGCGCAGCTCGTGCGAGGCGTTGGCCAGCAGCGTCTTGTGCGACTTCACCAGGGTTTCGATGCGCGCCGCGGCCGCGTTGAACTGGCGCGCCAGCTCGCCCACCTCGTCGTCGCCGTTCAGGTGCACGCGCACCGACAGGTCGCCGTCGCCGAACTGCTTGACGCCGTTGCGCAGGCGCTCGAGCCGCATCATCATGCGGCGGATGATGGGGAACACCCCCACGGCCACGACGATGCCCACCAGGCCCAGCATCCACAGGAAGCCGAACGGCGGCCGCGTCCAGAACGCCCAGGGGCTGCGCAGGTTGGGCGGCGGCGGCCGGTGGCGGCGGTGGTCGCTCAGGCGCGAGACCTCCATCTCGTACGAATGGCCCGCCTCGTCCTCGACCAGGTAGTTCACCTTCTCGCCCGGCGGCCCGGGTTGGCGCACGGCAATGCCCTGCAGCAGCACCGTGCCATCGGGGCGGCGGATGGACAGCTCGCGCGTGGGCGGCTGCATGGGGATGGCGTTCTCTTCGGCCGCCACCTGCCAGGCCCAGCCCACGACCAGGATCAGCACGGCCACGCCGCCCACCACCGTCAGCCAGATGCGCAGGTACAGGCGCTCGGCGAAGTATTTGTACAACTGCATGGTGGCCAAAGAAAAATATGCCGCCAGCGCCCTACTGGTGAGCGCAAGCCGCTATCAAAATATGAGTTTCAATCCTGCTGCTTGGCGAAGACGTAGCCCACGCCGCGCACCGTGAGGATGCGGCGCGGGTTCTTCGGGTCGGTCTCGATGGCGGCGCGGATGCGGCCCATGTGCACGTCGATGGAGCGGTCGAAAGCCTCCAACTCGCGGCCGCGCACGGCCTCCATGATCTGGTCGCGCGTCAGCACGCGGCCGGCGCGCTCGGCCAGCGTCACCAGCAGGTCGAACTGGTACGAGGTCAGGTCGCAGATCTGGCCGTGCACGCTCACCGTGCGCGCGTCGCGGTCGATCTCGAGGCTGCCGAAGCGCAGCGCCTGGCTGGCCTGCATGGCGGCGGCCATGCCGCCTTCGCGGCGACGCAGGATGGCGCGGATGCGCGCCAGCAGCTCGCGCGGCTCGAAGGGCTTGGGCAGGTAGTCGTCGGCGCCCACTTCGAGGCCGATCACGCGGTCCATGGGATCGCCCTTGGCGGTCAGCATCAGGATGGGCACATGCGCCGCGGCGCCCGCCAGCGTGCGGATGCGGCGGCAGACCTCGAGCCCGTCCATGTCGGGCAGCATCAGGTCGAGGATCACCAGGTCGGGCAGCGGCTGGCCCGCGGGCTCCTGCAGCACGGCCAGGCCGCTGGCGGCGTCGGCCATGTGCGTGACCTGCATGCCCGACTGGCCGAGATACTCGCTCACCATGTGGGCTAGGCGCTCGTCGTCCTCGATCATCAACAGTTGGATGGTGTTCATTGCTCTTGGGGCGGAATCTTGATTGCGGCCATCTTTACATAGAGGATTGGTATGGCCTTGTCCCAGCCGTAAAGTTGGGTAAATCGCTATGGAACAGCCTAACCCATGCAGCTTACGCGGCGCTTGCCGCCACCGGCCGCATGCGCGCCGCCAGCGCCACCAGCACCAGCACCGGCACGCCCAGCAGCGCGGTCGACGTGAAGAACGCGGCATAGCCGTGCGCATCCACGTAGGCGCCCGAGAAGCCTGCCAACCACTTGGGCAGCAGCATCATCATTGAGCTGAACAGCGCGTACTGCGTGGCCGAGTACTGCACATTGGTCAGGCTCGACAGGTAGGCGATGAAGGCCGCCGATGCGATGCCGCCGGCCAGGTTGTCGGCCGAGACCACGCAGATCAGCCCCGTCAGGTCGTGGCCGCGCGTGCTCAGCCAGGCGAACAGCAGGTTGCTCGCTGCCGACAGCACGGCGCCCAGCATCAGCACCCGCATCACGCCGATGCGCATCGACACCACGCCGCCCACGAAGGCGCCCAGCAGCGTCATGACCACGCCGAAGACCTTGCTGACGGCGGCCACCTCCTCCTTGGTGTAGCCCATGTCCACGTAGAACGGGTTGGCCATGATGCCCATCACCACGTCGCTGATGCGGTAGATGGCGATCAGCGCCAGGATCAGCGCCGCATGCCAGCCGTAGCGGCGAAAGAAATCGGCGAAGGGATCCAGCAGCGCGCCGCGCAGCCATTCCTGCGCATTGCGCGCGGGCGCCAGCACACGCGCCGCCGGCTCGGGCGACAGCAGCACGGTGAGCACGCCCACCAGCATCGAGGCCGCCATCACCAGGTAGGCCACGCGCCAGCCCTGCTGCTGGTAGCCGCCGCCGGCCGGCTCGGCCAGCGCCGCCAGCCACAGCACGCCGGCGCCGGCCCAAATCATGGCGATGCGGTAGCCCGTCTGGTAGGTGGCGGCCAGCGCCGCCTGCCGGTCGGCATCGGCCGACTCGATGCGGTAGGCGTCGAGCGCGATGTCCTGCGTGGCCGAGCCAAAGGCCACGGCCAGCGCGCACCAGACCATGTGGTGCAGGTGCGTCTGCGGGTTGGTGAAGGCCATGCCCAGCAGGCCGGCCACCACCAGGCCCTGCGCCAGCAGCAACCAGCTGCGCCGCCGCCCCAGCAGGCGGTGCAGCAGCGGCAGCGGCAACCGGTCAACCAGCGGCGACCACACCCACTTGAAGGCATAGGCTAGCGCCACCCAGCTCAGGTAGCCGATGGTGGCGCGGTCGATGCCGGCCTCGCGCAGCCAGAACGACATCGTGCCCAGCACCAGCAGCAGCGGCAGCCCGGCCGAGAAGCCCAGCGCGAGCATGCGCAGGCTGGCCGGCTCGGCGTAGACGCGCACGGTCTCGCTCCAGGAGCGGCGGGGGGCGGGGGACGTGGAGGATGGGGGCATGGAGGACGATCAACGGACAGGCGCAGCAAATATACCGCGCCGCCGCCAGATAATGGCGATGCCATGAGCTCTGCCGCCCGCCTGCACACCGCCGAATACTCGGTCCGCCACTACGATGGCGAGATGCACGCGCACCAGCACGCCCATGTGCAGATCCTGTACGCGCTGCAGGGCCGCATGGAGCTGGAGGTCGACGGCCGCGCCGCCTTCGTCGACACCGCCAGCGGCGTCGTCATCCCCGCGGGCGCGGTGCACCGCTACCTGGCCCAGCCCGGCAGCGCCATCGCGGTGGTGGACGCGCCCGACCACCCGCTGCTCGCCCGCCTGCAGCGCTTTGCCGCGCCGCCGCCCGCGCTGCGCGCCGCGCCCGGCACCGCGCAGGCGCTGGCCGCCGCCCACCTCGCCTGGCTGCAGCAGGCGCCGCAATTGCTGCCGCGCCGCCAGCTCGACATGCAGGCCATCGCCCGCGCGGTGCAGGCCGACCTGGCGGGCGACTGGCCCACGGCCCGGCTGGCCGCGCTGGTGCCCATGAGCGCGCAGCGCTTCCATGTGCGCTGGCAGGAGCTGGCCGGCGCCACGCCCCAGCAGTGGCTGCGCGGCCTGCGCCTCGATGCCGCGGCTGCGGCGCTGGCGCGCGGCGAGCCGCTGGAGACCACGGCGCTGCGCTGCGGCTACCGCAGCGCCAGCGCACTGGCCTATGCGCTGCGCCGCGACCGCGACACCGGCGCCCGCGCGCTGCGCATGGGCCCGGGCCGCTCCTGAATCTATACTGCAGGGCCGATCCATCCGCCTTGCCCCGATGTCCGCCTCGCCCCCTTCGCTGCGCCCGCTCGACCTGCTCTCCGCCCTGCTCGTGGTGCTGCTGTGGGGCGTGAACTTCGTGGCGATGAAATGGGGGCTGCGCAGCTTCACGCCGTTCCAGCTCGGCGCCGTGCGCTACCTCTGGGCGGCGGTGCCGCTGGTGTTCTTCGTGCGGCCGCCGCGCGTGGCCTGGCGCCATGTGCTGGCCTTCGGCCTGCTGCAGGGTGTGGGGCAGTTCGGCTTTCTGTTCACCGCGCTCCAGGTGGGCATGACGGCGTCGCTCGCCAGCGTGATCCTGCAGACCCAGGTGTTCTTCACCGCGCTGTGGACCCTGGTGCTGCTGCACGAGCGCCCCGGCCGGCCGCTGTTCGCCGGCATGGCCATGGCCGCGCTGGGCCTGGTGTGCTTTGCGCTGAACGAGCTGCAGGCCCACGGCAGCGGCGACACCAGCCTGCTCGGCCTGCTGCTGGTGCTGGGCGGCGCGGCCTCGTGGGCCTGCTCGAACGTGGTGGTGCGGCTGGCGCAGCGCCAGAACGCGTCCTACGACCCGCTGGCCTTCATCGCCTGGAGTAGCCTGGTGCCCATCGTCCCCTTCGTGCTGCTGTCGGCGCTGGTGGACGGCGATGCCGCCCGCTGGCTGCAGGCCGACACCTGGCGCGCCGTGCCCTGGCTGTCGTGGGCCTCGGTGGCCTACCTGGGCTGGGTGGCGACCATCATCGGCTATGGCCTGTGGACGCGGCTGATCCAGCGCTACTCGGCCAACCGCATCGCGCCGTTCAGCCTGTGCGTGCCGGTGGTGGGGCTGACGACCGGCATGCTGGTGCTGGGCGAGCCGGTCACGCGCTGGCAGTGGGCCGGCTCGGCCCTGGTGGTGGCTGCGCTGGTGGTCGTGGTCTGGGGCGGAAAGCTTGGAGCCAAATCAGGCTCCAGCGCTTGATGGACAAGCGCTAATAGCTATTATTTAAATAGCTTTCACTCTTCGATCTTCGCGAACTCGACGATCTTCTGGTACTTGGCCACCTCGGTCTGCAGGTACTTGCCCAGGTCGACCGTGGGCGAGGCCGTCACGTTGCCGGTGGCCTCGAGCCTCTTGCGGAACTCGGGCGACTGCAGCGTGTCGCGCAGCGCGGCCTTGAGCTTGTCCGCCACCGGCTGCGGCAGGTGGGCCGGCCCCATCACCGCGAACCAGGAGTTGATGTCCACCTTCTTGAACTGCGGCAGCTCGGACAGCGCCGGGATATCCGGCGCCGCCGGCGAGCGCTTGGCCTCGGTGGTGCCCAGCGCCACCACCTTGCCGGCCTTGATGTGCGGCAGGCCGCTGGAGAGCACGAAGATGCCGAACTCCAGGTTGTTGCCCACGAGGTCGTTGGTCAGCGGCGCCACGCCGCGGTAGGGCACGTGCGTCATGAACAGCCTGCCGTTCTCCTTGACCATCTCACCGGCCAGGTGCAGCGCCGTGCCCACGCCCGAGCTGCCGTAGCTGAACTTGCCGGGGTTGGACGAGACCAGCTTGACGAACTCGGCCGCGGTCTTCACGCCCATCTTGGGCGAGGCCACCAGCACCATGGGCTGGCTGGCCACCAGGCCGATGGGCGTGAAGTCCTTGAACACGTTGTACTTCACCGACTTGTTGATCAGGTGGCTGATCGCCAGCTCGTTGTTCGCGCCCACCAGCAGCGTGTAGCCGTCGGGCGCGGCCTTGGCCACCTTCTGCGCGCCGATCGCGCCGCCGGCGCCGCCCAGGTTCTCGATCACCACCGGCTGGCCCAGGCGGGTGGACAGCTCGGCGCCCACCAGGCGCCCCACCAGGTCGGTGCTGCCGCCCGGCGGGTAGCCCACGACGATGGTGATGGGCTTGGTGGGATAGGCCTCCTGCGCCAGTGCGGGCGCGGCGGCGCAAGCCAGGACGGCGCAGGCGAGCAGCGCGCGGCGGGTGGGGACGGTGGTGGGCATGAGGAGGCTTTCGGGGATATCAGGCCGTCTTGGCGGCGTTCAGCGTGTCGCGCGTCTGCTGCGCCACGCGGCGCGCAGCCGCGGCAAAGTCGTCGCCCTGCGAGGCATACAGCACCGCGCGGGACGAGTTGATGATGATGGGCCCGCCGCCGATGCTGGCCGCCCGCACCGTGGCCACCGCATCGCCGCCCTGCGCGCCCACGCCGGGGATCAGAAGCGGCAGCGTCGGCGCCACCGCGCGCACGCGCTCGATCTCGCTGGGCCGGGTGGCGCCCACCACCAGGCCGAGCTGGCCATTGGTGTTCCACGGGCCCTGGGCCTGCCGCGCCACATGCTCGAACAGCTGCGGGTTGCCCGGCACATCGGCCAGCACGCGGGCCTGCAGGTCGTCGCCACCAGGGTTGGAGGTGCGGCACAGCAGGAAGGCGCCCTTGCCGTGGTAGGCCAGGTAGGGCTGGATGGTGTCGAAGCCCATGAACGGCGACAGCGTGACCGCGTCGGCGCCGTAGCGCTCGAAGGTCTCGATGGCGTACTGCTCGGCGGTGGAGCCGATGTCGCCGCGCTTGGAGTCGAGGATCACCGGCACCTGCGGCGCCGTGCGGCGCATGTGCTCCATCAGCTTCTCGAGCTGGGCCTCGGCGCCGCGCGCCGCGAAGTAGGCGATCTGCGGCTTGAAGGCGCAGGCCAGGTCGGCCGTGGCATCGACGATGGCGGCGCAGAAATCGTAGATCCGGGAGGCGTCGCCCTTCCAGGCGCCGGGAAAGCGCGAGGGCTCGGGGTCCAGGCCCACGCAGAGCATGGAGTCGTTGTGGGTGCCCGCGGCACGCAGTTGCTCGAGAAATTGCATGGGGTGGGATTGTAAATCGCGGGGCCGCGCAGGCCCATGGCGGCGGGCCGCTGCACGAAACCGGCGGCATGGGTACCATCGGGCCCCATGCCCAAGCTCTCCCAACAACAACTGATAACACTGGTGCTGCTCACGCTGACCTGGGGCGTCAACTGGCCGGTCATGAAACTCGGGGTGCAGGACTTTCCGCCGCTGACCTTCCGCGCCATCTGCATGGTGCTGAGCCTGCCGGTGATGGCCGCGGCGCTGGCGGCGATGAAGGTGCCGTTCCGGGTGCCGCGCGAACACTGGGGCCGCGTGCTGCTGCTGGGCCTGGTCAACATGGTGCTGTGGCATTCGCTGATCATCGTGGCCGTGCCCATGCTGTCGAGCGGCCGCGCGGCCATCCTGGGCTATACCATGCCCATCTTCTCGGCCATGCTGGGCGCCTGGATCTGGGGCGACCGGCTCGCCCCCCGCGCCTGGCTGGGCGTGGGCGCCGCGGCCTGCGGCGTGATGCTGCTGCTGTGGAACGAGTTCGACAAGCTGGGCGGCCGCCCCACCGGCGTGGCGCTGATGCTGATCGGCGCCAGCACCTGGGCCCTGGGCACGCAGCTGTTGCGCCGCGCCACCCTGCCCGTGCCCACGCTGACGCTGGCCTTCTGGATGACGGTGGAGACCACCATCGCGCTCGGGGCGCTGAGCGTGGTCTTCGAGCACGGCCGCTGGCAGGCGCCGCCCGCGTTCACCGTGGGCGCCATCGCCTTCAATGCGCTGCTGGTGATCGGCTTTGCGCAGGTGGCCTGGTTCTACCTGGCGCGCAGCCTGCCGCCGCTGGCCTCGACGCTGAGCGTGATGATGATCCCGGTGCTCGGCGTCTTCAGCGGCGCGATCTGGCTGAACGAGCAGCTGCACTGGCAGGACTGGGCCTCGGTGGCGCTGATGATGGTGGCGATCGCCTCGGTGCTGTGGCCCGCGCAGGCGGACGCGGCCGAAAAAAAAGCCGCCCCGTGACCGGAGCGGCGTGGGCTGCTCTGCGGCAAGCCGCGATCAGCGCGAGTTGCCCAGCAGGCGGTTCACGTCGCGGTCGTTGGGCAGCGCGTAGTCGTAGCCGGTGATGATGCGGCTGTCCTCGGTGCGCACGAGCTTGAGGCTCACATAGGTGTAGCCGGCGGCGGGCGAATAGGTGCCGACCAGCACCAGCACGGCGCGGTGGTTGCGGGCGATGTCGCGCACCTCGCGCGACAGCAGCAGCTCGCCCGTGCCTTCGCGCACATAGACGTCGCCGCGCAGCTTCATTTCCTTGACGTTGAAGCCGCGGGCCGCCATCTGCGTGGCGTACTGCTCGGACAGCGTGCGGCCCAGCGGCGCCGACGTGCCCAGATTGTTGACGTTGACCACCGTGGCCACCAGCACCGGGCCGCCGGCCAGCAGCTGCGGGTCGAGGTTGGCGGTGAGCTTGGCGATGGCGTCCTGGCCGCTGGCCAGGAAGGCGTTGTCGGCGGCCGTCTGGTAGGTGGGCTCGGAGCGCAGCGTGGCGACCGACTGCGCGGGCTGGCTGGAGCAGCCGGCCAACAGGGCGGCCGCCGCGGCGATGGCGAGGGAGGCGGCGCGCATCATTGGTTCACCACCTTCATGCTGACGGCGCGCGGCGGCACGAGGCGGGCGAACTGGCCGGCGACCGCGTTGTCCACGTAGTAGATGTTGGACTTGCGCGCCACGTACTGGCCCTGGCGGGTGACGCCCGAGGTCAGTAGCACCTCGGTGTAGGCCGGGCCGCCGGCGGCGGTGCTGGCGCTGTAGTCGCTGCCCAGCGCTTCGCCAAAGCCGCTGGAGCGGCCGCCGCCGATCTGGGCGTCGCCGTGGTGCAGCACGTTGTGGTGCACGACCTGGGCATCGTAGTTCAGTTCGAGCTGCTGGCCGCCCTTGTCGTAGACGGAGGCACCGCGCTGCACCAGCTTGGTCACGAGCAGTTCGCGGAAGGCGGCGTCGAAGGCGCTCGGGTGCTGGGGCAGCGCCACGTGCATCGGCGTCTTGGGCGACAGGCCGTTGCGCTCCAGCGTGGCCAGGGTCTCGGCGGCCACGTCGTTGGCCATCAGGTCCCAGTGGCCGGCGGCACGTACCTTGTACTGCTGGGGCTGCGGATAGTAGTTGCTGGCGCCGGGGATGGGCGCCTCGGCGCACCCGCTCATTGCCACGACCGCGCTGGCGAGCGCGGCCATCCCTATGGTCTTATACAAAGCCATGTTTTCCCTCCTCTGAATAAAGCATGGGGCAGGCGCATGCGCCTGCCCTGATTCGGCTTCATTCTCCGGGGCCTGCCTTACAAAAACAAGCAAAATTGGCCGCACCCGGTTGCAGGCGCTAGCATTTTGTTGTTTTTGTTCACATTTGCAGAATCAGGCTGCGGCGCGCTTTTCCAGGATCTCGAAAGCGGGCAGTTGCTTGCCTTCCAGCACCTCCAGGAAGGCACCGCCGCCGGTGGAGATGTAGCCCACCTGGTCCTCGATGCCGTACTTGGCGATGGCCGCCAGCGTGTCGCCGCCACCGGCGATGCTGAAGGCGCTGGACTCGGCGATGGCCTGCGCGATGGCCTTGGTGCCGCCTGCGAACTGGTCGAACTCGAACACGCCCACCGGGCCGTTCCAGACGATGGTGCCTGCGCTCTTGAGCTGCGCGGCGAGTTTGGCCGCGGTCTCGGGGCCGATGTCCAGGATCATGTCGTCGTCCTCGACCTCGGTGGCCTTCTTGACGGTGGCGGGCGCATCGGCGGCGAAGGTCTTGGCCACGACCACATCGGTCGGGATCGGCACGTCGGCGCCGCGCGCCGCCATGGCGGCGATCACGGCCTTGGCCTCGCCCACCAGGTCGGCCTCGGCCAGGCTCTTGCCGATCTTCAGGCCCGCGGCCAGCATGAAGGTGTTGGCGATGCCGCCGCCGACAATGAGCTGGTCCACGTTCTTGGCCAGCGACTGCAGGATGGTCAGCTTGGTCGAGACCTTGGAGCCGGCGACGATGGCGGCCAGCGGGCGCTTGGGATTGGCCAGGGCCTTGGTGATGGCGTCGATCTCGGCCGACAGCAGCGGGCCGGCGCAGGCCACGGGCGCGTACTCGGCGATGCCGTAGGTCGTGCCCTCGGCGCGGTGGGCGGTGCCGAAGGCGTCGTTCACGTAGATGTCGCAGAGCTTGGCCAGCTTCTGCGCCAGCTCGGGCTTGTTCTTCTTCTCGCCGACGTTCAGGCGGCAGTTCTCCAGCAGCACGACCTGGCCGGGCGCGACCTGCACGCCGTCGACCCAGTTGGCGACCAGCGGCACCCCATTTTCATAGGGTTGGCCCAGCAGTTCGCCGAGGCGCTTGGCCACGGGGGCCAGCGAGTCCTCGGGCTTGAATTCGCCCTCGGTGGGGCGGCCCAGGTGGCTGGTGACCATCACCGCGGCGCCGGCCTTCAGCGCCATCTCGATGGCGGGCACCGAGGCGCGGATGCGCGTATCTTCGGTGATGTTGCCGGCATCGTCCTGCGGCACGTTCAGATCGGCGCGGATGAAGACGCGCTGGCCCTGCACGCGGCCCTGGGCGCAGAGGTCGGAGAAGCGGAGAATGTTCATGGCACGGTTCCCAAGTCAAAGCAATTGGGCGGCATTGTAGAAGCCCGGCCACGCCCCTCCAGTCGCCGGGGCGGCGGCTTTCATAGCCAAAACAGCCTCCAGCGCTTACTGAACAAGCGCCAGCAGCTATTATTTTTGCAAGCTACCAGCCCAGGCCTATGTGCAACGGCAGGTACACCGCCATGCCCGCGATGATGGTGCCGAGGATGCCGCGCCGCTTGAAGTAGTACACCGTGGCGCACAGCACGGCGGGCAGGCGCGCATCGGCCAGCGTGGAGATCAGCTGGCCCTGGCTCATCAGCACCTCGGGCGCGATCACCGCGGTGAGCGCAGCCAGCGGCGCGTACTTGAGGCCGCGCTTGAGCCAGTCGGGCATGGGCAGCTCGCGCTCGGGGATCATGAAGAACGCCCGCGTGACGATGGTGATCGCCGTCAGCCCGGCGATGGCGATGATCTGCCACAGCTCTTCGCTCATCGCCAGTGCTCCTCGCGCAGCGGCACTTCGCTGCTCTCGCCGCTGGGCCGCTCGGGCCCGGGCGACGGCAGCGAGCCGCTCTTGGGTATGACCACCACCTTGGGCTTGCGGCCGGGGTGCGCGGCCATCTCCATCATCAGGCCCACGGCCACCGCGCAGACGATGGCCACGAGGATGTTGAGCTTGAGCGGCAGCCCGTAGGCCGCCACGGCCGCGCCCGCGGCGACGATGGCAGCGGCATGCGAGGCGCGGTCGAACAGCATGGAGTACAGCACGCCCATCAGCGCCAGCACGCCGGCAAAGCCCAGGCCCCAGGTCAGCGGCACCACGTTGGCCAGCAGGATGCCGGCGATGGAGAACACCTGCCAGACCACGAAGTTGGTGAGCGCCGCGCCCCAGAAGAAGTAGATCTGCTGCGGCTTGGCCACCGGCGCGTGGTAGCGCTTCATGAAGGCGACGAAGATCACGTCGCCGCTGAAATAGCCGATCGCCAGACGGTGGCGCAGCGGCAGGTGGGCGAAGTAGGTACGCCACATGCTCGACAGGATGACGAAGCGCAGGTTCACGCAGGCGGCGGCGAACCAGACCACCCACAGCGGCGCGCCCGCCGTCATCAGCGGCAGCACGGCCAACTGCGCGCTGCCGGCGTAGACGGTGAGTGTCATGAAGATGGCCACGGGCGCAGACAGCCCGGTCTTGACCATGGCCACGCCGGTGACCAGCGCCCAGGCCGCGATGCCCACGGCGGTGCCCGCCATGTCGATCGCGCCGGCGCGAAAGCTCAGGTGCTGGGTGGCCCGCCGCAGCGCCTGCCAGCTCATGCGGGATCGCTGCCCAGGCGCATGCCGGCCGCCAGCGGAAAGCCGCGCAGGAAGTCAGCCGCAGGCAGGCGCTTGCCGCCGGCGCGCTGCAGCTGCGTGAGGCGCAGCGCGCCATCGCCGCAGGCCACCATCACGCCCTGGTCGCTGACCGACAGAATCTGGCCAGGAGCCGCATCAGCCGTGCGCGAACTGCTATCAACGGCATAGTCCCAGAGCTTGATGGTCTCGCCGTTGGCCTCGGTCGAGGCGGCGGGGAAGGGGTTGAAGGCCCGGATGCGCGCGCCGATCTGCGCGGCGCCCTGGCTCCAGTCCACGGTGCTCTCGGCCTTTTCGATCTTGTGCGCGTAGGTGACGCCCTGCTCGGGCTGCGGCGTGCGCGTGAGGCCACCGCAGGCCGCGATCTCCAGCGCCTCGACAATCATCCGCCCGCCCAGCTCGGCCAGGCGGTCGTGCAGCGAGGCCGTGGTGTCGTGCGCGGCGATGGCAAGCTTTTCGACCAGCAGCATGTCGCCGGTGTCCAGGCCCGCATCCATCTGCATGATGGTCACGCCGGTCTCGACATCGCCGGCCTCGATGGCGCGGTGGATGGGCGCCGCGCCGCGCCAGCGCGGCAGCAGGCTGGCGTGGATGTTCAGGCAGCCGAGGCGGGGCAGGTCGAGCACCCACTGCGGCAGGATCAGGCCGTAGGCGGCCACCACCATCGCGTCGGCCCGGGCGGCCAGCAGGGCCTCGCGCGCGGCGGTGGCGTCATCGGGGTACTTGCCATCCAGGCGCAGGCTGCGCGGCTGCTGCACGGCGATGCCGTGCTCGAGCGCGCACTGCTTGACGGCCGAGGCCTGTAGCTTCATGCCGCGGCCAGCGGGCCGGTCGGGCTGGGTCAGCACCAGCGGCACCTCGAAGCCGGCGGCCAGCAGGCGCTGCAGGGCGACACGGGCGAAATCCGGCGTGCCGGCAAAGACGATTCTCATAATTCAGGGTTCCACGGGGCGGCAGGGCGCCCCAGGGGGAAGGTGGCAGGCCGCCCGCGGCGGCTCACTTGCCGGGGTCCCGGGGCTCGGGCATGGGCTCGTCGGTGAACATCAGCCGGCGCGCCACGCCCTGGGGATCGACATGCACATGGGCCAGGCGCTTGATGTTGTCCTGCCACAGGCGGTAGGTGTAGATGCGGCCGTCGAAGCTGTACACGCCGGTGATCTCCATCGGCGGGCCGAAGTCCTGCAGCAGTTGCTGCACGGTGTACTGGCCCATCGGGAGGGCGCCGAAGCGCTCGGCCGTGAGCACCTGCTCGGTCTTGAGCAATCGGCCGCCCGCGTCGAAGCTGAGTTGGAAGGCCTCGCGCCCCATGGGCTGGGTGGTGTAGGTCAGGCGCTGGCCGCCGCCGGGCAGCGGCACCGTGGCCGACGGCGGGCCCAGCTTGGCCTGCACCTGCGCCTCGGTGTCGCCGGGCTTGAATTGCGTGGGATAGGCGCAGCCGGCCAGCAGCAAGGCCAGCCCCGCCACCGCGGCCAGGCCAACCCTGCGGAGGGAGTGCGCCAGCATGCTCAGGCCCCTGCCAGTTCGCGCTTTTGCTGCTTGAGCAGCTTGGTCTTGATGCGGTTCTTCTTGAGCGGCGACAGGTATTCGACGAAGACCTTGCCCAGCAGGTGGTCCATCTCGTGCTGGATGCAGATGGCCTTGAAGCCCTCGGCCTCGATCACGCGCTCCTGGCCGTGCTCGTCGAGCGCCTTGACCTTGACGGCCACCGAGCGCTCCACGCCGTCGTAGATGCCGGGCACCGACAGGCAGCCCTCGTCGCCGAGCTGCTTCTCTTCGCTGGCCCAGAGCAGCTCGGGGTTGATCAGCACGAAGGGCTGGTCGCGCTCTTCCGAGACATCGGCCACGATGATGCGCTCGTGCACATCCACCTGCGTGGCGGCGAGGCCGACGCCGTTGGCGTCGTACATGGTGGCGAACATGTCCTGCACCAGCGCCCGCACGCGGTCGTCCACCACCGCCACGGGCTTGGCGACCTTGAACAGGCGGGAATCGGGGTAGCAAAGAATGGGCAGAATGGGCATGGCGGAATCCGTGAATGTCGTTATTTTCGCAACTTTCGCGGGCCGGCGCAGGCCGGCGTTGCAATAATCATTGATCGATCAAGGGCTTGGCCTGAGAATCTGTGACGATATTAACGATTTGTTGCCGGCGCCCCGAACCATCTTCAAGACAGGCGACCCACCGGCACACGAGAGGGAGTTCTTCGCCATGCAGGCACCGCATTCATTTCCCATCCTGGGCAGCGCCGTGCGCGCCGGCGCATCGCTGACGGCCTGGCTGCTGCTCGGCGCCTCGGCTCAGGCCGCCACGCCCGCCGCGCAGTTGCCGGTGTCTTCGCAGCAAAAGGCCACGGCCCGGCAGGTGGCCTCGCAGGGCGTGCCGCTGGCCGACCTGGCCGCCAGCGCGCCCGAGCGCTATGTGGTCAAGCCCGGCGACACGCTGTGGGACATCTCGCGCCTGTACCTGAGCCAGCCCTGGCGCTGGCCCGAGCTCTGGGGCATGAACCTGCAGGCCATCGCCAACCCGCACCTGATCTACCCGGGCCAGACCCTGTACCTGGAGCGCAGGAACGGCTTCGCGCGCCTGTCGACCGCGCAGCCAGGCGGCACCGACGAAGTGATCCGTGTGTCGCCGCAGGCGCGGGTGCTGAGCCTGGCTGACAGCGCGCTGCCCACGATCAACCAGCGGCTGATCGACACCTTCATGGTCGAGCCCGAGGTGCTGGCCGAGGGCGAGATCGAGCGCGCGCCGCGCCTGGTGGCCGCGGCGCAGACGCGCACCCTGCTGTCGCCCGGCGACCGCGTCTATGCCCGCTCGTCGGGCGGCCCGGCGCTGCAGACGCCCGGCGAGCGCGAGCTGTACCGCATCTTCCGCAAGGCCGTGCCGATGAAGGACCCGGAGACCGGCGCCATCCTCGGCTACGAGGCGCAGTACCTGGGCCGGGCGCGCCTAGTGCGCGGCGAGTCCACGCTCACTTCGCTGGACGCCAAGGGCAACCGCCTGACCGACCCGGTGCCGGCCACGCTGGACATGGTGACGGTGAAATCCGAGGTGCGCATCGACGACCGGCTGCTGCCCATGCCGCGCAGCAACTTCCGCAGCTACGTGCCGCATGCGCCGGACGAGAGCCTGCAGGGCAGCGTGGTGTCGATCTACGGCAACGACGCGGTGGACACGGCGGCCAAGAACCAGGTGATCGCGATCAACCGCGGCACCGTCAACGGCATCGAGCCCGGCCATGTCTTCCGCCTGATGACCAACGGCGCGCGCATCGAGGACAAGACGGACGCCGACAAGACCGTCATCAAGCTGCCCAACGAGTACAACGGCCTGGCCATGGTGTTCCGCACCTTCGACCGCGTCTCCTACGCGCTGGTCCTTGAAGCCCGCGAAGGCGTGCGCGTGGGCGACGCGCTGATTTCGCCCAGCTACAACCCCTGACCCCATGGCCCCCGAGGAGCTCCACGGCTGGCTGCGTCTGTTGACCACGCCGGGCGTGGGCAGCGGCACGGCGCGGCGCCTGCTGGCGCGCTTCGGGCTGCCGGCCTCGGTCTTCGCGCAATCGGCGGCCAGCCTCGAGGCCTGCGTCTCGCCGGCGCTGGCCCAGGCGCTGCTGCGGGAGCCCGAGGGCCTTGCGCCGCTGTACGAGGCCACGGCGCGCTGGCTCACCGAAGCCCCACCGCCGGGCACGCGCCGCCACATCGTGACGCTGGGCGATCCGGACTACCCCGCGCTGCTGCTGGAGACCGCCGACCCGCCAGTGCTGCTGTACCTGCTGGGCGCGGAGCGCTGGTTCGACGGCGACGGCGCCAGCCAGCGCCTGCGCGGCTGGCCCGGGCAGGCCCTGGCCCTGGTCGGCAGCCGCAATCCCACGCCGCAAGGCAAGCAGAACGCACAGGCTTTCGGCCGCGAGCTGGGCGGGCGAGGCTTTTGCATCGTCTCGGGCCTGGCGCTGGGCGTGGATGCGGCGGCGCATGAAGGCGCGCTCGCCCACGAAGGCGCCGAGGATGCGCCCTGCACCATCGCCGTCGTCGGCACCGGGCTGGACCGCGTCTACCCGCGCGGCAACCACGCGCTGGCCCAGCGGATCGCGGCCCAGGGCCTGGTCGTGAGCGAGTACCCGCTGGGCACGCATCCGCTGGCAGGCAACTTTCCCAAGCGCAACCGCATCATCTCGGGGCTGGCGCGGGGCACGGTCGTGATCGAGGCCGCGACCGAGTCGGGCTCGCTGGTCACCGCACGCCTGGCCAGCGAGCAGGGGCGCGAGGTGTTCGCGCTGCCCGGCTCCATCCATTCGCCGCAGTCGCGCGGCTGCCATGCGCTGATCCGCCAGGGTGCGAAGCTGGTGGAGCGTGTGGACGACATCCTCGAGGAGCTGGCCCTGCCGGCCGCCAGGCCTGCGCCCGCGCCGCCATCGCCTTTCCCCGCCGAGCCCGGCGACGGCCTGCTGACGCAGATGGGGCACGAGCCGGTGGACCTGGACGCGCTGGTGGCGCGCACCGGCCTGGATGCCGCCCGGCTGCAGGCGCAACTGCTGGAGCTGGAGTTGGAGGGCCTGGTGGCGCGCATGCCCGGCGGGCTATTCCAGCGCGTGGGGCAGGCTTGATTGCAAAAACCATAGCTGCCAGCGCACACTGTTAGGCTATTTCAGATATTTATTCATCTGAAACCCTTGTACAACAAGCGCTAGCAGCTCTCTTTTTGATACTACTGGAGCAGCCGTTCCGGATTGGCCTCGATCTTGGCCAGCGCGTCGCGCGAGGCCCGGGCGGTGATGCCTTCCAGTTCGCGCGGCGCGAGCAGGCCGGCCTGCAGGTAGCCGGCCAGGCGCTGCAGCTGGAACAGGAAGCAGAAGCCGTTCGGCGCGGCAAACAGGTGCAGCTGCTGGCGCTTGCTCTGCCACACGTACTGCGCCTGGATCGGCGAGCCGTTGTGGTCCAGCAGGAACCAGTGCCCCAGCAGCAGCGCGCGCGCCCATTCCAGCGCCTCGGCCGGCGCCTCGGTGTCGTTGTCGGCGATGACGTGGATGGTGTTGGCGTCGATGCCGAGCAGCAGCTCGATGCTGTCGGCGCTGAGCGGGTAGTCGTCGGTCACCACGTCGTCGAGCGCGTCTTCGAGGTGCTCCAGCCGCTGGGCGATGGCGTCGATGTGCTGGCGCGAGATCTCGGCGGTCTTGGCCAGGAAGGCATCGGCCAGCGTGTCGGTCAGCGCCTTGACCACCGCCTCCTGCGCCTCGTCCACCACACCGGCCAGCGCCAGGCCCTGGCGCAGCAGGCCCAGCAGCTGCGGCAGCTGGCGCATCACCTGGGCGCGCTCTTCCTTCGACGACTTGGCCGACGCCGACCAGACCAGGTCGGCCGCCGCCTGCTTGTAGCGCAGCGTGGTTTCGTGCTGGGCGCCGAAGCGCACGGCCGACACCGCCAGCACCTCGGACCAGCGGCGGAACAGGAAGTCGCGGATCTCGTCGCGGATCGGCATGCCGGCCAGCATGTCGCGCAGCTGGATGGTGTACTGGATGGCCAGCGTCTCGCGGTGCTCCACGCGCTCGGCCAGGCTGACCAGGGTGCGCGTCTGCGGCGACTGCTGCAGCGATTTCTCGAGGAACTGCTGGAACTCCTTGAGCACCAGCTGGAACACGCGGCTGCCGGTCTCGGGGTACTGCTCGATGACCTGCACGATGCGCCGGATCTCGGCCTCCACCGCCGCATCGTTGAGCTCGGCCGCCTCGAAGCCCAGCACGCAGGCGCCCATACGGTCGATCAGCTGGCGCGCGGGGTGCTCCAGGTCGTTGAAGAACTCGGGCTCGGCCAGCGCCACGCGCAGCACCGGCACCTGCAGGCGCGCGAACCAGATGCGCACGCTCTGCGGAATGCGCTCCTCGTGCAGGATGCTCTGGAACATCAGCGCCACGATCTCGATGATGGCCTTTTCTTCTTCGCTGGTGGCCACCTGCTTGAGCGCGGTCGACTGCTGGCGCACCGCCAGCGCGACCGGGCCGATGAGCTGGGCCGCCGGCACCATGCCCACGCCGGCCACGCCCTGCGCCGTCTGGAACCAGGTCGACTGCAGCACCGTCTGGCCCGCCGCCAGCGCCTGCTGCAGCGCAGGCGTCGGCACCCAGCCGACCGGCACCGCTACGGCGCCCTCGGCCATGGCCACGGAGGGGCCGCCGCCGCCCAGGAACTGCCGCAGCTGCGCCATCACCTGCGAGGCCCGCTGCCGCGCCTGGGCAAATGGCTGGGCCACAAAGGGCTGCGGCCCGGCACCCGGCGCGCGGTAGCCGGCGGGCAGGCTCTGGCCCGCCACCACCATCGGTGCGCCGTAGCCGCTGGGCACCGCCATGCCCGCCGGCCAGGTCCCGGGCGCGGCGGCGGCAAAACCGCTGGGAGCGCCGGGCGCCGGTGCCGGCGCAGCGGCCTCGGCTCCCTCGGCCCGCTTGATGCGGTAGGCGCGCAGGTCCTCGGCGCTGGCCGCCTGGCTGTCGGCATAGAACTGCCGCACGGCCTCGTAGGGCGGCTGCAGCCAGCGCCGCAGCTGCGTCCGCAGCTCCGGCAGGGCCACCGTCCAGGCTTCCTGGCCCAGGCCGGCCTGGTGCCAGGCGTCGACCACGCGCACGCAGACGGATTCCGGCCGCAGGATGTCCGCTGCGGGCAGCTCTTCGTCTTCGAGGAATTGGGTGGTGCGGCGCACCACGTCGAACGCCGGGGCCAGGTGCTCCAGCAGCTGCTGGGCCAGGTGGGATGCCGCGATGCGGCCATCCATGGCCGCGTCCGACATCAACTCCAGCGTCGATTCGGTGAACGGGCGCGGCGCCGGATCGGCCTGCTCGTCGGCCAGAAAGCTCTGGCGCAGCGACTTCACCACGCCCGCCGTCCAGGCCGCGTGCAGCGCCGTCAGCTCGTCATGGGCGGAGCGCAGTGCGACATGGGTGCGCTTGTCGTCCTCGCCCGGGTGCGACAGGCCCTGGGCCAGGTCCTGCAGCAGCGCCTGGGCCAGCCCGGGCACGCCCGCGCACAGCCCGCCGACAAAGCGCAGCCGCGCCTGCCGCGCAAGCCTGCGCCGGGCCTGCGGCTGGCGTTGGGCCGGAACGGGGGCGGCAACCATGGCTACGCTCTGCGTGGGACGGCAGGGCGATGCCTTATACCGTCGCCCCCGCGTTGGGATCGTTCGGGTCCAGGTCCTTCTTGGTGGTCTTGACCAGGTCCTCGCGCTTGACGCCCAGCCACATCGCAATGGCGGCCGCCACGAACACCGACGAGTAGATGCCGAACAGGATGCCGATGGTCAGCGCCAGCGCAAAGTAGTGCAGGCTGGGGCCGCCAAAGAAGAACATCGACAGCACCGTGGCCTCGGTCGAGGCATGGGTGATGATGGTGCGGCTCATGGTCGAGGTGATGGCGTGGTCGATCACCTCGGCCGTCGAGAGCTTGCGGAACTTGCGGAAAGCCTCGCGGATCCGGTCGAAGATCACCACCGACTCGTTCACCGAGTAGCCCAGCACCGCCAGGATGGCCGCCAGCACCGCCAGCGAGAACTCCCACTGGAAGAAGGCGAAGAAGCCCAGGATGATGACCACGTCGTGCAGGTTGGCGATGATGGCCGCGACGCCGAACTTCCATTCGAAGCGGATGGCCAGGTAGACCGCAATGCCCAGCACCACCATGCCCAGCGCCATCAGGCCGCCGTGCACCAGTTCGTCGCCCACCGAGGGGCCGACGAATTCGCTGCGCTGCAGCGTGACGTCGGGGCTCGCGGCCTTCAGCACGCCCATCACCTTCTCACTCTGCTGCGACGAGGTCACGCCCTTTTCGGACGGCAGGCGGATCATCACCCGGTCGGCGCTGCCCACGTTCTGCACCAGTACGTCCTGGTAGCCCAGGCCGGACATCTGCTCGCGGATCTTGCCCACGTCGGCCGGCTGCTGGTAGGCCACCTGCATCACGGTGCCGCCGGTGAACTCCACCGACAGGTGCAGGCCGCGCGTGACCAGGAAGAACACGGCCAGCGCGAAGGTGATGAAGGAGATCGCGTTGAAGATCAACGCGTGCTTCATGAACGGGATGTCCCGCTTGATTCGGAAAAATTCCATGTTCCGACTCCCTCTTTATTTCTTGACCGAGGCCACCGAGCGGTGCTCGTCGCCCTGGGGCTTCCAGACCTGGCCGATGGACACGCTCTTGAGCTTCTTGCGACGGCCGTACCACAGGTTGACCAGGCCGCGCGAGAAGAACACGGCCGAGAACATGCTGGTCAGGATGCCGATGCAGTGCACCACGGCAAAGCCGCGCACCGGGCCGGAGCCGAAGGCCAGCAGCGCCAGGCCGACGATCAGCGTGGTCACGTTCGAGTCGAGGATGGTGTGCCAGGCGTGCTCGTAGCCCGCATGGATGGCGGCCTGCGGCGAAGCGCCCGCGCGCAGCTCCTCGCGCACGCGTTCGTTGATCAGCACGTTCGAGTCGATCGCCACACCCAACGCCAGCGCCATGGCCGCAATGCCCGGCAGCGTCAGCGTGGCCTGCAGCATCGACAGGATGGCCAGCAGCAGCAGCAGGTTCACGATCAGCGCGATCGACGAGATCACGCCGAAGATCATGTAGTAGATACACATGAAGACCGCCACCGCGATGAAGCCGCCGACCACGCTGTGGATGCCGGCCTCGACGTTTTCCTTGCCCATGCTGGGGCCGATGGTGTATTCCTCGATGATCTCCATCGGCGCGGCCAGCGAACCGGCGCGCAGCAGCAGCGAGGTGTCGTTGGCTTCCTTGGTCGTCATGCGGCCGGAGATCTGCACGCGGCCGCCGCCGATCTCGGAGCGGATCACCGGCGCCGTCACGACCTGGCCCTTGCCCTTCTCGAACAGCAGGATGGCCATGCGCTTGCCGATGTTCTCGCGGGTCACGTCCTTGAAGATCAGCGAGCCCTTGCCGTCCAGCGACAGGTTCACCGTCGGCTCCTGGGTCTGGCTGTCGAAGCCGGGCTGGGCATCATTCAGGTTCTCGCCGGTCAGCACGACCTGCTTCTTGACGATGATGGTCTGGCCGTTGGCATCGCTGTATTTCTCGGAGCCGAAAGGCACCGGGCCCGAGCCCAGCTCGGCGGAGCGCGCCTCGGAGCTTTCGTCGACCATGCGCACTTCCAGCGTCGCGGTACGGCCCAGGATGTCCTTGGCCTGCGCCGGGTCCTGCACGCCGGGCAGCTGCACGACGATGCGGTCCAGGCCCTGCTGCTGGATCACCGGCTCGGCCACGCCGAGTTCGTTGATACGGTTGTGCAGCGTGGTGATGTTCTGCTTGAGCGCCTGCTCCTGCACGCTGCGCAGCGACTCGGGCTTGATGGCGGCGCGCACGGTGTAGGTCGCGCCGCTGCTCACCACGCTGGCCTGCAGGTCGGGCATGGTGTCCGCGATCAGGTTGCGCACCGTGGTGGCCGTGGCCTCGTCCTGCAGGCGCACCTCGAGCGACTGGCCCTCGCGGTTCACGCCGCCATGGCGGATCTTTTTGTCGCGCAAGGCCAGGCGCACATCGCTGACCAGCGTGTCGATGCGCTTGGTGATGGCCGCCTGCATGTCCACCTGCATGGTGAAGTGCACGCCGCCGCGCAGATCGAGGCCCAGGTACATGGGCTTGGCATGCAGCGCCGTCAGCCATGCGGGCGAGCGCGAGATCAGGTTCAGCGCCACGATGTACGAAGGATCGGCGGTATCGGGGATCAGCGCGCGCTCCAGCACGCCCTTGGCCTTGAGCTGTTCGTCTTCCTTGTCAAAGCGCACGCGGATCGAGCCACCCTCGAGCGCGAGGGCCGTCGGCTGCACGCCGGCGTCCTTCAGCAGGCCCTCCACGCGCTTTTCGAGCGCCGGGTCCACCACGACCGTGGCCTTGACCGAGGCGACCTGGACTGCAGGCGCCTCTCCATAAAAATTCGGCAGGGTATAGATGATCCCCACCAGAAGCGCGATCACGATGATCGCGTACTTCCAGACCGGATAACGGTTCATGATCGCGCTGTAGCCTTACGCATTGGGGGCAAAACAAAAGGCGCGCCCAGGGCCGCGCCTCGTCGGTCCTGCCAGGGTTACTTCATCGTGCCCTTGGGCAGCACCTGCGTCACGGCGCTGCGCTGCACCTGCACCACCACGCCGGAGGCCACTTCCACCTGCAGGAACTGCTCGGCCATGCCGGTCACGCGGCCGATCAGGCCACCGGAGGTCGCCACTTCGTCGCCCTTGGCCAGCGCGTCGATCATCGCGCGGTGTTCCTTCTGGCGCTTCATCTGGGGGCGGATCATCAGGAAGTACAGCACCACGAACATCAGCACCAGCGGCAGCATGCTGGTGAGCGAGGACATCATCCCGCCATTGGCAGCGGCGGCAGGGGCGGTCTGTGCGAATGCAGAGGAAATGAACAAGAGAGACTCCGATGATGGGGGATGTACAGGCGCCCGCGCCGGAACCGGCACCGGGACGCCAAAGGAATGCATTGTATGGCCTGCCATGCGGACCGGCGCGGGGCAAAACCCATGCGGACGCCGGTTTTTGCCCTGTTTTCAAGGCATTAACTGTCCACTTCCCATGAAAAAAGCCGCCGGCACAGGCCGGCGGCTGGGAAAGGGGCCCACGGAGTCCGCCAGGCCTTGGAGTTCAGACCGTGGCGGCCGGCTGGCTCGCCGCCGGCTGGGCGGCGGCGCCCTCGCGCCACTGCGCCATCAGCCGGTCCCACTTGGCGCGGGCGGCGTGCAGGTGGCGCTCCTTCACATGGCCGAAGCCGCGGATGTCCTCGGGGATGGAGGCGATCTCCACCGCCAGCGCCAGGTTGCCAGCGTCCAGCCGGGTCAGCAGCTCTTCGATGCAGCGGCGGTATTCGGCGATCAGCGCGCGCTCCATCTTGCGCTCGTCGGTGCGGCCGAAGAGGTCGAGCGCGCCGCCGCGCAGCCCCTTGAGGCCGGCCATGAAGCCGAAGGCCTTGCGCATCCACGGGCCGTAGGCCTTCTTGACGAGCTCGCCCTTGTCGTTCTTCTTCGCCGTCAGCGGCGGCGCCAGGTGGTGGACGATGCGGTAGTCGCCCTCGAACATGGACGCGATCTTGTCGGTGAATTCCTTTTGCGTGTGCAGCCGGGCCACCTCGTACTCGTCCTTGTAGGCCATGAGCTTGAACAGGTAGCGCGCCACCGCCTGCGCCAGGCGGGTGCCGCTGCCCAGCTTGGCCTCGGCCGCCTGCACCTGGTCGACGAAGGCCTTGTACTCGGCGGCGTAGGCGGCGTCCTGGTAGTCGGTCAGGAAGGCGACGCGCTTGTCCACCAGCTCGGGCAGCGAGGGCTTCTTGACCAGCTGGATCACCTGCGCGGCCTGGAACAGCGACTGCACATGGGCCAGGTCGTGCGCGCAGTGGCGGCCCCATTCGAATGCGGCCTTGTTGTTGTCCACCTGCACGCCGTTGAGCTCCATCGCGCGCATCAGCGCGGCGTGGCTCACCGGGATCATGCCCTTCTGCCAGGCGTAACCCAGGATCAGCGGGTTGGTGTAGATGCTGTCGCCCAGCGCCTGCGTGGCCACTTGCTCGGCATCGAACATGCCCACGCTGTCGCGGCCCACGGCGGCGAGGATGGCGGCCTCGCAGCTGGCTTCGGGGAACTGCCAGTTCGGGTTGGTCACGAACGCGGCCGTCGGCGTGTTGTGCGTGTTCAGCGCCACGAAGGTGCGGCCCTGCTGCATCGCGGCCAGCGTGGTCTTGGTGGCGGCCACGATGGGGTCGCAGCCGATGATGAGGTCGGCCTTGGCGGTGTCGACCTTGGTGGTGTAGATGGCCTCGGGGGTGTTGGCGATCTGCACGTGGCTCCAGGTCGAGCCGCCCTTCTGCGCCAGGCCGGCCGCGTCCTGCGTGATCACGCCCTTGCCTTCGAGGTGCGCGGCCATGCCCAGCAGCGAGCCGATGGTAATGACACCGGTGCCGCCCACGCCGGCCACGACGATGCCCCAGGCCTGGGTGGCCACGGGCAGCGCCGGATCGGGCAGTGCGGGCATGCTGGCGAGGTCGCCCTTCTGTTCCTTCTTGGCCTTCTTCAGCTTGCCGCCCTCGATGGTGACGAAGCTGGGGCAGAAGCCGTCGACGCAGGAGTAGTCCTTGTTGCAGGAGCTCTGGTTGATGCGGCGCTTGCGGCCGAATTCGGTCTCCAGCGGCTCCACCGACAGGCAGTTGGACTTGCTGGAGCAGTCGCCGCAGCCCTCGCACACGGCCTCGTTGATGAGCACCGTCTTGTCTGGCGTGGCCAGGGTGCCGCGCTTGCGGCGGCGGCGCTTCTCGGTGGCGCAGGTCTGGTCGTAGATGATGGCCGTCGTGCCCTTGATCTCGCGGAACTCGCGCTGGATGCGGTCCAGCTCCTCGCGGTGGTGCACGGTCACGCCGTCGGCCAGCTTCACGCCGTCGTACTTCTGCGGCTCGTCGGTCACGATCACCAGCTTGGCGACGCCTTCGGACTTGAGGCTGTTCATGATCTGCAGCACCGAGTGGCCCTCGGGGCGCTCGCCCACGCGCTGGCCGCCGGTCATGGCCACGGCGTCGTTGTACAGCACCTTGTAGGTGATGTTCACGCCGGCCGCGATGCTCTGGCGGATGGCCAGCAGGCCGCTGTGGAAGTAGGTGCCGTCGCCCAGGTTGGCGAAGATGTGCTCGTCCTTGGTGAACGGTGCCTGGCCCACCCAGGTCACGCCCTCGCCGCCCATCTGCGTGAAGGTGCTGGTCTTGCGCTCGGGCATCCAGCTCACCATGTAGTGGCAGCCGATGCCAGCCACTGCGCGGCTGCCCTCGGGCACGCGGGTGCTGGTGTTGTGCGGACAGCCGCTGCAGAACCATGGCACGCGGTCGCCGGACTCGGTCTTGAGCTCGGCGATGCCGCGGTCGCGCGCATCGAGCACAGCCAGGCGCTCGTCCATGCGCGCCACGATGTCGCTGGGCACGCCCAGCTTCTTCAGCCGCTTGGCGATGGCGCGGGCGATGATGGCCGGCGTCAGGTCGGCCTTGGGGCGCAGCAGCCAGTTCTTGCTCGGGTTGGGCATGGACCATTCGCCGCCGGAGTTGTCGCCCTCCTGCTCGTCGAACTTGCCCAGCACGTTGGGGCGCACGTCGGAGCGCCAGTTGTACAGCTCTTCCTTGAGCTGGTATTCGATGACCTGGCGCTTTTCCTCGACGACCAGGATCTCCTGCAGGCCCATCGCGAAGTCGCGGGTGATCGAGGCTTCGAGCGGCCACACCACGTTGACCTTGTGCAGGCGGATGCCGAGCTGGCGGCAGACGTCGTCGTGCAGGCCCAGGTCGGCCAGCGCCTGGCGCGTGTCGTTGAAGGCCTTGCCGCTGGCGATGATGCCGAAGCGGTCATTCGGCGTGGCGAGCACGTTGTGGTTGAGCTTGTTGGCGCGCACATAGGCCAGCGCGGCGTACCACTTGTAGTCCATCAGCCGCGCTTCCTGCTCCAGCGGCGGATCGGGCCAGCGGATGTGCAGGCCGCCGGGCGGCATCTCGAAGTCCTCGGGGATGACGATGTTCACGCGGTCGGGGTCGACCGAGATGCTGGACGAGGACTCGACGATCTCCTGGATGGTCTTCATGCCCGACCAGACGCCGGCGAAACGGCTCATCGCGAAGGCGTGCAGGCCCATGTCCAGGATGTCCTGCACGCTGGACGGGAAGAACACCGGCGAGCCCACGGCCTTGAAGATGTGGTCGCTCTGGTGCGCGGCGGTGGAGGACTTGCTGATGTGGTCGTCGGCCGCGATCGCGATCACGCCGCCGTGCCTGGCCGTGCCCGCCATGTTGGCGTGCTTGAACACGTCCACGCTGCGGTCCACGCCCGGGCCCTTGCCGTACCAGATGCCGAACACGCCGTCGAACTTCTTGCGCTCGGGATACAGGTCGAGCTGCTGCGAGCCCCACACGGCCGTCGCGCCCAGCTCCTCGTTGACGCCGGGCTGGAACTCGATGTGGTTCTCTTTCAGGTACTTCTTGGCCGCCCACAGCGCCTGGTCGTAGCCGCCCAGCGGCGAGCCGCGGTAGCCGCTGATGAAGCCCGCGGTGTTCAGGCCCTGCAGCGCATCGCGCTGGCGCTGCAGCATGGGCAGGCGCACCAGGGCCTGCACGCCGCTCATGAAGGCTCGCCCATGGTCTAGCGAGTATTTGTCGTCCAGCGACACCGTCTCCAGCGCCTTGCGGATATGTTCGGGCAGTTGGGCATTCATCGTGCGGTCTCCATCGTGGGGAGTGGCGCAGCGCCGGGATCGCCGGGCACCGCGACAGGAAGCAGTTCTTATGGCTTGGATGCCCCGGCGCGGGGCATGTTCCACCCCGTCGCCCAGGCACCCTGGTTCGATTTTGCAGTGTATGCCGGCGCGATGGAATAAAGTATTCTTTTTATTGCCGTGTTTCCGCTAGTATTTGAAAGAATCTTGCTCCATCAAGCCAAAATATGAACAACCTTGACAAATACGACCTCGCCATCCTCGAAGCCTTGCAGCAGGACGCGCGCCTGACCAACGCCGAGCTGGCCCAGCGCGTGGGCCTGTCGGCCGCGCCGTGCTGGCGGCGCGTGCGGGCGCTGGAGCAGTCGGGCTTCATCAAGGGCTACCACGCCGAGATCGACCGCCACAAGATCGGCCTGGGCGTGCTGGCCTTCGTGCGGCTGGATGCGGCGCAGAACACGGCCGGCATCACGCAGAAGATGGAGGACGCGATCCGCCAGCTGCCCGAGGTCACGTCCTGCCACTACATCAGCGGCGCGGGCACCTTCGAGCTGCAGGTCGTGGCGCCCGACCTGGACAGTTTCTCGCTGTTCGTGCGCAACGTGCTGCTGCACCTGCCGAACGTGAAGGACGTGCACACCAGCTTCTCGCTGGGCGAGGTCAAGGCCAGCAGCGCGCTGCCGCTCAAGCACCTGCAGTAGTCAAAAACAATAGCTGCTAGCGCTCATCATCATTGGATTTCAAATACAAAATCATTGAAAACCCAATAACAACAAGCGCCAGCAGCTCTCTTTTTTTTAGTAGCTCAGGCAGATCTTGCCGAAGTGCCGCGCCGCCTTCTGGTGCGCGAAGGCCTCGGCGATCTGCTCCAGCGGGTAGCGGCTGTCGATCACCGGGCGCCAGGCGAACTGCTCCAGCGCGCGCACCATGTCCTGCTGCTGCTCGCGGTGGCCGACGATCAGGCCCTTGAGCGTCTGCTGCTTGCGCATCAGCTCCACCGTCGGCACCTCGCCGCCAAAGCCGGTGAGCACGCCGATCAGCGCGATGTGGCCGCCCGGCCGGCAGGCGCGGATGGACTGCGGCAGCGTGCCCGGACCGCCAACCTCGACCACGATGTCGGCGCCGCGCCCGCCCGTGGCGGCCAGCACGGCCTCGCCCCACTGCGGTGTTTCCTGGTAGTTGATGACCACCTCGGCGCCCAGCGCCTTCAGCTGCTCGGCCTTGGCATTGCTGGATGTGGTGGCGATGACGCGCGCGCCCATGCTCCGCGCCATCTGCAGCGCAAAGATCGAGACACCGCCCGTGCCCAGCACCAGCACCGTGTCGCCCGCCTGGATGCCGGCATCCACCACCAGCGCGCGCCAGGCCGTGAGGCCGGCGGTGGTCAGCGTCGCGGCCTCGTCGTGCGTGTAGCCCTTGGGGGCGTGGGTGAAGGCCGTGGCCGGCAGGTTGACCAGCTCGCGCGCAAAGCCGTCCACGCCGTCGCCGGGCACGGTGGCGAAGGTGAAGGGCACCTGGTCGCCGGCCTGCCACTGCGGGAAGAAGCAGGACACCACGGCGTCGCCCACGGCGAACTCCGCCACGCCCGCGCCCACCGCGGTGACCACGCCGGCGCCATCGGCCATGGGGATGCGGCCGTCGGCCGCGCCGGCACGGCCCAGCACCACGCCCAGGTCGTGGTAGTTGAGCGAGCTGGCATGGATGCGCACCTGGATCTCGCCGGCGCCGGGCGCGCCGGGCGCCGGCAGGTCGACGAGGCGCAGGTGGTCCAGCCCACCGGGTTGCTGCAGTTGGATGGCTTTCATGGCGTTGCTTTCCTTCAGGTCAATCGATGCCATGCATGGTGCAGGCAAAGGGCGAAGCGCGCCAGAACCAACATATTTGTGGGGTAGTATTAAAAATGTAAGTATTGCACCCGCACAAGGATCGTCCCTAGACTTCCGGCAGGAGAACCAGCCCCATGAAACGTCTGAACGGCAAGAGCGGCTGCGCCGTCGAAGTCACGCTGTCGGTGATGGGCGGCACCTGGAAGCCCATCATCCTGTTCCACCTGCTGCACGGCAAGAAGCGCTTCAGCGAGCTGGGCCGCACCATAGGCGCCATCACCCAGCGCATGCTCACGCTGCAGCTGCGCGAGCTCGAAGAAGCCGGCATCGTCGAGCGCACCGTGCATGCCGAGGTGCCGCCGCGCGTGGACTACGCGCTGACCGCTCTGGGCCGCTCGCTGGAGCCGGTGCTGGTCGCCATGCGCGACTGGGGCACGGCCTACACCCAGGAGCACCTGCACGAGGACGCGCCGCCCGCGCCCTGCCCGCCGCAGGCCAAACGGGCCTAACCGCGCCTGGTGGATCAGCGCACGGCCGTCTTGCGCGGCCACAGCGCCCACAGGCGCAGCGGCTGCTTCACGCGGCCGGCGAAGTCGCCCGCCTCGTGGCCCCAGCCGGCAAAGTAGTCGGCGCGCACGGCGCCGACGATGGCGCTGCCCGTGTCCTGCGCCAGCACCAGGCGGCTGAGCTGCGCCGTGGGGCCGGGCGATGCCAGCCACACCGGCGTGCCGTAGGGAATGCTCTGGCGGTCCACCGCGATGGAGCGGCCCGGCGTGAGCGGCACGCCCTGCGCGCCGTTGGGGCCGAACTCGGCGTCCAGGCCCGACAGTGGCTCCTCGCGGAAGAACACGTAGCGCGGGTTGCTCCACATCAGCTCGTTGATGCGCGCCGGGTTCTGCGCGATCCAGGCCTTGATGCCGGGCCAGGTCGCGTCGCGGATCAGGCCCTGGTCGAGCAGCCACTTGCCGATGCTGCGGTAGGGCTGGTCGTTGGTGGCCGCATAGGCCACGCGGATCATGCGCTGCGAGCCGTCGGGCTCGGTGATGCGCACGCGGCCCGAGCCCTGGATGTGCAGCACCATCGCGTCCACCGGGTCGTTGACCCAGGCGATCACCTTGTCCTGCAGCTCGGCCTGCACCTGCGGCAAGGTCTCGATCTGCTGGCGCGTGAACCAGGGCTTTTTGCTGCCCAGGCTCGCCGGCGCGCGGTAGATCGGGATCGAGAAGCCGTTGCCCGGCAGGCGGCTGCCGTCGAGCATGGGCTCGAAGTAGCTGGTCAGCATGCCGTCGGGGTTGCCGTCGAGCGACTCAATGCGGTAGGGCTGGAAGCGCGCCTTCATCCAGGCCCGCTGCTCGTCGCCGGTGGCCAGGCTCATGCGCCGCACCTCGGAGCACAGCGCGGCGAACGGCGCGGCCGGGCGGCCGCAGCTCTTGATCCAGGCGTTCCAGGCCTCGTGCAGCGCATCGCTCTCCACGCCCGGCACCGACGACCAGTGCACCGGCACCCAGCGGCTCTTGAGCTGCTGGATCGGCGGCGGCAGCGGCTCGTTCGCATCGGGCGGCACGACCTCGATGCTGCCCGAGACCGGCGGCATGGGCGTGGTGGTCGATGGCTCCAGCGGCACATGTGTGCTCGAGCAGGCCGAGAGGATGCCTACAATCAGCGCCACCCCCACATTGCGTAGAGAAACGATGCTATTGATTCTGTTGGAAGCGCTGCTGGCCTTGGTCATACTCGTGGCGATCGTCTGGTGGACCATGTTTGCCGGTCGGAAAAAAGGTGAAATCGTACGCAAAGAAGATCAACCGCCGCGCGAATAGGGCATCCACCACGTAGGACTGGGCCGCTTGTTCGGTGATTTTTTACCATTATTAAGCATTGGTGCTGGCATTCGCCACGCGCGCTGTTCACAATCAAAAGCCACACGGATCCTTTCCGTTTTGCTTTTTTTGAGGAGTGAGTCATGAGCAAGAAAATCCTGATCTGCACCGTGGCCAGCATCGCCGTCCTGAGCGGCTGCGCCAACATGTCCGACACCCAGCGCCGCACCGCCACCGGCGCGGGCGTGGGCGCGCTGGGCGGCGCGGCCGTGGGCGCCATCGCCGGCGGCCATGCCGGCACGGGCGCCGTGATCGGCGCCGGCGTGGGTGCCCTGGGCAGCTACATCTGGTCGCAGCACATGGAAAAGCAGAAGCAGGAGATGCAGCAGGCCACGGCCGGCACCGGCGTGGTGGTGACGCAGACGCAGGACAACCAGCTCAAGCTCGACATCCCGAGCGACATCTCGTTCCAGACCAACCGCGCCGACATCCAGAGCAATTTCGCGCCCATCCTGGAGCGCTTCGCCGAAGGCCTGCGCAACAACCCGAACGCCCAGGTGCGCATCATCGGCCACACCGACAGCACCGGCACCGATGCCATCAACAACCCGCTGTCGCTGCAGCGCGCCGAGAGCACGCGCAACTACCTGACGGCCCGCGGCGTGAACGGCGCGCGCGTGCAGGTCGAGGGCATGGGCTCGCGCCAGCCGGTGGCCACGAACGACAGCTCCGAGGGCCGCGCGCGCAACCGCCGCGTGGAGATCTTCGTGGGCGAAGTCAAGCCCTCCTGATCCGCGCCGCAGCGCTACACAAGACAACGGGCCGCGAGGCCCGTTTTTTTGATCAAATATGGCTCCAGCGCTTGTCCAGCAAGCGCCATCAGCTATCTTTTTTGAGAATCCGACTGCGCACCCAGACCCACCCACTGGCTGTCGCGCAGCAGGTTGGCCAGCTCCACCGCGGACTTGACCTGCATCTTGTCGAACACGCGCGCGCGGTGCACCTCGACCGTGCGCACGCTGATCGCGAGCTGGTCGGCGATGAGCTTGTTGGGCAGGCCGTCGATCACCAGGCGCATCACGGCCTGCTCGCGGTCGGTCAGCTCGTCGACGCGGGCGCGCACCTGCTCGTGCTCGCGCATGCCGTCGAGGAAGGCGGCCGATGCCTCCAGCGCCTGCTCCACGCGATCGACCAGCGCGTTGTCGGAAAACGGCTTCTCGCAGAAGTCGAAGGCGCCGCGCTTGACGGTGGCCACCGCGGTGGGCACGTCGGCATGGCCGGTCAGGAAGATCACCGGCAGGCCAGCGATGTCGCCGCGCTCGACCATGCGCTCGAACAGCGCCAGGCCGCTCATGCCGGTCATGCGCACGTCGAGCAGCACGCAGGCCGGGTCGCGCTGCGGGCAGCTGCGCGCCGCGAGCATGGCATCGAAGGCCTCGGCCGAGTCGAAGCCTTCGCTCACCAGGCGGCGCGAGCGCAGCAGCCAGGCCAGCGCCTCGCGCACGCCGGCGTCGTCATCCACGATGTATACGGTTGCATTCAGAAGGGGCATCACTCTCCAGGATCGTTGCGCCAAGCGGGCATGGTAAAGCTGAACACGGTGCCGCGCGGCTCGTTGGCGCGGTAACTGAGGAAACCGCCATGCTGCTCCACCACGGTGCGGCACAGGCTCAGGCCCAGGCCCATGCCCTCTTCCTTGGTGGTGAAGAAGGGCGTGAACAAGCGCTTTTCCACATCGGCGGGAATGCCCTCGCCGCTGTCGGCCACGACGAACTCCACCCAGGCCCGGCCCGCCGTGCTGGAGGCGCGGCGCACCGCGATCTGCAGGCGGCGCTCGATGCAGCCGGGCACGTCCATGGCCTGCATGCCGTTGCGGCTGAGATTGAGCAGCACCTGCTCGACCATGGTGCGGTCGCAGTACACCGGCGGCACGTCCAAGGCCACGTCCAGGGCCACGTCGACGCGCAGCTTGTGGGCCTGCAGGCGCACCAGCGGCAGGATGGCGTCGATCAGCTCCTGCGGGGGCACCGATTCGCGCGACTGGTCGCGGCGGCGCACGAAGTCGTGCACGCTCTTGATGACCTTGCCCGCGCGCTCGGCCTGCTGGGCGATGCGCTCGACGGCCATGCGCACGTCGGGCAGGTCGTGGCGCAGCGTGGCCTCGTCGGCATCAGGCGGCAGCAGGTTGAGCGTGCCCGTGGCGTAGCTGGAGATCACGGCCAGCGGCTGGTTCAGCTCGTGGCTGAGCAGCGAGGCCATCTCGCCGACCATGGCCAGGCGCGCCGAGGCCTGCAGCCGCTCTTGCTGGGCGCGCGACAGCTCCTCGACACGGCGCTGCTCGCTGATGTCCACCACCGCGCTCATCCAGCCCGTGTGCTGGCCGGTGGCGGTGATCAGCGGCGCCTCGAAGACCAGCACCGGAAAGCGCGTGCCGTCCCGGCGCATGAACACCGACTCGTAGCGCTCGCGCGGCGGCGCCATGTCGGTGTAGCGCGTGCGGTGCCGCTGCAGGTATTCGTTCACCCGCTCGGGCGGCCAGTAGAGCGCGGGAATGTGCTGCTCCAGGATCTCCTCGGCCGTGAGGCCCACCATCTCGCAGAACGCCGGGTTCACGTAGGTGGTGTGGCCGCGCAGGTCGCGCGCGCGCAGGCCGGTGACCAGCGAGTCCTCCATGGCCTTGCGGAAGGCCAGCGCGTCGCCCAGGTCGCGCTCGGCCTTGAGGCGGCGGCGGTTGTCGCGCACCAGCACCACCAGCACGGTGATCAGCGCGATCGACATCACCGCCACCAGCGCGGTGAGCACGTTGGGGAACAGGTTGGGTGCCGCGTGCCAGCTGTCCACGCGCAGCACCAGCGTGGTGCCGGGCAGGTCCAGCAGCTGCTGCGAGGTGAACACCCGCGTGCCGCGCCGCGTGGTGCTGAGGCTGGCCAGGCGCGTGCCGTCGGGCTCGGTGAACGAGATCTCGTGGTTGCGCCGCAGCTTGTCGCTGACCAGGTCGGTGAGCACGTTCTGCAGCACGTAGGTGGCCACGACGAAGCCATGCAGCTGGCCGCCGGTGGCCACCGGCACACACAGCTCCACCAGTTCCGCGCCGGTACCGTTGCCCAGCGAGAGGAAGTAGCTGCCCGAGTATGACGGCGCGCCCGAGCGCTGCGCGCGCACGCAGGCGGTGTAGCTGTCGGAGTTCGCGTCGGTGCGGTCCACCGTGTGCCATTGCAGGTTCAGGTACGGCGTTTCCTCGACGGCCACGATGCGCTGGCGCGGCGTGCGCCATTCGACGTGCGCCAGCTCGCGGTGGTTGCGCAGCAGGTCGGCCGCATCGATGCCCCAGGCCATCATGTCGCCGTCGGCGCGGTACAGCGCACGCAGCTGGATGGCATTGCGGGCAAAGGCTTCGCGCACGTCGGCCACCGCATCGGCCACGTCGCGGTCCAGCCGCTGCTGCACCTGCGAGACCTCGTAGCGCCCCGTGAGCCAGACCTGCGTGACCAGGGTACCCAGCACCAGCAGCACCAGCGCCAGCCACAGCGACCAGCGGCGCCAGGCCTGGAGCCAGTGGCGCGCCACCCAGGCCGCCGTCCCCTCCAGCGCCTTCAGCATACGCGGTGCTGCAGGGCCGGCAGCTGGGCGCGCGCCTGCGTGAGCGCGGCGAAGTCCAGCTCCGCCAGCACCACGCCGGGGCCCTGCTCCTGCTGCGCCAGCACCTGGCCCCAGGGGTGCACCAGCATGCTGTGGCCCCAGGTGTGGCGGCCGTTCTCGTGCACGCCGCCCTGCGCCGCGGCCAGCACGAAGGCCAGGTTCTCGACGGCGCGCGCGCGCAGCAGCAGCTCCCAGTGCGCCTGGCCCGTGGTGTGGGTGAACGCGCTGGGCACCAGCAGCAGATGCGCGCCCGCCGCCGCGTGCTGGCGGTACAGCTCGGGAAAGCGCAGGTCGTAGCATACGGACAGGCCCACGGTCCAGCGCTGGCCGTCGCGGCTGGGCAGCTCGAACTGCACGGCCTCGCGCCCGGCGGTGATCACGCGGCTTTCGTCATAGGACTCGCGCTCGTTCGCGTAGCGGAACAGGTGGATCTTGTCGTAGCGCGCCACGCATTGGCCATCGGGTCCGTAGACGCAGTGGCTGTTGTAGACGTGCTGCGCGTCGGGCCCGGCCATGGGCAGGGTGCCGCCGGCGATCCACAGGCCCAGGCGCTGCGCGGCACCGGCCAGGAAATCCTGCACCGGCCCGCGGCCGGGCTGCTCGGCCAGCGCCAGCTTGTCGGTGTCGCGCTGCCCCATCATGCAAAAGTACTCGGGCAGCACCGCCAGCTCGGCACCGGCATCGGCCGCCTCCTGCAGCAGGCCCAGGGCCTGGTCGCGGTTGTGCGGCCAGCTCGTGGCCGAGACCATCTGGATGGCGGCTGCTTTCATGGTGTGCTTCCCGGTGAGGCTGGTTGGACAGCCGGATTATCGGCCGCGGCGCCGCCGGCCTTGCGGCTGCCGCGTGCCACGCGCTCCACCTCGGGGTTGCTCCAGGAGCCGGTGACCGAGAACTCCTGCGTCGCCGCCTGCATCAGCGGCCCGCGCAGGAAGGCCTGCGCCAGGAAGCTGCCCAGGCCGATCACCGGGTTGATGGCGGTGGCCACCAGCGAGGCCGTCATGGCGTTGATCTCCGGGATCACCACCACGTGCAGCTGTTGGGTTTCGTTCTGCAGCGAGGCCTTGCCCTCCAGCAGCACGGCGGCGCTCACGCCCTTCATCTGCAGGTTGTTGGTGGAGGCCACGCCGGCGGCGATCTTCACGTCGCCGCGCACGAAGTCGAAGGCGAAGCCCGAACTGAACACGTCCTTGAAGTCCAGCGTCAGCCGGCGCGGCAGCGACTGCAGGCTGAGCACGCCCAGCAGCTTGGCCAGGCCCGGGTCGGCCTTGAGGAACTGGCCCTGGCCCACGTCCATGTTCAGGTGGCCGTCCATGCTGCGGTAGTCGGGGTTGAAGGGGCTGCCCATCCAGCCCAGCGTGCCAGTGAGCTGGCCCTTGCCCTGGCGCACCACGCCCGGCATGCCCAGCCGCGCCAGCAGCGCGCCGGTGTCGCGCAGCTCCAGGCGCATCTCCAGCTGCGTGCGGCGCGGGCCGTCGCCCGGCACCGGGCCGGTGGCCGCGGCCTGCGGGCGGCCCCAGTCGCCGCTGGCGTGCAGGCTGGCGTCGTCGTTCTGGATGTTGAAGCTGGTCAGGTGCCACCAGGGCCGCGCCGCGGGCCCCTGGTTGACGGCCTGCAGCGCCAGCCGGCCGGCCGCGTGGCCGTGCCACTGCAGGTCGTCGACCACCACGTCGAGCGCCGGCAGCCGCTGCGGCTCCTTGCCCGGCACCTGGGGCGCGCGCACGTCCACGTCGGGCTCGTCGGCCTTCACGCGCAGCTGCGCCAGCCGTGCGACGATCTTGCCCGGGCCGCCGCTTTCCTGCTGGTACTCCAGCGTGCCGTCCGCGAGGCTGGAGCTGAGCTGGTTGGTCCAGCGCCGGCCGCTGCGGCTGCCGCGCAGCTGCAACTGGTTGACCTCCAGCGTCTGGTAGCGCAGCTGGCCCAGGTCCACGTCCCAGCGGCTGGGCAGGTAGTCCATCCACGGCGCCTCGGCAGCCGCGGACGGCTGGGCCGCCGGTGCGGACGGCGAGGACGGCGAAGACGGTGCCAGGGCCTCCGCCACCTTCAGCCAGTCTTCCACCGGCAGCTGCGGCAGGCGCACGCGCGCCGCCACGCCCTGGGCCGGCAACGGCAGCGCCGGGCCGTCGCCGACACGGATCGCGCCTTGCAACACCCGCGGTGCGGCGCCGGCCGAACGCACAAAGCTGACCGCGCCACGCGCGCCCAGGTCCACCTCGATGCGCTCGCGCTCGCCGGCATCGCCCTCGAAGCGCTGCACGAAGCGCAGCGGCCAGGACTCGGCCGCCGGCTTGGCCAATGGCGCGGGCAGGCGCCAGGCCAGGCCCTGCATGTCGCTGCTCACCAGGATCTGCGCCTGGCCGTGCGCGGCGCCCAGCTTCAGCGCGTAGCGCGTCTGCCCGTCGGCCCATTGCGCGAGCTGCGTCAGCGGGGTGAGCGAAGCCTGCCGCAGCCCCTGCGCGGTGGCCACGCCCTCGGCGCGCACGTCGAGCATGTCGGCTGCGGGTTTCGTGGCATCCATGCCGCCGCTCAGCAGCACCTCGCCGCCCAGCGCCTGCCCCTTCAGGTTCTGCAGCGCAAAGCCTTTTTCCGAGAAATGCACCGCGCCCGACACCGCCGCCACCGCGGGCGCGTCGGGGTGGAAATGGATGTCGTTGCCCGCGAGCTGCACGTTGCCATCGACCTTGGCATCGCGCATGCGGTGCACCGGCAGATCGAGGCGCAGCTGCAGCTGGGCGTTGCCGCTAGTGACGGCCTTGGACATGGCGTCCTCGGTCAGCGCCGCGATCTCCGAGCGCTTGACGGTGGCCAGCATGTCGGGCAGCGGCCCGCGCGCCTGGGCCGTGACCAGCACCCGCGTGTCCTCCAGGTCGGCGATGCGCGCCTGGGCCTGCTCCACGCGGATCTTGTCGTTGCCGTCGAGGATGCCCTTGGCATTGCGCACCTCCATCGAGGCGCGGTCGAACAGCAGCTCGCCCGACAGTCTGGAGAGCACCGGCCAGGGCTTTTCGCCCGGGGCCTGCAGCGACGCCGGCACGTAGGCGTAGTGCACGTCGCGCACCTGCGCGCTGATGCGGAACACGCCCGAGTCCGGCTTGCGGAACGGCACATCGTGCAGATCGCCCTTGACCTGGAACTGCACCGGGCCGGCCTCGCCGGCCACCACGGCGTCGCGCACGTAGTGGCGCGCATCGGCCGGAATCTCGAGCGGCAGGTAGCGGTGCACCCGGTTGCCCTTGGCGCGGCTGAGCTGGCCCGACAGATCGAGCACGCCCGGAAAGCGCGAGCCGCTGGACGAGCGTTTTTCGTCCGCGGTGCGCCAGTCGAAACGCGCCTGGCCCGCGGCATCGGCATTGGCAAAAGTGAACTTGTCGGATTCGACCCGGATGGCGTCGCCCGCCACCGTCCAGCGCACCTCGCCGTCGAGTTGGTCGAACGGCAGCACCGCCTCCTCGAACACCGTGGGCAGGTACAGCGCGCCGGGGCCGCCCTGGCCCATGCGGATGCGGGCCTTGCCGCCGCCGGCCGAGGCTTCGAGCGTGGCGCTCAGCCCCTGCAGGCCCCACTGCGCGGCGGCGCTCACCGGCCGCGCCTTGGCATCCTTCGTGCCCGACACGCCCATGGCCAGCTGCTCCACGTCGAGCGTGGCGCGCCAGTCCTGCGGCGCGTCCATGTCGCCGCGCCAGTGCGCCGCCGCCTGCTGCACGGTGCCTGCCGGGGCGTAGTCCGCCAGCCAGCGCCGCAGCGTGGCCGGCAGCGGCAGGCCGCGCGCCAGCGCGCTCACCGCCGCAATGTCGATGCTGTGCAGCTCCACGTCGGTCTCGCTCGGCTCGGTGCCCTGGGGGTAGGCATGCTCCACCCGCAGCCGCCCGCCGGGCCAGCGGCGGCCGTCGCCCATCTCGACCGCCAGCTGCTCGGTGAAGAAGCGGAAACCCTGGTCCGTCGTGGCACCGCCCAGCCGCCCCTGCACCGAGCGCAACACCAGCGGCTCCTGCGGCATCCAGGCCGCCTGCGACTTGGCATCCACGCAGGCATCGACGGCGGAGCTGTCTTGTTCGCTATTGTTTTTATAGCTTTTAGCGCTTGATGGTGTTGGGCTAGAGCACGATTTCTTCAAAATCCGCTGCGTGGGCCACTGCGCCAGCACGTCGCGCAGCGCCAGGTCCACGGTGCCGTCCTTGAGCTGCGCCTCGGCAATGTCCAGCCAGATGCGGGCCGAGCCCTGGCCCTGCTTGAGCGGCACCCATTCGGACAGGTAGGGCGCCATGCCCGCGGCGTCGAGCCGCGTGGCCTCGGCGAAGAGCTGGCCCGTCCAGCGCCGCATGTCGCCGCCATGCAGCGCCAGCAGCGGCTGGCGGAAGCGCCCGCGCAGCACAAGCTGCTCGCCCCAGGCGGACGGCGGCGTGACCGACACCTGCCATTCGTGGCGCAGGCCGGCATTGCGCAGCAGCAGCTGCACCTGGCTGAAGTCCACCGACGGCAGCTGGCGCTGCGCGTCCGTCCAGGTGACCTGCCCGCCCTCGATGACGATCTCGCGCTGGCGGAACAGCCAGTCGGCCGCGGTGTTGCTGCCCTCGCCCGGCGCCGCCAGCACCGGGATGCCGGCCACGCGGATGCCGCCATCGGCCTCGCGCCGCACCTGCAGCCGCGGCGAGCGAATCACGATCTGTTCGGCCCGCAGCGCCAGCAGCGAGCGCAGCGACAGCGCGACCTGCACCTGGTCGAGCTGCAGGCCGGGCGCTGCGTCGGGGTCGTCGGGCTGCAGCAGGCGCACGTCGTGCGCCCGCAGCGCCGGCACCAGGCCGCTGCTGCTGTCGGCCTCGAGCCGGCCTATGCGTACCGGCACCTCCAGCACCCGCGACAGGCGAGATTCCACACCGGGGCGAAAGTCATTGATACGGGGCACAATGCCCCAGTGCAGCACCGCCACCAATGCCGCCAGCACCAGGGCCACACCGGCCAGCAGGCGCATGGTCCAGCGCATCAGCCAGGCCAAAAGCTTGAGCGGGCGGGGCGGATGCACAGTCGATTCGAGCCTACAACGTGAAAAGAAAAAGATTATGACCTGCGGCCCCGACGGAAGTTTGCCAGCGGCCTTTTTGCAAGTGTGACGATTTGAACCATGACAGGATCCAACGATACCGCTCTGGCCGAGCATTCCCGCTTCTTCCAGCGCCTGCATCGCCGCTACGAAGACCTGTTCACGCTGCTGCCGCCCGGTGAGCCCACCCGCGCCAGCATGCAGCAGACGCTGGCCGCGCTGCAGCAGCAGGGCCAGCCGCTACCGGCGGCGCTGCGCATCCTGCGCCAGCTGGTGATGGAACGGCTGATCCGCCTGGACTGCGAGGCCCAGGCGCCGCTCGAAACCATCACCCGCGGCGTGACCGAGCTGGGCGAGCTGGCGCTGTCGGCCGCCTGCGAAGCCGCCCGCGCCGAGCTGGACCAGCGCCACGGCGCCCCGCAGGACACGAACGGCAACCCCGTGCAGCTGTGGATCATCGGCATGGGCAAGTTCGGCGCGCGCGAGCTGAACGTCTCCAGCGACATCGACCTGATCTACGTCTACGAGCACGACGGCGAGACCGCCGGCCTGCCCGACGGGCGCGGCCGCATCTCCAACCACGAGTACTTCTCGCGCGCCGTCAAGCTCATCTACCAGCTGATCGGCGAGACCACCGAGCACGGCTTCGTGTTCCGCGTCGACCTGGCGCTGCGGCCCAACGGCAACTCGGGCCCGGCCGCGATCTCGCTGTCCGCGCTGGAGGAATACCTGCAGGTCCACGGCCGCGAATGGGAGCGCTTTGCCTGGCTCAAGAGCCGCGTGGTCGCGCCGCGCGACTGCATCGCCCAGCCCCAGGTGCAGGCGCTGCGCGGCGTGGTGCTGCCCTTTGTGTTCCGCCGCTACCTCGACTACAGCGTGTTCGACTCACTGCGCTCGCTGCACCGCCAGATCCGCGACCATGCCAGCAAGCGCAGCGCCGGCCACCCCGAGCGCGCCAACGACGTCAAGCTCTCGCGCGGCGGCATCCGCGAGATCGAGTTCACCGTGCAGCTGCTGCAGGTGGTGCGCGGCGGACAGTTCCCCGAGCTGCGCTGCCGCCCCACGCTCGAGGCGCTGGAGCGGCTGGCCCGCTCCAACCTCATGCCGCAGGACACCGCACAGGCGCTGGCCGAGGCCTACACCTTCCTGCGCCGCGTGGAACACCGCATCCAGTACCTGGACGACCAGCAGACCCACGTGCTGCCCACGCGCGATGACGACCTGCGCTGGATGGCGCAGACCCTGGGCTATGCCGACTGCTGCGCCTTCTTGCACCAGCTCGACGCGCACCGCGAGTTCGTCGCCCAGGAGTTCGACAAGCTGCTCGGCGGCAAGCCCGCCTGCAAGAACGGCCAGTGCGGCGGCCCCAAGGCGGCAGCGGCGGCGCCGGACTTCGACGGCGTGCTCAGCCGCCTGCCCGAGGCCGTGCGCGAGCGCGTGCAGCAGTGGCAGAGCAACCCGCGCTTCGCATACCTGAGCGAATCGGGCCGCAACCGGCTGATCCTGCTGGTGCAGCGCACCGGCCAGTGGCTGGAGCAGGGCCAGGTCAGCGACATCGCCGCCCTGCGCCTGGCCGACTGGATCGAGCCCTTGCTGCGCCGCGAAAGCTACCTGGCGCTGCTGCTGGAACGCCCTGCCGTGCACGAGAAGCTGCTGCACCTGCTGGGCGCCGCCAAATGGCCGGCGCGCTACATGCTGCAGCACCCCGGCGTGATCGACGAGCTGGCCAGCGACGCGCTGATGCACGAGCGCTTCAGCGCCGCCGACTTCGAGGTCGAGCTGGAGCGCCGCCGCGCCTCGCTGCAATCCACCGGCGAGGACGACGACGAGAACCTGCTGAACCTGCTGCGCCGCGCCCACCATGCCGAGACCTTCCGCACGCTGGCCCGCGACGTGGAGCGGCAGATCACCGTCGAGCAGGTCGCCGACGACCTCTCGGCACTGGCCGACGCCGTGCTGCGCATCACCTCGCGCTGGTGCTGGGAGCGGCTGAAGAACCGCCACCGCGACGAACCCCAGTTCGCCATCATCGGCTACGGCAAGCTCGGCGGCAAGGAGTTGGGCTACGGCAGCGACCTGGACATCGTCTTCGTGTTCGACGACGAGGACGATCGCGCCCCCGAGGCCTACGCCGCCTTCGTGCGCAAGCTCATCAGCTGGCTCACCGTCAAGACCGGCGAGGGCGATCTGTTCGAGATCGACACCGCGCTCAGGCCCAACGGCAACTCGGGCCTGCTCATCACCAGCTTCGAGTCCTACGCCAACTACCAGCAGCAGCGCGGCAGCAACACCGCCTGGACCTGGGAGCACCAGGCCATGACGCGTGCGCGCTGCGTGCTGGGCGCGCCGGGGCTGGCACAGCGCTTCGACACCGTGCGCGAGGCCGTGATCACCGCGCCGCGCGACGCTACCGCGCTCAAGAACGAGATCGTCGCCATGCGCGAGCGCGTGCGCGGCGGCCATCCCATCGCCGCCGGGCGCTTCGATGTGAAGCACAGCGTGGGCGGCATGATGGATGCCGAGTTCGTCGTGCAGTACCTGGTGCTACTGCACGCCGGCCAGCACCCGGGCCTGGTCGCCAACCTGGGCAACATCGCGCTGCTGCAGCGCGCCGAAGCCGCCGGCCTGCTGCCCGCCGGCATGGGCCATGCCGCCGCCGATGCCTACCGCGAACTGCGGCGGGTGCAGCACACGGCGCGCCTCAACGAGGCCCCCACCCAGGTGCCCGATGCCGAGCTGGCCCCCCAGCAGCAGGCCATCCGCGCACTATGGAACTACGTACTGGGATAAGGTGGTAGGCGTTTAGGTTACTTTCAGATACAATAACCGCGACAATTCACAAAAATTCAAATTTTGTAGCAAGAAATACTGATACAACAAGCCATTGGCAGTAGGTTCAAAATCTCACTTTACGTATCTTTAAGGAAAAAGGTATGGAACTTTGGGCCATCGGACCTACTCTATTGGCAACGATGCCAGCCTTTCAAGGAACCGAAACCGCCGCATTGCCGAACCAGTTTATTGTTGCGAAGCCTTTCACCGCGTGACTGCAAGCCTGAAGTGCTTCTCCTCCCTCCCTCTCTATCATTCGCTTCGGGACGCTTCGCAACATTTTTCCAAGCCAACCCAGCCTTCGCGCTGGGTTTTCTTTTGCCTGGGCGGTGCGGGAAAAGCGGGGATGGCTTCGGCCTTGAGCGGGCGGCCGCCCGCCATCAGTCGGGACGGGTGGAGGCGAAGCTCGGCCGCTCTTCCAGCCGGTGCAGCAACTGCTCCAGATTGGGATAGGGGCGGCGCCAGTCGAGTTCGGGGCAGCGGAAATCGAGCCAGGCCAGCATGCAGCCCACGGCCAGGTCGGCCAGGCTGATGTGGATGCCGTTGCCCAGGCAATACGGCTTCTTGCCCAGGCCGTTGCTCAGGTATTCGAGGCCGGCCCAGACCTTGCCGGTCTGCCGCTCCATCCAGGCCTGGCTGCGCTGCTCGGGCGTACGGCCCTCGAAGATGTTTTCCAGCCGCACCAGCACGGCGGCGTCGAGCACGCCGTCGGCCAGCGCCTCCCAGGTCTTGACCTCGGCGCGCTCGCGGCCCACGCTGGGAATCAGCTTGCCCACCGGCGACAGGGTGTCGAGGTACTCGACGATCACGCGCGAGTCGAACAGCGCCTCGCCGTCGTCCAGCACCAGGCAGGGCACCTGGCCGAGCGGGTTGACCTGGGCGATGCGGGTGTCGGTCGACCATACGTCTTCCAGCTCCAGCCGGTAGTCGAGCTTCTTTTCCGCCATGACCACGCGCACCTTGCGCACATAGGGACTGGCCTTGCTTCCAATCAGTTTCATGGTGTGTGGGGAGTGAGTCATTGCCGGTCCGGCCGGCGGCCGGAATCCACCCGTTTTCTTGATGAAATTCTGTTGATCCAGGATTCTAGCGATGGATTGCCATCCGCCCCCGTCGACTTGGGGTCAGCACCTACAATAGCGGCCCATGAGCCTCACGTCCCTTACCGCCCTTTCTCCGCTGGACGGCCGCTATGCCGCCAAACTCGCCGACCTGCGCCCCATCATGAGCGAATTCGGCTACATGCATCGCCGCGTGCAGGTGGAGATCACCTGGTTCATCGCGCTGTCCGATGCCGGCTTTGCCGAGTTCCCGCCGCTGTCCGACGGTGCGCGCAGCTACCTGCACGGGCTGGTGAGCCATTTTTCGGAAGCCGACGCCCAGGCCATCAAGGACATCGAGAAGACCACCAACCACGACGTGAAGGCCGTCGAGTACTGGATCAAGAGCAAGTTCGACGCCCGCCCCGAGCTGCTCAAGGCCGCCGAGTTCGTGCACTTCGCCTGCACCAGCGAGGACATCAACAACACCAGCCACGCGCTGCAGATCCGCGCCGGGCGCGACCAGGTCGTGCTGCCGGGGCTGGACCGCGTCATCCTCAAGCTGCGCGAGATGGCGCACCAGTACGCCGCCGTGCCCATGCTCAGCCGCACGCACGGCCAGACCGCCAGCCCCACCACCGTGGGCAAGGAAGTGGCCAACGTCATCGCCCGCCTGCAGACGGCGATGGACCGCATCGCCGGCGTGAAGCTGCTGGCCAAGATGAACGGCGCCGTGGGCAACTACAACGCCCACCTGTCCGCCTGGCCCGAGTTCGACTGGGAGGCGTTCAGCCAGAAGGTCATCGAGACGCACGAACCTGCGGGCCTGGGCCTCACCTTCCAGCCCTACTCCATCCAGATCGAGCCGCACGACTACATGGCCGAGCTGTTCGATGCCGTGGCGCGCGCCAACACCATTCTGATCGACCTGTCGCGCGACATCTGGGGCTACGTGAGCGTAGGCTACTTCAAGCAGCGCCTGAAGGCCGGCGAGATCGGCTCGTCGACCATGCCGCACAAGGTCAACCCCATCGACTTCGAGAACGCTGAAGGCAACCTGGGCCTGGCCAACGCGCTCTTGCGCCACCTGGCCGAGAAGCTGCCCGTCAGCCGCTGGCAGCGCGACCTGACCGACTCCACCGTGCTGCGCAACATCGGCGTGGCGCTGGGCTACGCGGCCCTGGCCTACAGCTCGCTGATGACCGGCCTGAACAAGCTCGAACTCAACGAAGAGCGCCTCGCCGAAGACCTGGACAACGCCTGGGAAGTGCTGGCCGAGCCCATCCAGACCGTGATGCGCCGCTACGGCGTGCAGGGCGCCTACGAGAAGCTCAAGGAAGTGACGCGCGGCAAGACCGTGCGCGCCGAAGACTTGCACCGCCTGATCCAGAGCCTGGAGATCCCCCAGGCCGACAAGGACCGCCTGCTGGCCATGACGCCCGCGAGCTACGTGGGCAAGGCTGCCGAGCTGGCCAAGCGCATCTGACAAAAACCATAGCTGCTGGCGCTTACCAGTAGCCATTTCTTAATACAAAGAGCTGCCAAAACAAGCCATGGCTTGCGCTGGCAGCTCTTGTTTTTATAGCAACCGCATGGCGCTGAAATCCACCATCTTCAAGGCGAACCTGTCCATCGCCGACATCGACCACGGCTACTACGCCGACCACGCGCTCACGCTGGCCCGCCACCCCAGCGAGACCGACGAGCGCATGATGGTGCGGCTGGTGGCTTTGGCCTTCAACGCCCACCAGCTCAACGACGTCTGCAACGGCGACGGCACGCTGGCCTTTGGCGCCGGCCTGTCCGACCCGGACGACCCGGACATCTCGCTCACCGATTTCACCGGCGCCAAGCGCCTGTGGATCGAGGTCGGCCAGCCCGAGGAAAAGCCGCTGGCCAAGGCCTGCTCCAAGGCCGACAGCGTCATGGTCTATGCCTTCCACCACGCGGCGGAAGTCTGGTGGAAAGGGCTGGAGAACAAGGTCAGCCGGCTCGACAAGCTGCAGGCCTGGCGCATTCCCGCCGAAGCCTCCCAGGCCCTGGCGCAGTTGGCCGAACGCAGCATGCAGCTGCAGGCCACGGTGCAGGACGGCGCGCTGATCCTGAGCAGCACCAAGGGCGACGTGCAGATCGAGCCCCTGCGCTGGAAATAACTACTTGCCCAGCTCCCGCGCGCGCTCGGCGTAGCGGTTGAAGCGCCAGGCCGAGCCCGACTCGGTGATGCGCCGCCACACCATGCGCTTTTGCACCGGCGTGTAGGCCAGCCAGTGCTGCACCTCCTCGAAGGTACGGCCGCAGCCCTTGCAGTCCGCATCGCCCTGGCTGGTGGAGCAGATCGCGATGCAGGGCGTATCCGGCGTGGTCTCGTACCAGGCCAGCCAGGCCCACAGTGCCTCGTCGGGCATGGCGTCCTCGGGCCAGGCATCCACCTGCTGGAACACCATGCGCGCATACAGCTCCGCCAGCGCGCACACCTCGGGCGCCAGCGCCAGCCCGGGCCCGCTGGGCGATTGCGCGCGCCAGTGGTTGATGGCGGATTCGATGTCGGTGATGTGGATGCTTGGCATGGCGAAGCCCTGCATCATAGCCCGGCGGCGGCACTATCTCCTGCGACATCCTAGGGTTTCTACCCGGTGACGGACGGCGCATCTGTGTTCCAATTCCGCCTGCGAAGGGGAGTAGTTCTCGCTCGGCAGCGCCAGCCACCTGGCAACGCCAAGATGTCATGGGTCGTCAATCCGTAGCCTTGATGGCTTCCGGCCCATGAAGTCCGCCACCTGGCGGGCTGAACAAGACCTTCGAAAACCCGTTGTGCTGAATGCAGGGTCTTTCGAAGCCGCTCCTCCACGGCCTGTTTCCGATGCGATACAGGCGTGAACGCAGCCTCCACAGCCCCTCACCAGCCTTCCATACATAAGCATTGGTTTGAAGGTGTTTCGATGGACTTGGATTTCTTGACACATGCCCCGTTCTGGATCGCTCTGGGGCAGATCATCATCATTGACATTTTGCTCGGCGGCGACAACGCCGTCGTCATCGCGCTGGCCTGCCGCCGGCTGCCGCCGGACCTGCGCCGCAAGGGCATCATCTACGGCACGGCCGGTGCCATCGTGCTGCGCGTCATCCTCATCGCCTTCGCCATGTACCTGCTGGCGCTGCCCTTCCTGAAGTTCGTCGGCGCCATCCTGCTGGTCTGGATCGGCGTGAAACTGCTGGTGCCCGAGGAAGACGGCCACGGCAACATCGAGGGCAGCGAGAAGCTGCTGGCCGCCATCAAGACCATCATCGTCGCCGACCTGGTGATGAGCGTCGACAACGTGATCGCCATCGCCGGCGCCGCGCAGACTGCCGGCCAAGATCACCAGATGCTGCTCGTCGTGCTGGGCCTGCTGATCAGCATCCCGATCATCGTCTGGGGCAGCCAGCTGGTCATCAAGCTGATGGAGCGCTATCCCCTCGTCATCACGGCCGGCGGCATGCTGCTGGGCTGGATCGCCGGCGGCATGCTGGTGACCGACCCGGTCTTCGCCAACCACGACAAGTGGACCTGGATGTTCAAGCTCGACCAGGGCAAGACCCTGACCTACGCTGCTTCGGTGGCCGGTGCACTGCTGGTGCTGGCCCTGGGCAAATACTTCGCCGCCCGCAAAAACCGGGAACTCCCGGCCGACGGCGCCGCCTAAGCAGGTATTGGGGGAAACAGGTTCGACCCAGACGGGCCGAACCGTTATCCTCCCATCTACCCGCAGCCCGGAACCACCATGCAAGTCAAAATCGCCTTCGTCGACGACTCGGCCCACGCGCTCCAGCACTGGAGCGCGCTGCCCGCACAGCCGGACACCCATTGGGTGCTCGTGGCCTGCGCCCCCAAGATCACCCGGCGCGCCAGCCGTTGGGGCAACCGCAGCACGCTGGACAAATGGCGCAACAAATGGGCCCGCAACCTGTTCGACGACCTGCTCGCCCGCAGCCAGCATCTGCGCCAGGGCACGGTGAGCACCCAGGTGGCCGAAGCCGCGCTGCAGCAGATCACCATGCAACTGCATGCCGAGCATCCGGGCGCCGAGTTCATGGACTGGCGCCGCCCCAAGGCGATCTCGGCCCCGCCCGACGCCACGCCCCACACGGGCGGCCGCCTCACCACCGCGCTGGCGGGCCTGTTCGGCCTCTGCCTGACGCTGGGCCTGGACTGATGCCCGAGGCCTATTGCCTCTCTACAATAGGCCGCATCTCCAACCAGACCCGACGGCTTCACCCCCTGGAGCCGCTTCACGCACCATGAACCTGCTCATCAAATGGCTGCTCTCCGCCGTGGCGCTGCTGTGCGTCGCCTACCTGTACAGCGGCGTCGAGGTGCACAGCTTTGGCGCGGCGCTGTTGGCGGCGCTGGTCATCGGCCTGTGCAATGCCATCGTGCGGCCGGTGCTGGTGGTGCTGACGCTGCCCGTCACGCTGGTCACGCTGGGGCTCTTTCTCTTCGTCATCAACGCGCTGATGTTCTGGGCCGCCGCCTCGCTGTCGGGCAGCGGCTTCCAGGTGCACGGCTTCTGGGCCGCGCTGATCGGCTCGGTGCTGTACTCGCTGATCTCGCTGGTGATCGAATCACTTGTCGGCCGCCTGCTCCTTCGCCAGTGACTGCATCTCGCGCAGCCGCGTGTCGATGATCGACGCCTCGAAATAATCCGCCCCCGGCCCGCCCTTGCGCGCCAGATCCTGCCCGGCCTTGAGCCGGTCCACCGCCGCCGCGTAGTCGTATTGGGCCGCCCTGGCCTCGGCATCGGCGCGCACCGCGCGCAGCGGCTGGCCCTGCAACTGCCATAGCGCCGACAGCGCCTGCCAGGCCGGCGCATCGCGCGGCTGCGTGGCCGTGATGGTCTGCAGCCCGCCGGTCAGCGTCTTGATCAATGCCTCGTGCTGTGCCGCACCGCTTGCACCGAGCCGCACCAGCGCCTGCGTGGCCAGCAGCCCATCGGTGCGGCGCTGGCCGCTGTCGCCGGCCATCGCCGGGGCCGCCGCCACCGGCGCCCGGGGATCGGCATCGGCGATTGACAGCGACTGGTCCGCACCGCGCGAAATCACCGCCGACGACACGGTGCCCGTCATCGCGTTCTCGACTGCGGTGACCTGCGCTCCGGCCGCTGCAGGCGCGGCCCCATTGCCTGCTTGCAGCATTGGCTCCAGCGCCTGCAGAGCCTGGGCCGGCTGGCGAGCCGCCAGCGCCAGATCGGCCTGCAGCAGCCGCGCCTGGCGCAGCGCCTCGCCCTGGCCATGGGTCTGCACCAGTTGCAGCAATTGCTCCCACAGCGTCTGGGCCTGCGCATGCTGGCCCAGCTGGCTGCAGGCCAGTGCCGCGGCATACAGGTCCGCCGCCTGCTGCGGCGGGGCCTTGCGGGCAAACGTGCTGTTGGCCGGCTGCTCGGCCCATTGCCGCAGCGCCCCGGGCCCGGGGCGCGAGAGCACGCGGGCACGCGCGCCCATCATCTGCGCCACCAGGCCGCTGTCCTGCCCCGCCATCGACGAGCGCGCGCCCGCCGGCAGGCGCGACTGCATGTCGGCAATGCGCTGCGTGGTCAGCGGGTGGCTGCGCAAGTAGGGCCAGCTGCCGTTGTCGTTGATGCGGCTGGCCTGCTCCAGCTTCTCGAACATGGTCACGAAGCCACCCTGCGCAAAGCCGCCAGGCTGCATCAGGCCGAAGCCGGTGCGGTCGGCCTCGCGCTCCATGTCGCGCGAGAAGTTCAGCTGCGTCTGCACCACCGCCGCCGTGCCGCCGATCGCCAGCGCCTGCGCGGCGGCGGGGTTCTTGCTGGCGGCCAGCGCGCCCAGGATCATGCTGCCGATCATCACCGGCGTCATGCGCTTTTCCTGCGCCATCATCCGCGCGATATGGCGCTGGGTGATGTGGCTGATCTCGTGCGCCAGCACCGAGGCCAGCTCGTCGCGGCTGCCCACCACGCCGATCAGCCCGGTCTGCACGCCCATGAAGCCGCCGGGCAGCGCGAACGCATTCACCGTCGGGTCGCGGATCAGCAGCACCTGCCAGGCAAAGCGCTCGGCCTGCTCCTCGCCCAGATTGCCGCGCTGCTTGGCGGCCGCCACCAGGTGCTGCCAGATGCCGTTGACGTACTCGTACAGGATGGGGTCGTCGATGTAGTCCGGGTCGCGGTAGATCTGCTGCATGATGCGATTGCCCAGCCGGCGCTCGTCGCTGGTCGTCATCTCGGCCCCCTCGCCCATGGCCGGCAGATGGCTCTGTGCGTGCACCAGCGGCACGATCCCCCAGGCACTTGCTCCTAAAAAAAGAGCTGTCAGCGCTTTCTGCAATTGCGTTTGACGGCGTTTTTTCATCATATCCATAAGAGTTGGCATGCTCCCGTATGATGCACTGCCAAGGCAACAGTTTCGCCGGGATACACATGAACACCCTTACCCACTTCGACGCGCAGGGCCAGGCCCACATGGTCGACATCGGCGCCAAGGCCGCCACGCACCGCATCGCCATCGCCCAGGGCCGCATCGAAATGCAGCGCGCCACGCTGGACCTCATTGCCGGCGGCACGGCCAAGAAGGGCGACGTGCTCGGCATCGCCCGCGTCGCCGGCATCATGGGGGCCAAGAAGACCAGCGAGCTGATCCCGCTGTGCCACCCGCTGGCGCTCACCAAGGTAGCCGTCGAGTTCGAACTGCTGCCCGAACCCTGCGCCGTGCAGTGCACCGTGCGCACCGAGACCACCGGCCAGACCGGCGTGGAAATGGAAGCCCTGACCGCCGTGCAGGTCGCCCTGCTCACCATCTACGACATGTGCAAGGCCGTGGACAAGGGGATGGTGATGACGGGGGTGCGGCTATTGGAAAAGCACGGGGGGAAGTCGGGGAGTTTTGTGGCGGGGTGAGACAATTGCCATTGGAGCAAAGTGTCAGCAGGCTAGCCACTTCTCAACCCTTGATAAGCATACTTAGCAGCAAACCGCCCCGTAAAGCGTCTGCTTAAGCACAAATGCAAAACCTTCCCGAAGGAAGGTTTTGCAGATTCAGCGCGTGGAGATTACTTGCACGAACCGGGAGCGTACTTGGCCATGTCGCCGGTGGACTTGCAGATCCACTCGCTAATTTGCTTGCCCTGGCTCTTATCAACTGCAGAGGTCACATCGACGGCCGCGCCGGCGATCATCGGGCTGAGCGTCAAAGAGCCGGTGGGAGACGCGGTGGTGATGCCAAGGGCGGTAAATTCCGGAACAACGGTAATAACGCCGTCCTTGGAAGTGGTGATGCTCAAAACCATCTTGGTCGGACCAGCACCTGAAGTGCCTGCGGTGTTGGCTTCGCAACCCCAGCCGTTGGCAGTCGAGGAGACGTTGTCATTGCGCATGGTTTGCACAGCTTCGCTGATGGTGGTGCGGCATTGCGAGGCAGCCAGCACCACTTCAGAAGCACGTGCCTTGATGGTGTAGTCCTTATAAGCCGGCAGCGCCACGGCAGCCAGGATACCGATAATCGCCACCACGATCATCAGTTCGATCAGCGTAAAGCCCTTTTGCAGAGCGCGCTTTGTACGGTTCATGCGGTTCATGTTCATTCCTCTCTATCAGCGAAAGCTTGGTAGCCCACGGAGACATTCCGCAGGTCCGCGGCTATAGAGGCAATCGGCATGCCAGCCCGGCACGGCCACACAAACGTAACCAAAAGCGACAAATTTGCGCTTATTTGTTAAAAATTGACGATCTTGTCTTACATTTTTGTAAGCAGCCGTGAGGGGTCGTCGATAGCGGCCCAAGCGCCGCATTGCGCCATAGCTGCGAGTGAGACCGGCAGGGAGGCCTGCTCAGTGCCCCGTGAACTCGTACACGATGCCCGCCAGCGCCACGCGGTCGCCGTGGCGCAGGGGCTGGGCCTCGGTGCCCAGGGGCTGGCCATTGAGGGTGGCTTCGTCGCGGCCGTCGAGCTTGTTGATGACGTAGCCGTGCTGGCGGCGGATGACGGCGGCGACGGCCACGCCCAGCTTGCCGATGGTGGTGACGACCTTGGCGAGGTCGATGTCCTTGTCGTTGCCCGAGACCACCCGCAGGCAGGCGCTGACCAGCGAGGGGGAAGGCACCGAGTCGGGCATGGCGCCGAGTTCGATCGGAGCGGTGTGCGAGTACTCGGCGCCCCACAGTTCCGAGATGGCGGCCGGGCCAGTGGCCTCGGGGAGCGCGGCATCGCCGATGCCTGCCATATGGTGGTCGAGCAGGAAGCGGACGCGGGCCGTGCCAATGTCGATGAGGTCGCCGCTTTGCAGCACGCGGGTGCGCATGCGCACGCCGTTGACGCGGGTGCCGTTGGTGCTGTCGAGGTCTTCGACCATCACGATGCCGGTCTGCTGGTCGTGGATGAAGACGGCATGCTCGGCACTGACAGACCTGTCAACCAGGACCAGATCGTTGGCCGGATGGCGGCCGAGCGTGGTCCTCGGCTGCCCGAGCACGATATCGTGCAGCACAGATCCATTAATAGAAACAATGAGTCTCGGCGTTTTCATACTTCAGGGCAATTGTACGATGGTCATCCCCATTTGTTTCAATTTGTTATTTTGTTGACATTTGTGAGTAGAGGATCGATCGTGGATCTCCAATACATACTCAACACCCGTACCGATGAAGGAATAAAAGACTATTGAAAAAATAGAATGGACAGTTTGTCTTGATGGAAATCCATCCCGGCATGCAAAGGCGCCGATGCGCAATAGCCGCTCATCGCCTGCTTTGGACAACAAAAAAGCGCCCGAAGGCGCCTTTCTGCTGGAGTGTGAAGGGGTTTGCTAGGCGGCCTGGGCGTGGCGCTTCTTGAGCAAGGTGCCCACGGCGACCACCAGGATGGCGCCAGCGGCGGCTGCGACGTAGTGCAGTATCGGGAAGGATTCGAGCGCACCATGCAGGGCCCGGTCGCTCATGATGGTTTCGCCGGCCACCCAACCGATGAGGGCCGCACCCAGCACGATGATGACGGGGAAACGCTCCATGAGCTTGATCATCAGCGTGGAGCCGAAGACCACCAGCGGGATGCTGATGGCCAGGCCCAGGATGAGCAGCACCATGTTGCCCTGGGCCGCGGCGGCCACGGCGATCACGTTGTCCAGGCTCATCACGAGGTCGGCGATCAGGATGGTGCGGATGGCGACCATCATGCTGCTATGGCCCTTGCCTTCGCCTTCTTCGCCCTCGTCGCCGGTGAGCAGCTGCAGGCCGATCCACAGCAGCAGGCAGCCGCCCACGATCTGCAGGAAGGGCAGTTCCATCAGCTTGGCAGCCACGACGGTGAGCACGATACGCAGCACCACGGCCGCGCCCGAGCCGAACATGATGGCCTTGCGCTGCTGCTCAGGAGGCAGCGAGCGCGCCGCCAGGGCGATGACCACGGCGTTGTCGCCCGACAGGATGATGTTGATCCAGATGATCTTGACCAGCCCGATCCAGAAGTCGGGGGTGCTGAGAAATTCCATGTTGATCTCCGCTGTTATGAATGTAAAGACGCCAGCATCCGAGGAGCTGGCGTCTTCTTTTATGCAGATGCGCAGTGTAGCGAGGCAGGCCGCCTCGCGCATGCGTAATTTTGCGTATCTTTACTTGATCAGTGCCTGCAGCAGGCGGCCCATCTCGGAGGGGTTGCGGGTGATGGTGAAACCGCACTCTTCCATGATGGCCAGCTTGGCATCGGCCGTGTCGGCACCGCCGGAGATCAGCGCGCCGGCATGGCCCATGCGCTTGCCGGGAGGCGCGGTCACGCCGGCGATGAAGCCGACCACGGGCTTCTTCATGTTGGCCTTGCACCAGCGGGCGGCTTCGGCCTCGTCGGGGCCGCCGATCTCGCCGATCATGATCACGGCGTCCGTGTCCGGATCGTCGTTGAAGGCCTGCATCACGTCGATGTGCTTGAGGCCGTTGATCGGGTCGCCGCCGATGCCGACTGCGGAGGACTGGCCGATGCCCAGCTCGGAGAGCTGCGCCACGGCTTCATAGGTCAGCGTGCCGGAGCGCGAGACCACGCCGATGCGGCCCTTCTTGTGGATGTGGCCGGGCATGATGCCGATCTTGATCTCGTCGGGCGTGATCAGGCCGGGGCAGTTGGGGCCCAGCAGCAGGGTCTTCTTGCCGCCGGCGGCTTCCTTGGCCTTCATCTTGTTGCGCACTTCGAGCATGTCGCGCACCGGGATGCCTTCGGTGATGCAGATCGCCAGGTCCAGGTCGGCTTCCACGGCTTCCCAGATCGCAGCGGCTGCGCCTGCCGGGGGCACGTAGATCACCGACACGGTGGCGCCGGTTTCCTTGGCGGCGTCCTTGACCGAACCGAAGATCGGAATGTCGAAGATCTTCTCGCCCGCCTTCTTGGGGTTCACGCCAGCCACGAAGCAGTTCTTGCCGTTCGCGTATTCCTGGCACTTTTCCGTATGGAATTGGCCCGTCTTGCCGGTGATGCCCTGGGTGATGACCTTGGTGTCTTTGTTGATGTAGATAGACATGTTGCTGCTCCTGGGCTTACTTGACGGCGGCGACGATCTTGGTGGCGGCTTCGGCCATCGTGTCGGCGCTGATGATGGGCAGGCCGGATTCGGCCAGCATCTTCTTGCCCAGTTCTTCGTTGGTGCCCTTCATGCGCACGACCAGCGGCACGCTCAGGTTCACGGCCTTGCAGGCGGTGATCACGCCGGTGGCGATGGTGTCGCACTTCATGATGCCGCCGAAGATGTTGACCAGGATGCCCTTGACCTTGGGGTTCTTGAGCATGATCTTGAAGGCTTCGGTGACCTTCTCGGGGGTGGCGCCGCCGCCCACGTCCAGGAAGTTGGCCGGCTCGCCGCCGAACAGCTTGATGGTGTCCATGGTGGCCATGGCCAGGCCCGCGCCGTTCACCAGGCAGCCGATGTTGCCGTCCAGGCTGATGTAAGCCAGGTCGAACTTGGAGGCCTCGACTTCAGCCGGATCTTCCTCGTCCAGGTCGCGCAGGGCCACGATCTCGGGGTGGCGGAACAGGGCGTTGGAGTCGAAGTTGAACTTGGCGTCCAGCGCAACCACGTTGCCCTTGGAGTCGCGATTCAGCGGGTTGATCTCGACCAACGATGCATCGGTGTCCATGTAGCACTTGTAGAGCTTCTGGCAGATGTCGATGAATTGCGCGGTGGAGTCGGCAGGCATGCCGATGCCCTGGGCCAGGGCTTCGCCGTTGGCCTGGGTGAAGCCGGCGAGCGGATCGACCATCACGGTCACGATCTTCTCGGGCGTGGAGTGGGCCACTTCCTCGATGTCCATGCCGCCTTCGCTCGAAGCGATGAAGGCAACCTTCTGCGTGGCGCGGTCGGTCACGGCGGACAGGTAGTATTCCTTCTGGATGTCGGCGCCGTCTTCGATGTACAGGCGACGCACCTTCTGGCCTTCGGGGCCGGTCTGGTGGGTGACGAGCTGCATGCCCAGGATCTGGCCGGCCAGCGCCTTGACGTCGTCGATCGTCTTGGCCACCTTCACGCCGCCGCCCTTGCCACGGCCACCGGCGTGGATCTGCGCCTTGACCACCCACACCGGGCCGCCAAGTTTCTGCGCGGCTTCTACCGCCTCTTGCACCGTGAACGCGGGGATGCCGCGGGGCACGGGCACACCGAACTGGCGCAAGATTTCCTTGCCTTGGTATTCATGAATTTTCATGATTGCTCTCTCAAACGATGGTGAAAACCTGGCGGGGCCATGCCTGCAAAAAACCTGCAGCGCACAGGGTGCAGTGGCCTAGCAGGCCGCGAATTTACCATGCTGCACCGCGCAAATGCTTGCGCAGACTGCGTTCCAGGCCCTGCCGGTACGTGCATTCCGGTAAGGACATCTACGTAATTACTATGTTATTGATAGCTATATGCACTGATATCCACTGCGAATGAGGCCCATTCCATCAAAGAATATGCTCACCCTGCGGTGATTCCTGGCCTGCCTGGGCCCGGCCATGCAAATGCCCCACTAATCCACGAAGCCATGCAGGGGTTTTGGCGGCGGGGCAACAGCGATCTGCGGTATTGCGCTACGCCTGCAACGCATTTGTCGCACAATAAGCGTTTACTTCGGCAATCAGGTTTTCCCCAGGAGCGTAGCAATGGCAAAAGTGTTCATCGACGGCGAAGCAGGCACCACCGGTTTGCAGATCCGCGACCGCCTGGTCGACCTGCCCGGCGTGGAGCTGGTGAGCATCGCTCCCGAGCTGCGCAAGGACCCGGCCGCCAAGCGCGCGCTGATCGCCGGCGTCGACCTGGTCATCCTGTGCCTGCACGACGACGCGGCCCGCGAGACGGCCGCGCTGGTCGATGCCATCGAAAAGGAAACCGGCCGCACCATCAAGATCATCGACGCCTCGACCGCGCACCGCACGGCCGACGGCTGGGTCTACGGTTTTCCAGAACTGGCCGCCGGCCAGGCCGAGGCCGTCAAGGGCGCGCGCCGCGTCTCCAACCCCGGCTGCTACGCCACAGGCGCCATCGCCCTGCTGCGCCCGCTAGTGGATGCAGGACTGCTGCCGGCTGATGCGGCGGTGTCGCTGCCCTCGGTGTCGGGCTACAGCGGCGGCGGCCGCAGCATGATCGAGACCTACGAAGCGGGCACCGCTGCGCCCTACGAGGCCTATGCGCTGGGGCTGACGCACAAGCACATCCCCGAGATCCTGAAGTACACGGGCCTCGCCCGCCGCCCGGTGTTCATCCCCGCGGTGGGCAACTTCGCGCAGGGCATGCTGGTGCAATTGCCGCTGCACCTCGACCTGCTGCCCGGCGCGCCCACGGCCGCCGCCGTGCACGACGCCTATGCCGCGCACTACGGCAAGACCAACCTGCCCGAGCAATGGGTGAAGGTGCTGCCGCCCACCGATGACGGCAAGCTCGCCGCCGACACGCTGGCCAACACCAACAACCTGGAGATCCGCGTGTTCGCCAACGAGCAGCACCGCCAGGCCGTGGCCATCGCCCGCCTGGACAACCTGGGCAAGGGCGCCAGCGGCGCCGCGGTGCAGAACCTGAAGCTGATGCTGGGCTTGTGAGCGGCGTACCGCGCCTTCCTGAAAGCGGCCTGCGGGCCGCTTTTCATTTATTGATAGCTGCTGACGCTTGCCATATAACGATTTCAAATGATTTTTCACTTGAAATCCTGACATGACAAGCGCCAGCAGCTCCTGTTTTTGACATCCCCACTCTTGCCATGACCACCGCCGACCGTTCCCCCGAGGCCCTGCGCCGCGCCACCGCCATCGGCCTGGTCGCCGTGCTGTGCTGGAGCAGCACCGTGGGCCTGATGCGCTCGGTGTCCGAATCGCTGGGCGCGCTCGGCGGCGCGGCCGTGCTCTTCAGCGTCAGCGCCACGCTGGTGCTGCTGGTGCGGGGCGTGCCCAGCCGCCAGCAGCTGCGCCAGGCCTCGCGCATCTACCTGCTGGGCTGCGGGCTGCTGTTCGCGCTGTACGAGATCTGCCTGTCGGTGGCGATCGGCCTCGCGCACGACCGCCAGCAGACCATGGAGCTGGGCATGATCAACTACCTCTGGCCCAGCCTGACCATCGTGCTGGCCGTGCTGTGCCGCCAGCAGCGGGCGCGCTGGTGGCTGTGGCCGGGCGTGCTGCTGTGCCTGTGGGGCCTGTCGCTGGTGCTGGGCGGCGACAGCGGTGCCACGCTGGCCGAGGTGGGCGGCCACGTCGCCGCCAATCCGCTGGCCTATGCGCTGGCGCTGGGCGCGGCGCTGATGTGGCCGGCCTACTCGGTGCTGGCGCGCATGTACGGCGGCGGCCTCAATGCCGTGGGCCTGTTCCTGCTGCTGACGGCCACGCTGCTGTGGCTGCAATGGCTGGCGCTGGCGCCGCCGCCCATGGCCTGGAGCTGGAGCGTGGCCGCGCAGGTGCTGGCCATCGGCGCCAGCACCGCGCTGGGCTATGTGTGCTGGGAGCACGGCATCCAGCGCGGCCACCTGGCGGTGCTGGCAGCGGGCTCGTACTTCACGCCGGTGCTGTCGGCGCTGTGGGCCAGCCTGTGGCTGGCGGTGCGTCCGGGCTGGTCGTTCTGGCAGGGCGTGGCGCTGGTCACGCTGGGCTCGCTGGTATGCTGGTGGGCCACGCGGCGCCAATGACCTGCCGGTGCCGGTGGACATGGCGCGCCGGCCTGTACGGCGGCCGGTGGCTCGGTTAAATTTCACCGCCCAGGAAACCTATGCCGCGCACTGCGCCGCGGCCCCCACCGGAGACAAGAAAATGGACTACACCCGCCCCAACCACATCCCCACGCCCGAGGAAGAGGCCGCCGAGGAACGCACCGAGTACCTGATGCTCAAGTGGTTCGCCGTGCTGGCCATCATCATCGTGGTGATGACCGCGGTGGTGTTCAGCTCCAAGATCACCGGCGCGGCCTGACGACCAACCCTAGGCTTCTTCGCGCGACCAGGCGCGGGTCACCTGGGTCTGCACGCCCAGGCCCTCGACGCCCAGGCGCATGGTGTCGCCGGGCTTCAGGTAGACCGGCGGCTTCTGCCCCAGGCCCACGCCGGGCGGCGTGCCGGTGCTGATGATGTCGCCCGGCAGCAGCGACATGAATCCGCTGATGTAGCTCACCAGCGTCGCCACCGAGAAAATCATGGTGCGCGTGCTGCCGTTCTGGAAGCGCTTGCCGTTGACCTCCAGCCACAGCGCGAGGTTCTGCGGGTCGGCCACCTCGTCGCGGGTCACCATCCACGGGCCGATGGGTGCAAAGGTGTCGCAGCCCTTGCCCTTGTCCCACTGGCCGCCGCGCTCGAGCTGGAATTCGCGCTCGGACACGTCGTTGACCACGGTGTAGCCGGCCACGTAATCCATCGCCTCGGCTTCGGACACGCACGAGGCCTTCTTGCCGATCACCACGCCCAGCTCCACCTCCCAGTCGGTCTTGACCGAGCCACGCGGGATGACCACCGCGTCGTCCGGCCCGGTGATGGACGAGATGGGCTTGAGGAAGAGGATGGGCTCGGCCGGGATGGGCGAGCCGGTCTCGGCCGCGTGGTCGGCATAGTTCAGCCCCACGCCGATCACTTTGCCCACGCGCGCCACCGGCGGGCCGTAGCGCACCGGGCCGCTGACCAGGGGCAGGCCGGCCGCATCGAGGGTGGCGAGCCTTTGCAGCGCCTCGGGCGCCAGCGCCGCGCCGTCGATGTCGGCCAGCTGGGCCGACAGGTCGCGCAGCTGGCCCTGGGCATCGATCAGGCCCGGCTTCTCGTGGCCGGCCTGGCCGTAACGTACCAATTTCATTGCAAGGTCTCCTGGGGAAAAAGGCGATGCTAGCTTTTCGGCATCGGCCCCATGGCGCCCCGGATTGATAATTTTTTCCGATTCCAGACGTTGAAACCAAAGGTTTCAATAATTCAGGCCTGCGGACCGCCCTCGCCCGGCCTGCAATGGCACACTGCGCGCTTTCTTTTTGGGAGCAGGGATATGTTGCAGAGATTGGAAAGCGGGCTGTTGTTTCTGGCGCGGATCGTGATGATCGCGCTGGTGCTGCTGACGCTGGCCGGCCTGGTGGCGTGGCTCGTGGCAGAACTGCCGGGCAAGAGTGACAAGGCGGACGAAGCGCACGCCGCCAGCACCGTGCAATGGTCGGACGTGAAGATCGACGACGCCGATCTCAAGCGCACCACCTACTCCGATTTCGACTACAGCTTCAACGATGGCAATGTCGACATGGCCGAGAGCTACCGCAAGCTGGCCGCCGATGCCGCCGCGGTCCAGGCCTTTGCCCGGGTCGATGCGCTGCTGCGCGGCGCCATCGAGCGCAAGCCGGCGGCCCGCGCGGCGCTGGAGGAGACCCAGTATGGCAGCGGCCTCGCACCCGCGCAGACGCTGGGGCAGATCGTCAAGGCCTGGGAGGACGACCCCGGTGTTCCGGCCGTCGATGCGTCCGACGACGCCGCATCGGCCGCTGCCGCTGCCGCCTCCGCCAGCGAAGGGAGCGAAACGCATGACGCGGTCTCCATCGGCAAGGAGCTGCTGGAGCGCAGCTACGCCGTCATGGAAGGTCATGGCTACGACGCCGGCCGCGCCTTTGTGCTGGGCGCGCCCGCGGCCTTCGAGACCCTGCTGGCGGACCCCAGGGTGCAAAAGGGCATCGACCGCCAGACCGCCTCCTACGTGGTGAACAACCTGCTGATGAACTACCACATGGCCTTTTCCAGCAAGGCCTCGGAAGCCCGCGAAAGCAGCAGCGGCGCCACCACCGCCTGGTTCCACCGGCTGATGGAGCCGTCCAACCTGCTGATCCTCTCCATCATGCTGTGGTCCTTCGTGCTGATGATGATGGTCGTGGTGTTCCTGCGCATCGAGCGCTACCTGCGCGGCATGGCGGCCCCGCGTGCCGCAGACCGTCCGTAGGCCACGGCCATGCCATGAAGGGAGCCCCGGGCTCCCTTTTTTTGTCGCCGCCGCATCACTGCGCTGCGAAAAACGCATGAACCCCGGCCGCGCGAAGTGGAACAATCAGCCGCCATGGCATACCTTTCCTCGCTGCTGCTCATCGCCGGCATCTACCTGGCGGTGCTCGCCAGCCCCGGGCCCAATTTCTTCATCCTGAGCCAGATGGCGCTCGAAGGCCGCCGGCAAGAGGCGCGCCAGGTGGTGCTGGGCCTGGTGACGGGATCGGTCTTCTGGGTGACGGTGGCGCTGGCCGGGCTGTCCACGCTGCTGGGCCAGCACCCCTGGCTGACCACGGCCGTGCGCCTGCTGGGCGCGGCCTACCTGGTCTGGTACGGCGCGCAGCTGCTGCGCGCCGCCCTGGCGCCGCGGCCTGCCGCCGCCGACGCACCCGCCGCCCGGCATGCCACGCCATGGGCCGCCTACCGCACCGGCCTGCTGACGGGCATGACCAACCCCAAGGGCGCGGCGTTCTGGACCAGCGCGTTTGCCGCCATCTTTCCCGTAGGCGCACCTGCGTGGTTTTATGCGGCCACCATCGTGCTCGTCACCCTGCTGTCGCTGGGCTGGCACTGGGGCATCACCGCCGTGTTCGGCACGCCCGCGCTGCGGTCCGGCTACCTGCGCGTGGAGCGCGGCGTGAACGGGCTGGCGGGCATGGCGCTGGTGGCGCTGGGCATCCAGCGCTGCCTGGCGCGCTGATCCGCTCCTATTGCCGGGGAATGCCGGCGCGCTCGATCACCGCACCCCAGCGCCGGATCTCGCCGGCCAACAGCGTGGCCTGCTGCTCGGGTGTGCTGCCGCGCGCCTCCACGCCCAGGCTGCGCAGGCGCTGGCGCACCTCAGGCGCGGCCAGCGCGGCCTGGGCCGCCTGGTTCAGCCGGGCGATGGTGGCGGGTGGCGTGCCGGCCGGGGCGGCCAGCGCATTCCACGAAGCCACCTGAAAGCCCTTGGCGGCCGCACTGCTCTCGGCCACGGTGGGCACGCCGGGCAGTTCGGGCGCGCGCTGCCCGCCCATCACGGCCAGTGCGCGCAGCGCCTTGCCGCTGACCTGGGGCAGCACCGGCGCGAGGATTTCCACCGCCGCGTCCACCTGCTTGCCGCGCAGCGCATTCACCACGGCCGGCGAGCCGTTGAACGGCACGATCTGCACGTCGATGCCCAGCGTGCTCTTGAACAGCTCGGCCGCCAGGTACTGCGTGCTGCCGATGCTGATCGTGCCGATATTGAGCCGGCCGGGCCGGGCCCTGGTCTGGGCGACCAGCTCGGGCAGCGAGCGGATGGGGCTGTCGGCCGCCACCAGCACGGCCAGGTCGAAATAGCCCAGTGTGGAGACCGGCGCGAAATCGCGCACCGCGCTGTACGGCAGCGACTTGAACAGGCCCTCGGCCACCGCGTTGGCGTTGGACATGAGCAGCAACGTCAGCCCGTCGGGCGCCGCATGGGCCACCTGCTCGGCCGCCACCACGCCGCCCGCGCCGGGCTTGTTCTCGACGATGATGGGCTGCCCGCCCATCAGCTCGGTCATCTTCTGCGCCACGCTGCGCACGGTGAGGTCGGCCACGCCGCCGGGGCCGAAGGGCACCACGATGCGGAGGGGCTTGGTCGAAAGGGGCTGCGCGCCCGCCGCCGGCGGCAGGGCGGCCAGCGCCAGCAAGGCGCCGGCAAAGCATCGTCTTTGCATGCGGAGATCTCCTGTGGAGCCCCTACTCTGGCCGCAATCGGCGGCCATGGGCACTGCCCCGGGGCTTCTAGCTGGTATGCGTGCGCGGCATGGAGGCGCTATGCGCCATCGTCCTCGTCGCCTGCACCGCCCAGCACCTTGCGCACCACGTCGCCGCCAAAGCCGCGGCCGAGCAGAAAGCGCATCTGCTTCGCCCGCTCCTGTGGCGTGGCGGGCGGGGCGTCGAAGCGGCGGCGCCAGACCTCGCGGGCGCGCTGCAGTTCGGTGGAACGCAGCTGCTCGACGGCCGCGCCGATCAGCTCGGCATCCAGCCCCTTGCTGCGCAGCTGCTGCGCCACGCGGGCCGCGCCGTAGCGCTGGGCCTTGCTGTGCACGACGGAGTCGGCCACGCGCTGCGGGTTGATGAAGTCGCGCGCCTCCAGCTCGTCGAGCAGCGCCGGCAGGTCTTCGTCCTCCTGCACATGCGGCGCGAGCTTGGCCTGCAGCTCGCTGCGCGAGTGCTCACGCAGCGCCAGCAGGCGCAGCGCGCGGCCCTTGAGCGAGAGCCTGGCAAACGACATGCGCCGGCCTTACTTGGACTTTTCCTTCTCTTCCGGATCGGGAATGACGCCGTCGGTCGGCATCAGGGCGATGCCCAGGCTGTCGCGCACCTTGTTCTCGATCTCGATGGCGAGGTCGCGGTTCTCGCGCAGGAATTCGCGCGCATTGTCGCGGCCCTGGCCGATCTTCTCGCCGCCGTAGGCGTACCAGGCGCCGCTCTTCTCGATGATGCGCGCGTTCACGCCCATGTCGATGATCTCGCCCTCGCGCGAGATGCCCTCGCCGAACAGGATGTCGAACTCGGCCGTCTTGAACGGGGGCGAGACCTTGTTCTTCACCACCTTGACCTTGGTTTCGTTGCCGATGGCCTCGTCGCCCTTCTTGATGGTGCCGGTGCGGCGGATGTCGAGGCGCACCGAGGCGTAGAACTTTAGCGCATTGCCGCCGGTGGTGGTTTCGGGCGAGCCGAACATCACGCCGATCTTCATGCGGATCTGGTTGATGAAGATGACCATGCAGTTGGTCTTCTTGATGGTGGCGGTGAGCTTGCGCAGCGCCTGGCTCATCAGGCGGGCCTGCAGGCCGGGGAGCTGGTCGCCCATCTCGCCCTCGATTTCGGCCTTGGGTGTGAGTGCGGCCACCGAGTCGATGACGATCAGGTCCACGGCGCCCGAGCGCACCAGCGAGTCGACGATCTCGAGCGCCTGCTCGCCGGTGTCGGGCTGGCTGATGAGCACTTCGCCGAGGTTCACGCCGAGCTTCTGGGCGTAGCTGGTGTCGAGCGCGTGCTCGGCGTCGATGAAGGCACAGGTGCCGCCCTGCTTCTGCATTTCGGCGATGACCTGCAGCGTCAGCGTGGTCTTGCCCGAGGATTCGGGGCCGTAGATCTCGATCACGCGACCGCGCGGCAGGCCGCCGACGCCCAGCGCGATGTCGAGGCCCAGCGAGCCGGTGGAGACGACCTGGATGTCCTGGATGGCCTCGCCTTCGCCCAGCTTCATGATCGTGCCCTTGCCGAACTGCTTCTCGATCTGGGCCAGCGCGGCCTGCAGGGCCTTGGCCTTTTCGCTGTTGTCGGCGGTGGATTTGGCGTTCTTGGTGGCGGCGTCCATGGAGTGCTCCTTGAAGGGTGAGAGGGTTTGCATGCACCTGAATGGATCGACAGGCTGGATGCTTGAACAGTAGTTTATGCGACCTATACTTTGCCGGAAACCCTCTTTTTAGTCAGTTTGCCTGACTAAAATCAAGCTCTATGCACCCCCTGCAACCCACCACGCCGGCCTCGGACGCCTGGCGCCAGACCCACCTGGGCCGCCTGCTCGGCCATGCGATGCGCCGCTTCGATGCGCGCGTGCTGCAGCTGATGGCGCGCGACATCGATGTGCCGCTGGCGCTGTCGAATCTGGCGGCGCGCGACCAGGTGAGCGCCGCGCACATCCACATCACGCGGCACCTGTCGCTGGCCGGCGACCGGCTGACCGACCTGGCCGAGCGCGCGGGAATGAGCAAACAGGCCATGGCCAGCCTGGTCGACCAGTGCGAGGCCTGGGGCCTGGTGCGCAAGGCCGCCGACCCGCACGACGCGCGGGCGCGGCGCGTGCAGTTCACCGAGACCGGGCTGCTGTGGCTCAAGGCCTTCGAGCTGGCGGTGGCGCAGGCCGAGGCCGAGTTCCGCGCCGAGGTGGGCGAGGACGTGGCGGCCGTGGTGGCGCTGGGGCTGGAGGCCTATGCGGGCGGCGCGCCGGGGTTTTGACAAAAATCATAGCTGCTAGCGCTTGTCATTCAACGGATTCAGATAGAAATCACATTAAATTCCAATAGCAATGAGCGCCAGCAGCTCTTGTTTTTGATCAGGGATGCTCTTCATGAATCGAGCGGAAAGCAGGCGCTGCGGATCGGGATGGGCTGCAAGGGGGCGGCCCCCCGCGCGCAAAGCGCAGCGATAGCCGTAGCTATCGCGAGCATTTGCAACGCCGCAGACCGCCCGAGTCCGCAGATGCATGCGACGCGACGATTCGTGAAGAGCCTCCCTAAGCCTTGTCGGCCTTGCCCGCGGCGTTGGCCAGCTTGCTGAGCTGGCGGTCCAGCCACCAGGGGGTGCGGTCCTCGTCCTCGGCGCGCTCCTTGCGGCGGATGGCGTTGCGCACCACGATGGAGCCGGCATAGCGCAAGGGCTCGGGCGGAAAGCTGCCCAGCGGCCCGCGCGCGAGCGGGCTGCGCGTCCAGGCGTTGTCCTGGCCGAGCACCAGCGACGACAGCAGTTGCCCGCCCATGTAGGTGGGCCCGACGCCGTTGCCCGAGTAGCCGAAGCCGTAGTAGATGTGCGGCGCGCCATCGAGCCGGCCGAAGAAGGGAAAGCCGGTCACCGAGCGGTCGGACGGGCCGTTCCAGCTCGCGGTGACGGGCACGCCCTTGAGCGACGGGAAGAAGCCGTGCAGCGCCTGCGTCAGCTCGGCCTCGTAGGGCGAGCGCTCGTCGAACACCGGCGCGATGCGCCCGCCGCGCGCAAACGTGTTGCCGCCCTTGCCGAGCATGAGGCGGCCGTCGGCCGAGGTGCGGTAGTAGTAGACGAAAGTGCGCGAATCGAGCACCGAGACGCCATCGGCCAGGCCCGCCGCGCGCAGCAGCTCGGGGCAGCGCTCGGTGATGATCATGTCGCTGGAGACGATGGCGATGCTGCGCTCGAACTGCGCGAAGCTGCTGGCCATCCACGCGTTCATCGCCAGCACCACCTTGGGCGCGGTGATGCTGCCGCAGGGCGTGCGCACGACGGCGGGCTGGCCGCGCTCCAGCGCCACCATGGGGCTGCGCTCGTGGATGCGTATGCCCATCTGCAGCGCCACGCGGCGCAGGCCGCGCACCAGCTTGCCGGGGTGCACGGTGGCGGCGATGGGCGAGAAAACGCCAGCGAGGTTGCGCGCCGAGCCCGAGCGGCGCGCAACCTCTTCAGGCGGCAGCTCCTGGTAGGAGTTGATGCCGCGCTCGGCCAACGCCGCGATCACCGGCGCCAGCGTGCCGATCTGCGCGCGCGAGGTGGCGGTGTAGAGCGTGCCGTCGCGGCGGAATTCGGCTTCGATGCCGTGCTCGCGCACGAAGCGCTCGATGTGGCCGACGGCATCGTCCGCGGCGCGCACCAGGCGCACGGCCTCGGCCTCGCCGAACAATCGCCGCAGCGTGAAGAACTTGGCCGACCAGGTCAGCAAACAGCCGCCGTTGCGCCCGCTGGCGCCGGCGCCGCAGAGGTCGCTCTCGACGATGGCGATGTCGAGCTGCGGCTGCTGCTGCTTGCACTGGATCGCCGTCCAGAGGCCGGTGAAGCCGCCGCCGACGATGCACACGTCGGCCTGCTGCGCACCCTGCAGGGCCGGAGCCAGCGCCCCGTCGTTGAACAAGGCCTGCTCGATCCAGAAGGGGCGCATGGTGCTTACTCCGTGGCGGTGGCGAATGTGGCAGAAGGTGCGGCGGCGGCGCGCTGGGCGCGGTGCTCGTCCGCCGCGAGGACGAGGTGGCGCACGAAGTGCGCGAGACCGGGCACCCGGGCGTCGGCCGACTTGGCCAGGTCATCCCAGCGGCGCAGCGCCACGGCATCGAGCGCATAGGGCTGCGCGCCGAAGGCTTCGGCCTGGGCCGCGTCGAACACGCCGCCCTGCAGCACCAGGCTGCGCGCCGAGTCGGGCGACAGCGCTTCGAGGTAGCCGGGCTCGCGTGCGCACAGGTAGCGCTTGGCATCGACGTGCAGGCGGATGGGCGCGATGGTCGCCTCGCCGAACAGCCCGCGCAGGAAGGGGATGCAGCGGTACTGGTGCAGGTCGTCCACGCCGGCCTGCGTGGGCGAGCCCGGCAGGTCGTGCAGCAGGTGGCCCAGGTCGTGCAGCAGCGCGGCGGCGATCAGCGCGCTGCCCGAGCCCGCCTGCTCCGCGTAGTGCGCGGACTGCAGCGCGTGCTCCAGCTGCGTGACGGGTTCGCCGTCGTACTGCGCGTGGCCCTTGGTCTCGAAGAGGTGGACGATGTCGTCGATGCTGAGACTCATGGCTTGGCCTCGGCTCACCAGGGCAGCGAGTAGGTCTTGGTGTTGCAGAAGCTCTTCATCGCCTCCAGCACGCCTTCCTTGTAGCCCAGGCCCGAGTCCTTGATGCCGCCGAACGGCGTCAGCTCCAGCCGGTAGCCGGGCACCTCGCGCACGTTCACGCTGCCCACGTTCAGCTCGCGGATGAAGCGGGTGATGTAGTCCAGCCGGTTGGTACACACCGACGACGACAGGCCGTAGGCCGTGCCGTTGGAGATGCGGATGGCCTCGTCGATGTCCTTGAAGCGGATCACCGGCGACACGGGGCCGAAGGTCTCGTGCTTCACGACCGTCATCTCGGGCCGCACATGGTCGAGCACGGTGGGCGCGTAGAGCGCGCCGCGGCGCACATGGCCGGCCAGCAGTTTGGCTCCCTGGGCGATGGCTTCGCTGACCACCTGCTCGAAGTGGATGGCGGCCTCCTCGTCGATCACCGTGCCCATGTCGTTGTGCGGGTCCATCGGGTCACCGTACTTCAGCGCCTGGGTCTTCTGCACCAGCAGCTCGACGAACCGGTCGGCCACCGCCTCGTGCACCAGCATGCGCTTGACGGCGGTGCAGCGCTGGCCCGAGTTCTTGTACGAGCCGCTGGCGGCCAGCGTGGCGGCCTCCTCCACGTCGGCGTCTTCCATCACGATGATGGGATCGTTGCCGCCCAGCTCCAGGATCTGGCGCTTGTAGACCGCCTTGCCGGCGATGTACTTGCCGATGGCCACGCCGCCGGTGAAGGTGACGAGGTCGACGTCGGGGTGGGTGAGCATCTCGTCGGCGATCTCGCGCGGATCGCCGGTCACGACCGACAGCATCTGCGGCGGCAGGCCGGCTTCATACAGGATGTCGGCCAGCACGTAGGCGGCCAGCGGCGTCTTCTCGCTGGGCTTGAGCACCACGCGGTTGTTGGTCGCCACGGCCGGCGCCACCTTGTGGATCACCTGGTTCAGCGGGTGGTTGAAGGGCGTGATGGCGGTGATCACGCCCAGCAGCGGCTCCTTGGTGGTGTAGACCTTGCGGCTCTTGCCGTGGTGCGTGAGGTCGCACGAGAACACCTGGCCGTCGTCCACCAGCGCCTGGTTGGCGGCGAACAGCAGCACATCGGACGCGCGGCCCACCTCATACAGCGAGTCCTTGCGGCACAGGCCCGATTCGAGCGTGATGATGCGCGAGATCTCGTCGAGGCGCGAGGCGATGATCTCGCCGGCGCGCATCAGGATCTGGTAGCGCTCGTAGCGCGTGAGCGTGGGCTTGTAATCGCGGGCGATCTGGTAGGCGCGGCGCACGTCGCCCAGCGTGGCCTTGGGCACGGTGGCGATCACTTCGCCGGTGTAGGGGTAGGTGACATCGATCACCTCGTCGCGGTAGACCTTCTCGCCGGCGATGCGCAGGGCTTCTCGGCGGATCTCGATGGGTTTGGCTTGGGGCAGGCTCATGGCTCGTGTCTCCGGATGGGTCAGGCGGCGGCGTGGTTCAGGGCGAGATCAAGGGCATCGAAGTTGCGCAGCCGCCGGCTGCTGGCGATGCCGCTGACCGGGCGGTTGCAGATCAGCGGCACGCGCTGCTCGGAGATGCCGCCGTGCGAGCGCAGCGGTGCGTCCAGCCCCGACAGGTCGTGGCGGCTGGCCGCGGTGCCGAGCACGGTGCTCTGCTCGCTGACGACGACGATGTCGCCTATGCGGTCCGCCGGCAGCTCGAATTTTTTCGCGGCCTCGGCGCGGGTCAGCGCCAGCTCCACGCCGGGCAGCTCGCGGATGCGGGCGATCCATTCGGCGGCGGTGGCCTCGTCGGGCGCATAGATGGTGGCGTACGAGCCCAGCGCGCCGTGGTGCACCACATAGGGGTCGGTGATGGGCAGGATCACGCGGGCGCGCTCGGGGCCGTACCAGGCGTCGAGCTGGTCCTGCAGGTAGATGACCTTGGGGCTGCCGTCGGCGCTGTGCTTGTCGTTCATGCCGTGGTCGGCGGTGAGCACGATGGTGGCGCCCAGCGCGTCGAGCTGCGCGAGGTACTTGTCCATCATGGCGTAGAAGGCGTTGGCGGCCTCGCTGCCCGGCGCGGCCTTGTGCTGCACGTAGTCGGTGGTCGAGAGGTACATCAGATCGGGCCGGCGCGTCTCCATCAGCTTGACGCCGGCGGCGAACACGAACTCGGACAGCTCGGCGCTGTAGACCGAGGGCACAGGCATGCCCACCAGGTCGAGCACGCCGGTGATGCCGTGCTCTTCCTGCGTCACCTGGTCGGCCTTCTCGGACGAGAAGCAGATGCCCTGCATGCGGTTGCCCAGGAGCTTGCGCAGCTTGTCCTTGGCGGTGACCACGGCCACCTTGGCGCCCGCGTCGGCGAAGGCCGCCAGCACGGTGCCGGCGCGCAGGTACTTGGGGTCGTTCATCATCACTTCCTCGCCCAGGTCGCGGTCGAAGAAGTAGTTGCCGCAGATGCCGTGCACGGCCGGCGGCGCGCCGGTGACGATGGACAGGTTGTTCGGGTTGGTGAACGAGGGCACCACGCAGTCGGCCAGCAGGTCGGCGCCCTGCGAGCGCATGCGCGCCAGGTACGGCGCCACGCCGGCCGCCACGGCCGCGTCGAGGTAGGCCGGCTCGCAGCCGTCCACGCACACCACCACCACGGGGCGGGGCATCCAGCGGTAGCTGCGGTTGTTGACTTCGATGGTCTGGGGGGTCGTCATCTCAGGCTTCCTTGGTGGGTGAAGAGGTATCCGCCGCCGGGGCGTCTGCGGCCGGCGCTCCGGTGGCCGGCTGCTGCGGCGCGTCCGGATTCGTGTCGTGGGCCGGGCCACGGCCCAGGGCCTTGTGCATGCGGGCGCGGCTGTCGGCCACGTGCTGGCGCAGCACCTGGCCGGCGCGCCCGGGGTCGCGCGAGGCGATGGCATCGACGATCTCGCGGTGCTCGTCGGCCGACACGCGCAGGCCGCCGCCGCCGGCCAGCGCCCGCAGGCGGAACAGCGACAGCTCCTTGATCAGGCGCTGGTAGGTCTCGGTGAGCTTGGCGCTGCCCGCGGTGTCCAGCAGGATGTCGTGGAACTGCAGGTTGAGCTGCGCGTACTGCTCCAGCTCCTGCGCCTGCGCGGCCACGCGCATGGCCTCGGTCATGGCCTTGAGGCGCTCGATGCCGTCGTCCGTGATGGCGCGCGCCACGCGCCGGCCGATGATCTCCTCCAGCGCCTCGCGCAGTTCGTAGATCTCGTCGGCCTCCTCGAAGGCGATCTCGCGCACGAACATGCCGCGGTTCTTCTCGGTGCGCAGCAGGCCGGCTTCCTCCAGCGCGCGCAGCGCCTCGCGGATGGGCCCGCGGCTGGTGTTGAAGCGCTGCGACAGCTCGCTCTCGTTGAGGCGGCTGCCCACGGGCAGCTCGCCGGTCATGATCAGGCGCTCGATCTCCTCCTGCACCAGCATGGGCAGCGAGCTCGATTGCAGGAAAGCCAGGGCGGAGGGGGGTTGTTTCGAGTCCATGGATGCCATTGTTCTGCGTCGATTGCAAACTGTCAACAGTTTTCTATTGACAGTCTTCAGTTCACAATCTACATTGCATTCCACCGGCACTCCACGACTGTCGGCGGGGCCGCAAGAGTCCTGTATTACAGAACCAACAGGAGACAAGACGATGAAAACCACCACCGGCGCAAGCCGCATCACGATGGCCCTGTGCGCTGCGGTGCTGGGCCTGGCCGCGGGCGCGGCGGCCGCCCAGCAGCGCACGCCGCTGCTGGTCTACACCGCGCTCGAGACCGATGCGATGAAGCTGTACAAGACCAGCTTCGAGAAGGCCAACCCCGACATCGAGATCAAGTGGGTGCGCGACTCCACCGGCATCATCACGGCCAAGCTGCTGGCCGAGAAGGCCAATCCGCAGGCCGACGTGGTCGCCGGCGTGGCCGCCAGCAGCCTGGCGCTGCTGCAGCAGGAGGGAATGCTCCAGGCCTACGAGCCCAAGGGCTTCGACAAGCTCACGCCCGCCTACTCCGACACCGCCCGGCCCCCGGCCTGGGTGGGCATGGACGTGTGGGCCGCGGCCATCTGCTTCAACACGGTCGAGGCCAAGAAGCGCGGCCTGCCCAAGCCCGAGACCTGGAAGGACCTGGCCAAGCCCATCTACAAGGGCGCCATCGTCATGCCCCACCCGGCGTCCAGCGGCACCGGCTACCTCGATGTGTCGTCGTGGCTGCAAATGTGGGGCGACGCCGACGGCTGGAAGTACATGGACGCGCTGCACGAGAACATCGCGCAGTACGTGCACTCCGGCTCCAAGCCCTGCAAGCAGGCCGGCGCGGGCGAGTTCCCCATCGGCATCTCGTTCGAGTTCCGCGCGCACCAGGTGCTGCGCTCGGGCGCGCCGGTGGAGCTGGTCTTCCCCAAGGAAGGCCTGGGCTGGGACATCGAGGGCACGGCCATCATGAAGACCACCAAGAAACCCGAGCTGGCCAAGCGCGCGGCCGACTGGTTCGCAAGCAAGGAAGCCAACGAGGTCACCGCCAACTGGTGGGCCGTGGTGGCCTACCCCGGCGTGGCCAAGAAGCTGGAGGGCATTCCCGAGAACTACGAGCAGCTGCTCGCCAAGAACGACCTGAACTGGGCCGCGAAGAACCGCGAGCGCATCCTGGCCGAGTGGAGCAAGCGCTACGAGGGCAAGGCCGAGGCCAAATAGGTAAGCAACCAGGCGGCGTGCCCGCCATCCATCGCCCCGCGGCCTGCGCCGCGGGGGCCCTTCCACCCACGATGAGCCCCACCATGGATATGACCGCCGCCAAACTGATCGCCGAGGCCATGAGCACCACCCCCGCGCTCGAAATCACCGGCATCCACAAGAATTTCGAGACCTTCAGCGCGCTGCGCGACGTGAACCTGAGCGTGCGCCCGGGCGAGATGCTGTGCTTCCTCGGCCCCTCGGGCTGCGGCAAGACCACGCTGCTGCGCATCATCGCCGGGCTGGAAACGCAGAGCTCGGGCCGCATCGTGCAGAACGGCCGCGACATCTCGTGGCTGCCGGCCGACAAGCGCGACTACGGCATCGTGTTCCAGTCGTACGCGCTGTTCCCCAACCTGAGCATCGCCGACAACGTGGGCTACGGCCTGGTCAACAGCCGCATGAAGAAGGCCCAGGTCCAGGCCCGCGTCGCCGAGCTGCTCGCCCTCGTGGGCCTGCCCACCTCGGGCCACAAATACCCCAGCCAGCTCTCGGGCGGCCAGCAGCAGCGCGTGGCGCTGGCGCGGGCGCTGGCCACCAACCCCGGCCTGCTGCTGCTCGACGAGCCGCTGTCGGCGCTGGACGCCACCGTGCGCGTGCGGTTGCGCGCCGAGATCCGCCGGCTGCAAAAGCAGGTCGGCATCACCACCATCATGGTCACGCACGACCAGGAGGAAGCGCTGTCCATGGCCGACCGCATCGTGGTCATGAACCACGGCGTGATCGAGCAGGTGGGCACGCCCATGGACATCTACGAGCGGCCGGCCACGCCCTTCGTCGCCGACTTCGTCGGCAAGGTCAACGTGCTGCGCGGCGAGGCGCTGGGCGGCAAGCGCTTTCGCGTCGGCGAGATGGAGCTGGAGTGCGAGGCCTGCGACAGCCAGTTCGAGCCCGGCCAGGAGGCCTGCCTCTACCTGCGCCCCGAGGACCGCGTGGTCGAGAACCTGCAGCCCCACACGCCGCACCGCCTGAACGCCTTGATTACCAAGGTGGAGTTTCTGGGCGGCCTGTGCATTGCCGATGTCTGCTGCGACGCGCTGGACGGGCAAAGCCTGGGCCTGCACTTCTCGCTGAACCAGATGCACGACCTGGACATCCGCGAGGGCCACCGCATCGACCTGGCGCTGCGCGCCCACCGCATCCGCGTCTTCGCACCCCGGGCGGCCGCATGAGCAGCGCCACCGCAACCGCCGGCCGCGTGCCCGCCTCTGCCCCCGCCATGCCCCGCCTGCAGTGGAGCCGCGATGCGCTGATCGCCCGCGCCGTGCTGCTCGCGGTGATGGCGCTGCTGCTCACCTTCCTGCTGGCGCCGCTGGCGTCCATCCTGGTCAACGCAGTGCTGGACAAGGACGGCCGCTTCGCTGGCATGGCGCACTTCGTCACCTACTTCCAGACCCCGAGCCTGCTGCGCGCGGCCTGGAACTCGGTGTGGGTCGCCGCCGTGGTGGCGCTGATCTCGGTGCCCACCGCCTTCGTCTGCGCCTATGCGCTGACCCGCACCTGCCTGCCCACGCCGTTCAAGGCCACGGTGCGGCTGATCGCGCTGATCCCGCTGCTCGCACCCTCGCTGCTGTCGGCGATCTCGTTCGTGCAGTGGTTCGGCAACCAGGGTGCGCTCAAGTTCCTGCTGGGCGGCGCCTCGATCTACGGCGCGCCGGGCATCATCCTGGCCGAGGTCTACAACACCTTCCCGCATGCGCTGATGATCCTGGTCACCGCGCTGTCGCTGGCCGACGGCCGCCTGTACGAGGCCGCCACCGCGCTGCGCACGCCGGGCTGGCGCCAGTTCACCACCATCACGCTGCCCTCGTGCAAATATGGTTTGATCAGCGCCGTCACCGTGGTGTTCACCTACGTGGTCAGCGACTTCGGCGCGCCCAAGGTCATCGGCGGCAACTTCAACGTGCTGTCGGTGGACGTGTTCAAGCAGGTGGTCGGCCAGCACAACTTCTCGATGGGCGCGGTGGTGGGCCTGCTGCTGCTGGTGCCGTCCATCGTGTCGTTCAGCATCGACTACAGCGTGCGCCGCAAGCTCAAGGCCCAGCTCACCGCGCGCTCGGTGCCCTACGTGCCCAAGCCCCACCGCGTGGGCGATGCACTGCTGGCGCTGTTCTGCGTGCTGGTCTGCGGCCTGCTGCTGGCCACCATCGGCATGGCGATCTACACCTCGGTCATCAAGCTCTGGCCCTACGACCTCACGTTCACGCTCAAGCACTACCACTTCGCGCTGGTCGAGAGCGACATGGCCGATGCCTACACCAACAGCCTGCTCGTGGCGCTGTGCACCGCGGCGATCGGCTCGGTGATCGTGTTCCTCGGCGCCTACCTGATCGAGAAGACGCGCAACCTCGGCTGGATGCGCCCCGCCATGCACCTGATGGCCGTGCTGTCCATGGCCGTGCCCGGCTTGGTGCTGGGCCTGGGCTACGTGATGTTCTTCAACCACCCGGCCAACCCGCTGAACGTGCTCTACAACACCATGGCAATCCTGGTGGTGTCGATGGTCGTGCACTACTACACCTCCAGCCACCTCACGGCGGTGACGGCGCTGCAGCAGATCGACAACGAGTTCGAGGCCGTGTCGGCCTCGCTGAAGGTGCCGTTCTTCAAGACCTTCCTGCGCGTGACGGTGCCGGTGTGCCTGCCCGCCATCCTCGACATCGCGCGCTACTTCTTCGTGGTCTCGATGGCCAGCCTGTCGTGCGCGATCTTCCTGTACACGCCCGAGACCATCCTCGCGTCGGTGGCGATCATGCACCTGGACGAGGCCGGCGACATCGGCCCCGCGGCGGCGCTGGCGAGCCTGATCGTCGTCACCTCCACCATCGTCTGCATCGCCTACTCGCTGGCCACGCGCGTGCTGCTGGCACGCACCCAGGCCTGGCGCCACCTCGGCCGCGGCTGAACCACCGGTTTCCCCCTTCCCCTCCCACCCACTGGAGTCCTCCATGAGCCAAGCCCCCTACCCCGTCCTGCTCACCCCCGGCCCGCTGACCACCTCCGACCGCACCCGCCAGGCCATGCTGCGCGACTGGGGATCGTGGGACGCCGACTTCAACCAGATCACCACCCGCATCCGCCAGCGCGTGCTCGACATCGTGCACGGCCAGGGCACGCACGAATGCGTGCCCATGCAGGGCAGCGGCACCTTCTCGGTCGAGGCGGCCATCGGCACGCTGGTGCCCCGCAACGGGCATGTGCTAGTGCCCAGCAACGGCGCCTACTGCGCGCGCCTGGCCCGCATCTGCCGGGTGCTGGACCGCAAGGTGACGACCATCGACTACAGCGAGGAGCAGCAGGTGCGCCCCGCCGACGTGGACCGGGCGCTCGCCGCCAACCCGTCCATCACCCACGTGGCCCTGGTGCACTGCGAGACCGGCGCCGGCGTGCTCAACCCGCTGCACGAGGTGGCGCAGGTGGTGGCCCAACATGGGCGCGGCCTGATCGTCGATGCGATGAGCTCGTTCGGCGCGCTGGAGATCGATGCGCGCCAGACCCCGTTCGATGCGGTGATCGCCGCCTCGGGCAAGTGCCTCGAAGGCCCGCCCGGCATGGGCTTCGTGATCGCGCGCCGCAGCGTGCTCGAGCAATGCGAGGGCAACGCCCATTCGCTGGCGCTCGACCTGTACGACCAGTGGATCTACATGCAGAAGACCACGCAGTGGCGCTTCACGCCGCCCACGCACATCGTCGCGGCGCTGGACGAGGCAATGACACAGTACCTGGACGAAGGCGGCCTGCCGGCGCGCGGCGGCCGCTACGCGCGCAACTGCCGGGCGCTGATCGACGGCATGCGCGCGCTGGGCTTCCGCACCTACCTCGACGACGATCTGCAGGCGCCGATCATCGTCACCTTCCACGCGCCGGCCGATCCGGCCTATGAGTTCAAGGCCTTCTACCAGCAGGTCAAGCAGCGCGGCTACATCCTCTACCCCGGCAAGCTGACGCAGCTCGAGACCTTCCGCGTGGGCTGCATCGGCCACTTCGGCGAGGCCGGTATCCCCGGCGCGGTCGCGGCCGTGGCCGACGCCCTCCAGGCCATGGGCGTGCGCCAGATCGCGGCCGCCGAGATGGCGGCCTGATCCCGCGCGCCGCCACCACCGGCCCCCTCGCCGCGCCCTGCGGCGACGGGGCCGTTCTTCATTCGCCCTCCAGCCTGGCCAGCGCCTCGGCGGCCTTGCGCAGCGCGGGCAGGTACTTGTCCACCGTATCCACCGGCAGGCGCAGCGACGGCCCCTGCATCGCCACGCCCAGGTTCGACAGCCCGCTGGCCGACGGCACCAGCACCGCGAAGCACACCAGGCCGTGCAGGAATTCCTCGTTGTCGATGCCGTAGCCGCGCTTCTTGGTCTGGGCCACCTCCTCGTACAGCGCCTCGGGCGTGACGATGGTGTTGGGCGTGTAGCGCTCCAGCGACGCCGCCTCGACCAGGTGCTTCTGCTGGCGCGGCGCCAGCTGCGACAGGAACAGCTTGCCGGTGGCCGAGCAGTGCGCCGGCACGCGCGAACCCTGCTGCAGGAAGAAGCGCAGCGGCGCCATGGTCTCCACCCGGTCGAGGTAGAGCACCTCGCCGCTCTGGAACGAGGTGAGGTTGCAGCTCTCGCCCACGGCCTCGCGCAGGTCGCGCAGCACGGCGTGGCGCGCGGCGTAGAGGCTGTCGCGCAGCAGCAGGTCGTTGGCGATGCGGCGCATGCGCGGCGCCAGCACGTAGTGGCGGTCGTCGCCGTCGCGCTGCACGATGCCGGCGGCCTCGAGCTGCTGCAGCACGCGGTGCACGCTGGGCTTGGGCATGCCGGTCTCGTTGACGATCTCCTGCAGCGTGAAATGGCAGGACAGGCGCGCGATGGCCTCCAGGAACAGGAACAGCCGCACCGTCGGTGTCGCGGTATAGGAGCTGTTCTCGTCGTCGTGCTCGTCCCTTGCCATTGCTTGCCTTTTCATGCGGGTTGCCTTCGTCGGGGTTGGGGAAAGTGCCTACCACGCCGTTTATACAAAAAACGTAGCTGCTCGCGCTTTCCATGCATTGGTTTCAGATGGTTTTATATCCAAAAACCTTGCAGATCAAGCGCCAGCAGCTCTCATATTCTTGGATCCAGCGCCCACGCGCCCTGTTCTGGCCCTGTGCGGGGCGCCCACCGCCTGCGCGGCGGGGCGCTGGTTCCTAGGATGCAAGCGTACTGGTTCTAGACAAGCCCCTGTGTCTCCGCAAAAATGACCTCGCATGCAAAATGCAGAACAATTTGTTCCATTTTTTAAAGGAGATGCCATGAGTCAGGATCAACGCACCGTCGTTCAAGGCGTGCAGAAGATGACGCCTTCCGAGGCCTTTGTGGAAACCATGGTGGCCAATGGCGTCACCGACATGTTCGGCATCATGGGCTCGGCCTTCATGGATGCGATGGACATTTTCGCCCCGGCAGGCATCCGCCTGATCCCGGTGGTGCACGAGCAGGGCGCGGCCCACATGGCCGACGGCTATGCCCGCGCCAGCGGCCGCCACGGCGTGACCATCGGCCAGAACGGCCCCGGCATCAGCAACTGCGTGACGGCCATCGCCGCCGCCTACTGGGCGCACAGCCCGGTGGTGATCGTGACGCCCGAGACCGGCACCAACGGCATGGGCCTGGGCGGCTTCCAGGAAGCCAACCAGCTGCCGATGTTCCAGGAGTTCACCAAGTACCAGGGCCACGTGTGCAACCCCAAGCGCATGGCCGAGTTCACCGCCCGCTGCTTTGACCGCGCCATGAGCGACATGGGCCCGACCCAGCTCAACATCCCGCGCGACTACTTCTACGGCACCATCGAGTGCGAGATCCCCAAGCCCATCCGCATCGAGCGCGGCGCCGGCGGCGAGGAAACCCTGAACGCGGCCATCGAGCTGCTGTCCACCGCCAAGTTCCCGGTCATCCTGGCCGGCGGCGGCGTGGTCATGGGCGATGCCGTCAAGGAGCTGCAGGCCCTGGCCGAGCGCCTGGGCGCCCCGGTGGCCACCGGCTACCTGCGCAACGACGCCTTCCCCGCCAGCCACCCGCTGTGGGCCGGCCCGCTGGGCTACCAGGGCTCCAAGGCCGCGATGAAGCTCATCGCCCAGGCCGACGTGGTGATCGCGCTGGGCTCGCGCATGGGCCCGTTCGGCACGCTGCCGCAGCACGGCATGGACTACTGGCCCAAGAACGCCAAGATCATCCAGGTCGAGGCCGACCACACCAACATCGGCCTGGTCAAGAAGATTACCGTCGGCATCAATGGCGATGCCAAGGCCGTGGCCAAGGCCCTGACCGAGCGCCTGGCCAGCAAGACCCTGGCGGCCGACGCCACCAAGGCCGAGCGCGCCCAGACCATCGCCGCCGAGAAGGCCGCCTGGGAGAAGGAGCTGGACGAGTGGACCCACGAGAAGGACCCCTACAGCCTCGACATGATCGAAGAGGCCAAGGGCGAGAAGCCCTTCAGCGGCGGCGAGTACCTGCACCCGCGCCAGGTGCTGCGCGCGCTGGAAAAGGCCATGCCCCCGCGCGTGATGGTCTCCACCGACATCGGCAACATCAACTCGGTGGCCAACAGCTACCTGCGTTTTGAAGAGCCGCGCAGCTTCTTCGCACCCATGAGCTTCGGCAACTGCGGCTACGCGCTGCCGACCATCATCGGCGCCAAGCTGGCCTGCCCCGACCGCCCCGCCGTGGCCTATGCCGGCGACGGCGCCTGGGCCATGAGCATGGTCGAGATCATGACCGCCGTGCGCCATGACATCCCGGTGACGGCCGTGGTCTTCCACAACCGCCAGTGGGGCGCCGAGAAGAAGAACCAGGTGGACTTCTACAACCGCCGCTTCGTCGCCGGCGAGCTTGACAACGAGAGCTTCTCCGCCATGGCCAAGGCCATGGGCGCCGAAGGCATCGTGGTCGACCGCCTCGAGGACGTGGGCCCCGCGCTGCAGAAGGCCATCGACCTGCAGATGAACCACGGCAAGACCTGCGTGATCGAAGTCATGTGCACCCGCGAGCTGGGCGACCCCTTCCGCCGCGACGCGCTGGCCAAGCCCGTGCGCATGCTGGACAAGTACAAGGACTACGTCTAAGTACCGGCCGGGGGGCGCCCGCCCCGGGCCGCTCCCCCGCCATCCTGCCGGGCGCCTGCCGCCCGGGGGGCCCGTCCCGGCCCCGGCGCACTCCCTCCTCCCCGCTTTGCGCCCGCATCTCCATGCGGGCTGGGGAGAGGCTGTGCCCCACACTTCCGCACCTGGCCGCCCACGGCCACGGAAGCAGCGCGCCAGCAGCCACCACCACAAGAGCTGCCGCGAGACGAGCAACTAGGAGACTCCCATGCAAGTCGATTCCTCGACATCCCAACAAGAAGGCGCGGGCGACGCGCTCAAGCACACCCTCAAGCAGCGCCACATGAGCATGATCGCGCTGGGCGGCGTGATCGGCGCCGGCCTTTTCGTCGGCAGCGGCGTGGTCGTCAAGTCGGCCGGCCCGGCCGTGGTGCTGTCCTTCCTGCTCACCGGCTGCCTGGTGATCCTCGTGATGCGCATGCTCGGCGAGATGGCCGTGGCCCAGCCCATCGTCGGCTCGTTCTACCAGTACGCCCGCATCGCCTGGGCCGACAAGCCCAAGGTCGGCGACCTGGCGGGCTTTCTCACCGGCTGGATGTACTGGTACTTCTGGGTCATCGTGGTGGCGCTCGAAGCCGTGGCCGGCGCCGACCTGGTGCGCTTCTGGATGCCCGAGTGGCCGTCGTGGATCATCAGCCTCGTGCTGCTGCTGCTGCTGACGCTGACCAACCTGTTCTCGGTCAAGTCCTTCGGCGAATTCGAATTCTGGTTCGCCTCCATCAAGGTGGCGGCCATCGTGGTCTTCCTGTTCCTGGGCGCGCTCTACGTCTGCGGGCTGTGGCCCGGCGTCAGCGCCAACTTCAGCAACCTCACCGAGCACGGCGGCTTCATGCCCAAGGGCATTGTGCCGGTGCTGACGGCGGCCGTGGCGGCCACGGGCTTCTACTTCGGCGCCGAGATCGTCACCATCGCCGCCGCCGAGACGGCCGAGCCCGAGAAGGCCGTGGCCAAGGCCACGCAGTCGGTCATCACCCGCGTGCTGGTGTTCTACGTCGGCTCGGTGCTGCTGGTGGTCTGCCTGATCCCCTGGAACTCGCAGGGCATCGCCACGCCCTACGTGAGCGCGCTGCAGTCCATGGGCATCCCCTACGCGCCGCACATCATGAACGCCGTGGTGCTGACGGCCGTGCTCTCGGCGCTCAACTCGGGCATCTACGCCTCGTCGCGCATGCTGTTCGCGCTGACCAAGCGCGGCGACGCGCCCATGGCCCTGGCCAAGCTCAGCAAGAACGGCGTGCCGGTGCGCGCCACCCTGTTCGCCACGCTGTTCGGCTACGGCGCCGTGGTCATGTCCTACGTCTCGCCCGACACGGTGTTCGCCTTCCTGGTCAACTCCTACGGCACCGTGGCGCTGATGGTCTACATCTCCATCGCCATCGCCCAGCTGCGCCTGCGCCGCTACCTGGAGCGCACCGCGCCCGAGCGCCTGAAGGTGAAGATGTGGTGCTTCCCGTGGCTGACCTACCTGGCCATCGTCGGCATGGTCGCCATCATGGTCGCCATGGCCTTCATCCCCGACCAGCGCACGCCGCTGGCCCTGGGTTTCGTGAGCCTGGCGCTGCTGCTGGTGGCCTACTTCGTGCGGGTGCGCTGGGGCCAGGGCACGCTGGCCCGCACCCAGCAACAAGAGGCCATCCTGGCCGCACAAAGGAGCGGTCGTGGCTGAAGCACTGACCGCCTCCCAAGGGGTCGAGCTGCTGCCGCCCGCTCTGCTCGGCAACGCGCTGCTGCGCGGCCTTTTCGAGCGCGCCGCGCAGCAGCGCCGCCGCATCGTGCTGTGCGAGGGCGACGACGAGCGCGTGGCCGCGGCCGGCGCGCTGGCCCAGCAGGCCGGCGTGGCCGACATCGTGCTGATCTCGACCCGGCGCACGGACACCGCCAGCCCCGGCGGTCCCCAGCGCCTGCACCCCGACGACCTGCCCGCCGCCGAGGCCGAGGCGCTGGCCCAGGCGCTGTTCGAGCTGCGCCGCCACAAGGGCCTGACGCTGGAGCAGGCGCGGCAGCAGGTGCGCGAGCCGCTGCTGCTGGCCCACCTGCTGGTCGCCACCGGCCGGGCCGACGGCTGCGTCTCGGGCGCCGTGCACACCACGGCCGACGTGGTGCGCGCCGCGATCCAGATCATCGGCAAGCACCCGCAGGCCAGCCTGGTGTCGAGCTTCTTTCTGATGATCACGCGCCCCGGCGCGCTGGCCGGCGCGAGCGACGAGCCGCACGGCCTGATCTTCACCGACTGCGGCCTGGTGGTGAACCCCAGCGCCCCCGAGCTGGTGGAGATCGCCCGCGCCGGCGCGCAGAGCGCGCGCCAGCTGCTGGGCGAGGAGCCGCGCCTGGCGATGCTGTCGTTCTCGACCAATGGCAGCGCCAACCACCAGCTGGTCGACAAGGTGCGCGAGGCGACCGCGCTGCTGCACGCCAGCGACCCGGCGCTGAAGGTGGACGGCGAGGTGCAGCTCGACGCCGCGCTGGTGCCGGACATCGCGCGCCGCAAGGTGAAGGACAGCGCGGTGGGCGGCCACGCCAACGTGCTGGTGTTTCCCGACCTGAACGCCGGCAACATCGGCTACAAGCTGGCCGAGCGCGTGGGCGGCGCCACCGCCATCGGGCCGCTGCTGCAGGGCCTGAGGCGGCCGGCCAACGATCTGTCGCGCGGCTGCAGCATGGAGGATGTGCTGTGTGCGATTGCGGTGACGGCGCTGCAGGGTGGTGATTGAGAAAGCCTGGCTTCATCAAAAATAAGAGCCGCCACCGCTTTTTCACTCTTGGTTTCAATGAATAAACACATTGGAATTCAATAGGAATGAGCGGTAGCAGCTCTCTTTTTTGATTTCCGAGGCCGGGGTTTCGGCCCGGCGGCCGACCTACTTTCTTGCGCGTGCAAGAAAGTAGGCAAAGAAAACGCCCCGACTGTCTGCGACCCCAACGCCAAGGCGTTGGGGCAACCTGTGGCGTGACGTCTGCGGGGTGCGCCGTGGAACTCGACTCCGCGCCAAGGCGCTCCGCTCGAACATCCCCGGCGAGTCAGATAACGAAGCATGCGCGCTCCGACGCGCATGCCACCCCGCAAACGCCACGCCCCAGGCGCAGCCAGAAGGGGTGGGGAGACTGGCCGGGGGCGTCAGGTATAGCGCTTCTCCAGCGCATCCCACTGCGGCTTGCCCACCAGCCGCTGCCGCTCGGCGAACGGCGCCACCAGGCCACTCGATTCCTGCACTTCCTTCTCGTCGCGCAGCACAGTCAGCGCCTTCTGCATGCCGGCCACCGCGCCCTGCAGCGCGGCGTTGGCGTAGAGCACGATGCCGTAGCCCAGCTCGGCCAGCTGGTCGGCGTTGAAGATCGGCGTCTTGCCGCCGATCACCATGTTCATCAGCTGCGGCTTGGCCAGGCGCTGCGGCAGCGCGCGGATCTCGTCGGCGCTGGTCACGGCCTCGACGAAGAGGATGTCGGCGCCCGCCTCAGCAAAGCGCTGCGCGCGCTCCACCGCGGCCTCGAAGCCGTGCGTGGCGGCCGCGTCGGTGCGCGCCATGACGAGAAAGTCCGCGTCGCGCCGCGCATCGACGGCGGCCTTGATCTTGCTCACCGCCTCGTCGGTGGAGATCACCTCCTTGCCCGAGAAATGGCCGCAGCGCTTGGGCGCGACCTGGTCCTCGAGCTGGATGCAGTCGGCGCCGGCGCGCTCGAGCGTGCGCACCGTGTGGTAGACGTTGAGCGCATTGCCGAAGCCCGTGTCGGCGTCGACGAGCAGCGGCACGTTCACCGTGTCGCGGATGCGTGCCGTGTGGTCGGCGATCTCGGCCAAGCCCATGAAGCCCTGGTCGGGCATGCCGAACCACATATTGGTCACGCCCGCGCCGGTCACGTAGATGGCCTCGAAGCCCAGGTCTTCGATGACCTTGGCGGACAGCGCGTTGAACGCGCCGGGCACGAGCACGCCGCGGCGCGCCTCGACCAGTTTTCTCAGTTGCTGCTTGGTATTCATGGTGGCTTGGATCAATCGAGAGAAATGTGGGCGTTGCGGATCACCGGGCCCCAGCGGGTGCGCTCCTGCGCGATGAACTGGCCGTAGGCCTCGGGCGAGCCGCCGACGACGATGCCGCCGCTGCCTTCGATCATCTGGCGGATGCCGGGCTGCTTCAGCGCCTCGTTCACCGCCTGGTTGAGCCTGGCGACCACGGCATCGGGCGTGCTGGCCGGCGCGATCATGCCCAGCCAGTTGTACGATTCGAAGCCTTTGATGCCAGCCTCCTGCAGCGTGGGCACGTCGGGCAGCACCTTCACGCGCTGGCGGCTGGAGACGGCCAGCGCCCGGATCTTGCCGGCCTCAATGGACGGCAGCGCCGAGTAGCCCATCTCGAACATGAAGGCCAGGTGCCCGCCCATCAGGTCGGCCGCGGCCGGCGCGCCGCCCTTGTAGGGCACGTGGGTCATCTCGGTCTTGGTCTGGAAGGCCAGCAGTTCGCCCGACAGGTGGTGCGCGCCGCCCACGCCCGACGAGCCGTAGCTGAGCTTGCCGGGGTTGGCGCGGGCGTAGTCCACCAGCTCCTTGACGGACTTGAAGTCCTGGTTGGGTGCGGTGGTGAGGAACAACGGCGCCTGCTCGATGAGGATGATGGGCTTGAACGCCTTCTCGGCGTCGTAGGGCATCTTCTTCATCAGCATGGGGTTGGTGACCAGCGGGCCCGGCGAGCCAAAGCCGAAGGTATGGCCGTCGGTGGCCTTGGCGATCAGGTCGGTGCCGGTGACGCCGCCCGCGCCGCCGCGGTTGTCCACGATGACGGGCTGGCCCAGCACCTTGCCCAGCGCATCGCCGATCTTGCGGGCGCGCGTGTCGGCAAAGCCGCCCGCCGCATAGGGCACGATGAGCTTGACGGGCTTGCTCGGCCAGGCGTCCTGCGCGCGGGCGGCGGGAAGGACGGCGGCCAACGCGGCGAAGGCGAGCAGGGTGCGGCGGATGGGGTGCATGGAGTCTCCTGGTGAAGGGGCCGGTGGATGGACCATTGTCACCCTGCGAGCACCTCGCCCGGCACGCGCACCCAACCCTCCATCAGGATGCGCGCGCTGCGGCTCATCAGCGCCTTGGTCACCTGCCACTGGCCGTCCACGAGACGGGCCTCAGCGCCCACGCGCAGCGTGCCCGAGGGGTGCCCAAAGCGTACGGCGTTGCGCTCGCCTCCACCGGCCGCCAGGTTGACCAGCGTGCCCGGCACCGCCGCCGCCGTGCCGATGGCCACGGCCGCCGTGCCCATCATCGCGTGGTGCAGCTGGCCCATGGACAGGGCCCGCACCAGCAGGTCGATGCCGGCGGCCTCGACCCGCTTGCCGCTCGACGCGGTGTAGCTGGCCGGCGGCGCGACGAAGGCGATCTTGGGCGTGTGCTGGCGCATCGCGGCCTCGGCCAGATCGTTGATCAGACCCATCTTCAACGCGCCGTGCGCGCGGATGGTTTCGAAGCGCGCCAGCGCCGCCTTGTCGCCGTTGATAGCGCCCTGCAGCTCGGTGCCGATGTAGCCGAGGTCCGCCGCGTTGAGGAAGATCGTGGGGATGCCCGCGTTGATCAGCGTGGCCGCGAAGCTGCCCACGCCCGGCACCTCCAGCGTATCGACCAACTGGCCCGTAGGAAACATCGCTCCGCCATCCTCGCCTTCGTCGGCCGGATCGAGGAATTCGAGCGCCACCTCGGCGGCGGGAAAGCTCACGCCGTCCAGCTCGAAGTCGCCCGTCTCCTGCACCTGGCCGCCCACGATGGGCACGTGGGCGACGATGGTCTTGCCGATGTTGGCCTGCCAGATGCGGATGGTGCACAGGCCGTCCTGCGGAATGCGCGCAGCATCGACCAGGCCCAGGTGGATGGCACAGGGGCCAACCGCGGCGCTCAGGTTGCCGCAGTTGCCGCTCCAGTCGACGAAGGGCTGGTCGATGGCCACCTGGCCGAAGAGGTAGTCCACGTCGTGGCCGGGCCGCGTGCTGCGCGACAGGATCACCGCCTTGCTGGTGCTGGACGAGGCATTGCCCAGGCCGTCGATCTGCTTGCCATACGGGTCGGGGCTGCCGAGCGTGCGCAGCAGGATGGCATCGCGCACGGCGCCGGGCCGCTGCGCAGCCTCGGGCAGGTCGTGCAGCGCAAAGAACACGCCCTTGCTGGTGCCGCCGCGCAGGTAGGTGGCGGGAATGCGGATCTGGGGAAGCATCGTCATTTCCAATGGTCGGGTCCGAGGAAGGGAATGGCCAGCACGAACACCGGCAGGGCCACCGGCGCCAGGGCCGCGCCGAGCATTTCGCCGGCTGCGCCCGCTACCGCCGAGCCCGAGGACGCGGAGGGTGGGTTCGTGCGATCCATGCGCGCCACGATAGGCTGGGGCCAGCGGCTGCGGGCGGCCAGCGCCGCGCGGTCGGGCAGTTGCACCCACTGGCCCTGGCTCTGGAACACCGCGCTGTAGTAGCTGCCGCCGGTGGCGGGCAGCTTGCAGGCCGGGTCCAGCGCAAACTCGTAGTCGCCGTTCGGCGGGCGCGACAGCTTGCGGGTCACGTTGTCGGCAATGGCGGCCTCCTGGGCCGTGACTTTCAGCCGCTGCAGGCCGAACTGCGCGGCCTGCGCCGGCGTCACCTGCTCGGCGCGCAACAGCAGGCCGTAGCGGCCGTCCACCCGGCCCTGGTTGGCCGGGTCTTGCCAGTCCATGCGCAGGTACATGCGCGCGCAGGCCACGGCCGATTGCAGCGGACTGTCCATCAAGGCGCGGTAGGCCCGGAACGGCGCGGCATCCACACGCAGGGTCTGGTCGCCGATGGGCGTGAACAGGTACAGATTCCCGTCGCTGGCGACGAAGGCGCCGTCGAAGGTTTGGATGTACATCTGCCGCCCGGGCCCGCTGGCGCAGCCGGACAGCAGCGCCAGGGCCAATGCTGCCAGGGCGGCGGCGATGAAGCAGGGTGATTTGCTCATATTTTAATAGCTTATCACGCTTACTGCACGGCCTCCACAACCCTGTTTGACTCCAAAAAATCCTGCGCAAAGCGCTGCAGCACGCCGCCGGCCTCGTAGACCGAGACTTCCTCGGCGGTGTCGAGGCGGCAGCGCACCGGCACCGCCAGGTGTTCGCCGCTCCTGCGCTGGATGAGCAGCATGAGCGTCGCGCCCGGCGTGCGCGCGCCGGCCACGTCGTAGGTCTCGGTGCCATCCAGGCCCAGGGTCTTGCGGTTGGTTCCGGGCAGGAACTCCAGCGGCAGCACGCCCATGCCGATGAGGTTGGTGCGGTGGATGCGCTCGAAGCCTTCGGCCACCACGGTTTCCACGCCGGCCAGGCGCACGCCCTTGGCGGCCCAGTCGCGGCTCGAGCCCTGGCCGTAGTCCGCGCCGGCGATGATGATGAGTGGCTGGCGGCGGTGCAGGTAGGTTTCGATGGCCTCCCACATGCGCACGACCTGGCCCTCGGGCTCGATGCGCGCGAGCGACCCCTTTTTCACCACGCCGTTGACCACGGCCATCTCGTTGACCAGCTGCGGGTTCGCGAAGGTGGCGCGCATGGCCGTGAGGTGGTCGCCGCGGTGCGTGGCGTAGGAGTTGAAGTCCTCCTCGGGCAGGCCCATCTTTGCGAGGTATTCGCCGGCCGCGCTGTCCGGCAGGATGGCGTTGGATGGCGACAGGTGGTCGGTGGTGATGTTGTCCGGCAGCAGGGCTAGCGCGCGCATGCCTTGCAGCGTGCGCGGGTTCGCGGCCAGCGCGCCGACGCCCTCGGTGTCCCAATAAGGCGGGCGGCGGATGTAGGTGGACTGCGCGCGCCAGCCGTACTGCGGCGCCACGCGCTCGCCATCACCCGCGCGGATGGCGAACATGGGCTCGTACACCGCGCGGTACTGGCTGGGCTTCACGGCGGCCTGCACCACGGTGTCGATCTCCTCGTCGCTGGGCCACAGGTCCTTCAGGCGGATCTCGCGGCCATCGGCCACCGTGAGCACGTCGTTCTCGATGTCGAAGCGCACCGTGCCGGCGAGCGCATAGGCCACGACCAGCGGCGGCGAGGCCAGGAAGGCCTGCTTGGCATACGGGTGGATGCGGCCGTCGAAATTGCGGTTGCCCGAGAGCACGGCGGTGGCGTAGAGATCGCGCTCGATGATCTCCTGCTGGATCTGCGGGTCGAGCGCGCCGCTCATGCCGTTGCAGGTGGTGCAGGCAAAGGCGACGATGCCGAAGCCGAGCTGTTCCAGTTCCTGCAAAAGGCCGGCTTCCTGCAGGTACAGCTCGACGGCCTTGGAGCCTGGCGCGAGCGAGGTCTTGACCCAGGGCTTGCGCACGAGGCCCAGCCGGTTGGCATTGCGCGCCAACAGGCCGGCGGCGATCACGTTGCGCGGGTTGCTGGTGTTGGTGCAGCTGGTGATGGCGGCGATGACGACGGCGCCATCGGGCATGAGCCCTTGCGCCTCCTGCGCGCGCGCCTGGTCCAGGTCGACGGCGATGCCGCGCTCGGCGAGCTGCGAAGTCGGCAGGCGGCGGTGCGGGTTCGACGGGCCGGCCATGTTGCGCACCACGCTGGAGAGGTCGAACTGCAGCACGCGCTCGTACTGCACCTCGGCCAGCGTATCGGCCCAGAAGCCCGCGGTCTTCGCATAGGTCTCGACCAGCTGCACCTGCGGCTCGTCGCGGCCGGTGAGCCGCAGGTAGGCCAGGGTCTGCTCGTCGATGGCGAACAGCGCGGCGGTGGCGCCATACTCAGGGCACATGTTCGAGATGGTCGCGCGGTCGCCAATGCTGAGGCTGCGCGCACCGTCGCCAAAGAACTCGAGGTAGGCGCCCACCACCTTCTGCTGGCGCAGGAACTCGGTCAGCGCCAGCACGATGTCGGTGGCGGTGATGCCCGGCTGGCGGCGGCCGGTCAGCTCCACGCCGACGATATCGGGCAGGCGCATCCACGAGGCGCGGCCCAGCATCACGTTCTCGGCCTCCAGGCCGCCCACGCCCACCGCGATCACGCCCAGCGCATCGACGTGCGGCGTGTGGCTGTCGGTGCCCACGCAGGTGTCGGGGAAGGCCAGGCCGTCCTGCACGTAGACCACCGGCGACATCTTCTCCAGGTTGATCTGGTGCATGATGCCGTTGCCCGCGGGGATCACGTCCACGTTGGCAAAGGCCTTCTTCGTCCATTCGATGAAGTGGAAGCGGTCCTCGTTGCGGCGGTCCTCGATGGCGCGGTTTTTCGCAAATGCCTCGGGGTCGAAGCCGCCACACTCCACGGCCAGCGAATGGTCCACGATGAGCTGCACCGGCACCACCGGGTTCACGGCCGCCGGGTCGCCACCCGCTTGGGCAATCGCATCGCGCAGCCCGGCCAAGTCGACCAGCGCGGTCTGGCCCAGGATGTCATGGCAGACCACGCGCACCGGATACCAGGGAAAGTCGATGTCGCGGCTGCGGCCGATCAATTGGCCCAGGTAGGCGTCGAGCCGGGCCGGGTCGGCGCGGCGCACCAGGTTCTCGGCATGCACGCGGGCGGTGTAGGGCAGGCGCGCCCAGGCGCCGGGCTGCAGCGCGTCGACGGCGGCGCGCGCGTCGATGTAGTCGAGGCCGGTGCCGGGCAGCGGCTGGCGGTGGAGGGAAGTCATCGTGGGGGTGAGCAGGCTCATTGGCTGTGGATATGGTTGTCGCGCACGACCTTGCCGTAGCGCGGGATCTCGGCCTTGATCAGCGTGCCGAACTGGCCCGGCGTGCCGCCCGCGGGCGATACGCCGGTAGGCTCGAGCTGCGCGATCAGCGCCTTGGACTGCAGGCCGTCGTTGAGGGCATCGTTGAGCGTGGCCAGCACGGCGGGCGGCAGGCCCTTGGGGGCCACCAGGCCGTGCCAGGCGACCACGTCGTAGTCGGGCAGGTTGCCGGCCTCGGCCACCGAGGGGATGTCGGGATAGGCCTGCAGGCGCTGCGCCGTGGTGACGGCCAGCGCACGCAGCTTGCCCGCTTTCACGTGCTGCATCAGCGCCTCGGTGCCGGCCACCAGCATGTCCACGTTGCCCGCCAGCAGGTCGGTGACCGCCGGCCCCGTGCCCTTGTAGGGCACGTGCGTGGCCTTGACGCCGGCCATGCCGAACAGGTACTCGGTAACGATGTGCAGGTGGCTGCCGTTGCCGGCCGATGCGAACGTGAGCTTGCCCGGGTTCTGGCGGCCGTAGGCCAGCAGCTCGTGCAGATTGCGCGCCGGCACATTGGCGTTGACGCACACCACATACGCGCCCTTGGAGAGCTGGATCACCGGCGTGATGTCGGCCACCGGGTCGAAGCGCAGCTTGTACAGCGCGGGGTTCACGGTGTAGCTGCCCGCCACCAGCAGCAGCGTGTAGCCGTCGGCCGGGCTGCGCAGCGCCAGCTCGGTGCCCAGCGTGCCGCCCGCACCGGGGCGGTTCTCCACGATGGCGGACTGGCCCAGGCGCTCGCCCAGCAGCGTGGAGGCGACGCGCGCGATGAAGTCCGATCCGCCGCCGGGCGCAAAGGGGCACACGATCTTCAGCGGCCGGGACGGGAACCGGTCCTCGGCCCGGAGCGCGAAGGGTGCGGGCAGCGCCAGGCTGGCGAGCGCGGCGTGGAAGCGGCGGCGGTTGAATGCGGTCATGGCGGTCTCCGGATCAGCGTCGGGACCCTCACTGTAAATCGCGCCTGGCATCGCTGCGTAAAGCCGCGTCATCCCGCTGCAGGCTCAGGCCCGCTCGTCCAGCGGCACGAAGCGCTGGTCTTCCGGGCCGGTGTAGTTTGCGCTGGGGCGGATGATCTTGTTGTCCACCCGCTGCTCGATCACATGCGCGGCCCAGCCGCTGGTGCGCGCCACCACGAACAGCGGCGTGAACATGGCCGTGGGCACGCCCATCATGTGGTAGCTCACCGCGCTGAACCAGTCGAGGTTGGGGAACATCTGCTTCACCTCCCACATCACGGCCTCCAGCCGCTCGGCGATGTCGAACATGCGCGTCGATCCCGCCGCCTCGGACAGGCGTTTGGCCACGCCCTTGATGACCCCATTGCGCGGATCGCTCACCGTGTAGACCGGGTGGCCGAAGCCGATCACCACCTCCTTGGCCGCCACGCGGCGGCGGATGTCGGCCTCGGCCTCGTCGGGGTTGGCGTAGCGCTTCTGCACCTCGAAGGCGACCTCGTTGGCGCCGCCATGCTTGGGGCCGCGCAGCGCGCCGATGGCGCCGGCAACGGCCGAGTACATGTCGCTGCCGGTGCCGGCCACCACGCGGGCGGTGAAGGTGGAGGCGTTGAACTCGTGCTCGGCGTACAGGTTCAGCGAGGTATGCATCGCACGCACCCAGGCATCATCGGGCTTGGCGCCATGCAGCAGGTGCAGGAAGTGGCCGCCGATGGAGTCGTCGTCGGTCTCCACCGCGATGCGCTTGCCGTTGTGGCTGAAGTGGTACCAGTACAGCAGCATCGAGCCCAGCGAGGCCATCAGCCGGTCGGCGATGTCGCGCGCACCGGCCAGGTTGTGGTCGTCCTTCTCGGGCAGCACGCAGCCCAGCGCCGAGACGCCGGTGCGCATCACGTCCATCGGGTGCGCGGCGGCGGGCAGGGCCTCCAGTGCGCTCGTCACCGCGTCGGGCAGGCCGCGCAGCGCCTTGAGCTTGGCCTTGTAGGCGGCCAGCTCGGCGCGCGTGGGCAGCCTGCCGTGCACCAGCAGGTGGGCGATCTCCTCGAACTCGCAGACCTCGGCGATGTCGAGGATGTCGTAGCCGCGGTAGTGCAGGTCGTTGCCGGTGCGGCCCACGGTGCACAGCGCGGTGTTGCCGGCCGTCACGCCGGACAGGGCCACGGATTTCTTCGGTTTGGCGAGGGTGGAAGGCACGGCGTTCATGCGATGGACTCCTTGTCTGAATCGTTGGAATGGATGGCGGCGGGACGGCCGGCGGCATCCACCGCGACCATCTCGAACACCGCCTTGAGCACCTCCTCGGGCGCCACGCGCGGCAGCCCGGCCACCGCGCTGACGCAGACCGTCATCGAGCTGGTGCCCACGCGGCTGACCCAGGCGCGCAGCACCAGCTCGCAGCCCAGCGGTGCGGGCGCGAGAAAGTCCGCCTGCGTGACGCGGGCCATCACCACCTCGCGCTGCGCGAGGCGCCGCGCCGCGAGGAAGGCCGCCTTGGCCAGCCACTGCAGGCCCTGGCCGGCAAACAGCGTGTGGCGGTGGTTGGCATGCGCGGGCAACACCAGTTCGTGCAGCTCGGCTATTGCGGAGGGGTTTGTCATGATTCGCAATTTACGCAAAATACCGGGGAGTCGCCAGCACTGAAAAGGCGAATGTTTGCGAATGAAATCCCGGCAATTTGCGAATTTTGCGAATCACCGGAATCAGCATGGAGAGCATCGGATGAGCAAGACTTTCATGGGCGTGCGCCTGCGCAAGCTGCGCAGCGAGCGCGGCCTGTCGCAGATCGCGATGGCCCAGGCGCTGGGCCTGTCGCCCAGCTACCTGAACCAGCTGGAGCAGAACCAGCGGCCGCTGACGGTGAGCGTGCTGCTCAAGATCCACCGCACGCTGGGCGTCGACATCCAGCAGTTCTCCGAGGACGAGGAGGCGCGCCTGATCGCCGGCATGCGCGAGGCGCTGGCCGATGCGCCCGAAGCCGTCGCGCTGCCCGAGCTGCAGGAGGTGGCCTCGCAGATGCCCGCGCTGGGCCGCGCCCTGGTCGCGCTGCACCGCCGCCACCTGCAGGCGATGGAGCGCCTGGAAGGCATGAGCCAGCACCTGGGCGAAGACCGCGCCGACGGTGCCCCAGCACCGCCGAACCCGGTGCGGGCCATGCCCTTCGAGATGGTGCGCGACTTCTTCTTCGACGGCCGCAACCACTTCGATGCGGTGGACCGCGCCGCCGAGGACTGCGCCCAGCAGGCGCAGGACCAGGGCGGCCCGCTGCTCGCCTGGCTGGAGCAGCGCCTGTCCGCGCGCCATGGCGTGCGCGTGCAGCGCGCCGACGCCCCCGGCCACAAGCGCCGCTACGATCCCGCCACGCGCACCCTGCACCTGTCGGCCCTGCTGGAGCCGGGGCAGCAGGCCTTCCAGCTGGGCACGCAGCTGGCGCTGCAGGAGCAGGGCGAGCTGCTCGACAGCCTGGTCGACGCGGCCCCGTTCGCCGGCGACGCGGCCGCGCGCCGGCTGGCGCGCATCGGCCTGGCCAACTACTTCGCCGGTGCGCTGCTGCTGCCGTATGGCCGCTTCCTGCAGGCGGCCGAGGCGCTGCGCTACGACATCGACCTGCTCAGCCAGCGTTTCGGCGTGGGCTTCGAGACCGTGTGCCACCGCCTGTCCACGCTGCAGCGGCCGCATGCGCCGGGCGTGCCCTTCTTCTTCGTGCGGGTGGACCGCGCGGGCAACATCAGCAAGCGGCAATCGGCCACGCACTTCCACTTCAGCCGCACCGGCGGCACCTGCCCGCTGTGGAACGTGTACGAGGCCTTCAGCCAGCCCGGCCGCATCGTGCCGCAGCTCGCGCGCATGCCCGACGGCCGCGCCTACCTGTGGATCGCCCGCACCGTCACCCGCGCCGGCCAGGGCTGGGGCACGCAGGGCCAGACCTTCTCGCTGGGCCTGGGCTGCGACATCCGCCACGCGCCGCGCCTGGTCTATGCCAAGGGCCTGGACCTGGCCGACCCCGATGCCGCCACGCCCATAGGCATGGGCTGCAAGGTGTGCGAGCGCGCCCACTGCCCACAACGCGCCTTCCCCTTCGTCGGCCAGCCGCTGGACGTGGACGAGAACCAGAGCCGGCTGGCGCCGTATGGGGTGGCCGAGCGCTAGGGCCGCCAGGCGATGGCAGCCGCATGCGCAGCGCCCAACGGCACCTCTGCGCTGCGGATGCCCGCCAGCCGCGCCTCCAGCTCCCCGCTCCACTCCACCAGCCCCAGGCCTGCGCATTTGAGGCGGGCCTCGTGCTGCGTCCAGGCCGTTGCGAATGCTTCCAAAAAAAGAGCTTCTTGCGCAATACCAATAAGCGCTAAAGCCGTTTTTGACTTCAAAAACAGCCGCGCCACCCCTTCCAACTCGCAGCGCGGCGCGCCGGTGTCGATGGCCTGGATGTCCACGCCCACCGGCCCCGACCAGTGCCAGGCCAGCAGCGCCAGCCCCGGTGCATGGCTGATGGAACAGTGCGGCGCAGCCAGCTGCTCACCGCGCCGCAGCAGCTGCGGCGCCTGGCCGCGCTGGTTGGTGATTTGCAGCTCGCCCTCGTCGCAGCCCAGCCCGGGCGCCAGGCAGGCGCGCAGCGCGGCGCGGGCCTGCAGGCGGGCCTGGTCGCGGTCGATGGACAGGCCCTGCACCAGCCGCACCTGCGGCGCGCCGGCGTCCTGCCAGCCCGCGAAGGTGCAGGGCCGTACCTGCATCAGGCGCGGGCCGGGGCTGCCGGCGCGCCCTCCCAGCGGGTGCGGGCGGGCAGGGCCTCGCCCTTCATCACCAGGGTCAGCGGGCCCAGCTGCACGCCGTCGCCCACGCTGGCGCTGTACAGCACGGTGCAGCGCGCGCCCAGGGTCACGCGGCTGCCGATGCGCACGTGGTCGACCTTCATCACCCGGTCCTCGAACAGGTGGGTCTGCGGGCAGCACAGCGCGTTCAGCTCGCTGTGCGCGCCGATGGTGACGCAGTCGTGCTCGGTGATGTCGGTGGTGTCCAGCCAGGCGCTGGCGGCGATCTTGCTGCCCATCAGGTTCATGGCCAGCGGCAGCCAGGGCGTGCCACGCAGGTAGCGCAAAAAGTTGGGCACCGCCATGCCCTCGTACATGTTGGTGGTGGCCTCGGAGAGCCAGACGAAGGGCGTCCACATGGGCACGGCCGTCTTGCCGTAGCGCCGCACGGTGAGCCACTTGAACAGCGCCACCAGGAAGAAGGCCACCATGCCGAAGATCACGCCCGCCACGGCCAGGTCCACCACCACGTCGCCCCAGCGGCCCTTGGAGGCCAGCGGCATCGCGTCGAGCACGATGGCGTAGCCCACGGCGATGACCAGTGCATGCGGCGCGGCGATGCGGAAGGCCTCGACCAGGCCGCGGCCCAGGCGCCGCCAGGGCGAGGGCGCGAAGGTCAGGTGCTCGGGGTAGCCCTGGGCCACCTCGCGCGCCGGCAGGTTGATGGCGGGCGAGCCCAGCCAGGTGTCGCCGCTCTTCATGTCGGCGTTGCGCGGCACGGCGGTCAGCACGCCGATGAGCACGTTCTCGGGGATGGTCGAGCCGTCGGGCACGTAGGCGCCGTTGCCGATGAAGCTGCGGCGCGAGACCACCGTGGGCTTGACCGTCATCCAGCCGCCGTCGATCAGCTCGTCGCCCAGCATCACCGCATCGGCGACGAAGCACTCGTCGCCCAGCGTCAGCATGTCGGGCACCACGCCCAATGCGGTGGACAGCTCGGTCTGCCTGCCCACCTTGGCGCCCAGCAGCCGGTACCAGGTGGAGGAGTACACCGTGGCGTAGATGCCATGCAGCGTGGCCAGGCTGGCCTCCTGGATCTGGTTGACCATCCACTTGCCGAGATACCGGCCGCTGTGCACCGACCAGGTACCGGCCCGCGTGCGCGGCAGGAACAGGTAGCGCACCAGCGCCGCCACCAGCACCGTGCAGGCCACCAGCACCGCACTGGACGGCAGCGCCAGCACGAAGAACTTGAGGAAGCGCAGGACGAACGCGCCCACCGCGTCCACCACGCCGTGCTCGAGCAGCGGGCGGATCGAGATGGCCTCGATGTCGAGCACGTCGATCAGCATGAAGGTAGGGAACACCGGCATGAAGAACAGCGTGGCCACCAGCAGGCCGCCGCCCAGGAAGACCAGCATCTCCCAGGCCAGCCGCGCCCGGCCCACAGGCTGGCGCGGCGGCAGGCCTGCGGGATCGAACGGCCCCTTCTCGCGTGCCGGCGAGCCGGCCCACACGGTGCGCACGGGCAGCTCGGCGCCGTCGGCCAGCGCCGACTGGCCTTCCAGGTGCACCCAGTCGCCCAGGCGGGTATTGCCCTCGACCACCACGTACGAGCCTATGCAGACCTCGTTGCCGATGGCGATGCGGCCCAGCACCAGCTCGCCGCCTTCGACGCGGGCGTTCTCCAGGTTGACCGCGTTGCCTATGCTCGCGCCGTCGCCGATCACGAGCAGGTCGTGCGCGCGTACCGTCATCGAGCCGAGGTTGGTCTCGCTTCCCACCTTCGCGCCCAGCGCGCGCAGCCACAGCGGGTGCAGCGATGAGCCGGTGATCATGGCGATGGGCACCGCCTCCACCAGCCGGTCGGCAAACCACCAACGGAAGTAGGTTAGCCCCCACAGCGGGTAGCGCCCGGGCTTCAGCCGCCCGGTCACCAGCCATTTGCCGGCCCAGGCGATGGCGAACTCGGCCAGCGTGGCGATGGCGAACGCCAGCACCGACATGGCCACGGCGAACCCCACGGAATCGGCCTCGTCGCCGGTGAAGAAGTGGTAGGTGAAGAACGGCGCCAGCCACTGCGCCATCTTGATGAGCACCAGCAGCGGGATCGCCACCGCCTGCGCCGCGCCGCAGCGCCAGCGCCGCCACGCGGAGTGGATGCGGAACGGCCGCTCGGCCGCCGCTGCCCCGCCCTGCTGCATGCCCGCCTGCAGCGCCTCGGCGATCGCGCCCACGCGGCGCTGCTGGTAGATGGTGCTGACCGTGGCCTGGGCAAAGCGCTCGTCGGCCCGCAGCAGCGAGGTCAGCCGCGCCGCGAACAGCGAGTGCCCGCCCAGGTCGCCGAAGAAGTCCAGCGCGCGGCGGATGGGCTGGCCCGGAAACAGCTGGGCCAGCGCGGCGAACAGCACTTCCTCGGCCGGGGTCTCGGGCGTGTCGGAGTCGGACAGGTCGACCACGGTCGACAGCGCCAGGGCCTTGAGCGCCTTGCGGTCGATCTTGCCCGAGGTCAGGCGCGGCATCTCGGCCAGCGCCTCGAAGCGCGCCGGCACCATGTAGGGCGGCAGGCGCTCGGCCAGCGCACTGCGCAGCGCGGTGTGCGTGGGCGGGGCTTCGGTGGGCACGTAGAAGGCCACCAGCTGGTCGATGCCATCGTCCTTGCGCAGCAGCACCGCGGTGGTGCCCACGCCCGGCTGCTGCGCCAGCACGGCCTCGATCTCGCCCAGCTCGACGCGGAAGCCCCGGATCTTGACCTGGTCGTCGGCCCGGCCCAGGCAGTGGATCTGGCCGTGCTCGTCGATGCGCGCCAGGTCGCCCGTGCGGTACAGGCGCGTGTCGTGCGGGCCGGCGGGCCAGGGGTTGGCGAGGAATTTCTCGGCCGTCAGCTCGGGGCGGCCCAGGTAGCCGGCGGCCACGCCGGGGCCAGTGATGCACAGCTCGCCGACCTCGCCCTGCGGCAGGCCGACCAGCGTGGGCGCGGTGCCGGCCGGAAAGCTGTCGGCCTCGATCACCTGCACCACCACCAGGCTGTAGCCCGGCAGCGGCGTGCCGATGGTCACCGGCTCGCCGGCCTTCAGCTCGGCCAGGCTGGCCGACACCGTGGCCTCGGTGGGGCCGTAGGTGTTGAACATCTGCCGCGAGCCGTGGGCCCAGCGCGCCACCAGCGATTCCGGGCACATCTCGCCGCCGAGGTTGATGAGGCGCAGGTTGGGCACGTCCTGCGCGAACAGCGCCAGCAGCGTGGGCACGGCGTGCAGCACCGTCACCTGCTGCTCGATCAGCGCGCGCGGCAGCGCCTCGGGGTCGCCGGCGATCTCGCGCGGCGCCAGCCACAGCGTGGCGCCGACGAGGTAGCTGATCCAGATCTCCTCGAACGACATGTCGAAGGCCACCGAGAAGCCCTGGTAGACCTTGTCGGTCTGGCGCACGCCAAGCCGCGCGTTCTCGCTGCGCAGGAAGTGGCAGATGCTGCCCTGCGTGATGGCGATGCCCTTGGGCTTGCCGGTGGAGCCGCTGGTGTAGATCACATAGGCCGGGTGTTCGGGCAGCGCGCCTTCGCGGCGGCGCAGCACGGTGCCGGCAGGCAGCGGCGCGAGCAGTTCGGTGTCGGTCAATATCTGGGCCGAAATGCCTTCTTGCGCTTGCAGCACCTGCACCTGGCGCTCTGCTATCAATAGCGCACTGGCAGCGGCGTCCTCCAGGCAGACGGCGATGCGCTCGGGCGGGGTCTCGGCGTCGAAGGGCAGCCAGGCCGCGCCGGTCTTGGCGATGGCCAGCTGCAGCGTGAGCAGCTCGATGCCGCGCGGCAGCCACAGGCCCACCATGTCGCCGGGGCGGATGCCGGCCTCGATCAGCCGGTGCGCGGCGCGGCTGGCATCGGCATCCAGCTCGGCGTAGCTGCGCTGGCGCGCCTCGCCGCCCTGCCCCTCGATCAGCGCGGTCTGCTCGGGATGGGCATAGGCGGTGGCCTCGAAGATGTCGGCCAGCACCTCGTGGCGCAGCAAATCTGGCCGCTCGGGCCCGCGCAAAACAACAGTGTCAGACATACCATCAGCGGCTGACCCGAATGCAACCGTGCACCCGACGTGGCGGCGCCGCTCTTTTCAGCCCGCCATTATTGAGCGGCGCGGCCCGTATTCCACACGGCGCGGCCCGCTTCGCGCCGCGCGTTGCGCAATATTTACATTGGCGGCGCGGGCCGGTGTTGCAATACTACGGTAATGATAGCTATTCGCGCTTTCTGCATAAGCGCTGGAGGCTATTTTTGCTTTGAACCTGGCGGCGCCTGCCAGCCGCCCTCCTTGCCGCGCCCGCAACCTAGAATGCCAGAAGGCAATGCAGATCCAGCCCATCACGCTATTTTTTTTATAGCCAAAAAAACAACCGCCATGCCCCTATCCCCCGCCGACGCCGACCGGCTGCTGCGCGCCTTCGTGGCCGTGGCGCGCGCGGGTTCGCTGGCAAGCGCAGGTTTTGCGCTGGGTCTCACGCCAGCGGCCGTCAGCCGGCAGATTGCCGCGCTGGAGACCCGGGTAGGCGCCAAGCTGTTCGATCGCCATGGGCGCGGCATGCGGACCACTTCGACGGGCGCGCAATTGCTGCGCCAGGTCAGCGCGGGCTTCGACCTCCTGGATGCGGCGCTGGTCGAAGCCCAAAGTGCCGAAGGCCAGCGCCAGGCCCAGGTGCGTATCGCCTCGGTGAATACACTGGCAGCCTATCTGCTGCCAGAAGTGGCGCGCCGCGTCCGCGATCACCATCCACAGCGCAGGCTGCAGCTGCTCAACGCCAGTTCGCCCGACGTGGTGGAGCTGGTGGCTCGCGGCAATGCCGACCTTGGCCTGGTGTACGACCTGGCCGTGGACACCGGCGCCGTGCATGTGCAGCGCCTGTTCTCCGAGGATATCTGCGCCTTCTGCCGCGCGGACGCGCACCTGCCCGAATCCATCGACGGCGATGCCCTGCGGCAGCAGCCCCTGATCGTGCCACCCCGGCCCTATGCGCTGCGCCGGTTGCTGGACCGGACCTTCGGCGCCGGCCTGAAGCCCATGATCGAGAGCAACTCGGTCAGCCTCTCGCTCGAGCTGGCCGCGCAGGGGCTGGGCCTGGCCCTGCTGCCGACGCGGCTGCCCGAGGCCATGGTGCGCGCGCAGGGGCTGCGGCGCCTGCACATCACCGGCGTGGACCTGTGCCGGCCCGTGGTGCTGATCCACCGCCCCGCCTCCGCCGAGCTGCCGCCCGCCGTGCGCGAGACCATGCATCTCATCCAGGCCTGCACCGCCGCATGGCGCCGTGCCGACGAGCCTTGATGCCAGCGCAAGGCTGAGTTGAATTTTCCCTGCTCCGCCAGAGGAGGCCGCCGCTAGAGTCCGTTCACCACAAGACCACGGAGACACCTCATGCGACGGCAATTTCTCAAACCCCTGCTGGCCTTGGCCGCGGCAAGCTTGCTGGCGCCTGCCCTGGTGCAGGCCGAACCCAAACCCATACGCCTGGTGCTGGGCCAGGCTGCCGGCGGTGCCGTCGATACCGTGGCGCGGGCGCTGGCCGAAGCGCTGAGCCAGGAGCTCGGCCAGCCCGTGGTGGTGGACAATCGCCCCGGCGCGGGCGGCATGCTCGCCGCCGAGCTGCTGGCCAACGCGCCCGCCGACGGCCACACGCTGGGCCTGCTCGACGTGGGCTCCGTCGTGGTCAACCCGCTGCTGCAGAAAACCGTGCGCTACGACGTGAGCAAGGACTTCGCCCCGCTGGGCTCCGTGGCGCGCATTCCGCTGGCCATGGTCGCCCACCCCTCGCTACCCGTCGCCAGCCTCCGGGAGCTGACCCAGCTCGCCAAGGCCCAGCCGGACAAGCTCAGCTATGCCTCCTCGGGCGTCGGCAGCCCGCCGCAGTTCACGTTCGAGAACTACAAGCGCCAGGCAGGCGTGGCCATTTCGCACGTACCCTACCGCGGCGGCGCGCCGGCCCTGGCCGACGTGGTGGCCGGCCACATTCTGCTGACCGTGGTGGACACCAACCTCGCCAGCCAGTACCTCAAGGACGGCCGCATCAAGGTCCTGGCCGTGGCTACGGCCCAGCGCAGCCCGCTGATGCCGCAGGTGCCGACCTTTGCCGAGGCCGGCTACCAGATGTCCGACTTCGTGCCCTGGGTCGGCGTGCTGGCGCCGCGGAAGACCCCGGCCGCCACACTCCAGCGCCTGGAGGACAAGCTGCAGCACGTCACCGCCAGCACGGCCTTCGCGGCGCGCATGGCGGCGATCGGCTTCGATGCCGCCCCCGGCAGCGGAACGGCGCTCGCACAGCTCGTGCAAGCCGACCGGCAGCGCTACGGCGCCCTGATCCGCAGCCAGGGCATCCAACTCGACGACAGCGCACGCTGAACCAGGAGCACGACCCATGGAAACCACCAAGACCCTCGCTCTCGATGAAATTGCCAGCGGCCTGGGCCAGGATCTGGCCGAGCAGTTCGCGGATGCCTGCCGCATCCTGCACGCCCAGGGCCACGGCGCCGGCCTCGCCGGCCAGCTGACGCTGCGCGACGGCGACTCCAACCGCATGTACACGCTGGCGCTGGGCCAGGGCTTCGACGAAGCCACGCCCGACGGTGTCCTGCTCGTGGACGAGCGTGTGAACACCTTGCGCGGCACCGGCAGGGCCAACCCTGGCGTGCTGTTCCACAACTGGATCTATGCGCGCTACCCCGAGGTCCGCTCCATCGCCCACACCCACCCGCCCGCGCTCTCGGCCCTGTCCATGCTGGGCCGGCCCATGCCGGTGGCGCACATGGATGCGGCCATGTTCCACGACGACTGCGGCTTCCTCGGCCGCTGGCCCGGCGTGCCGACCGGCGACGAAGAGGGGCAACTGATCGCGCAAGCGCTGGATGGCAAGCGCTGCGCCTTCCTGGTCAACCACGGCATTGTCTGCACCGGGCGCTCGCTGCAGGAGGCGATCTACCTCAATGTCTTTGCAGAGCGCAATGCCCGCATGGTGCTCGATGCGCTGGCCGCTGGCGCTATCCAGCCCGTGGAGCCCGCTGCCGCGGCCGAGGCGCATGACTTCCTGCTGCAGCCGTCCATCGTCAACGCCACTTTTGCCTATTGGGCGCGGCAGGCCCGGTGTCCGGGGTAAGCAGACTACAAAATAGATAGCTATTCGCGCTTTCTGCATAAGCGCTGGAGGCTATTTTTGCTTTGAATCCGGCGGCGCCTGCCAGCCGCCGCCCAGCGCCTGGTACAGCGCCACGCGGTTCTGCAGCTGGCTCTGGCGCAGGTTGATGACCTCGATCTCGGTCTGGTAGAGGTTGCGCTGTGCGTCGAGCTGCTCCAGGTACGAGGAGTAGCCGGCCTGGTAGCGGTCCTGCGCGTAGCCGAGGGAGCGCGCCAGCACCTCGCGGCGGCGCGTGGCGCCGTCGAGCTGCTCCTGCAGGCGCAGCGTGCCGACCAGCGCGTTCTCGACCTCGGCGAAGGCATTGAGCACCGCGCCGCGGTAGGCGTAGGCGGCCTGGTCGCGTTGGGCCGTGGCGGCGTCGTACTGGGCGTCGAGCCGGCCGCCGTCGAACAGCGGCGCGAGCACGCTGGCGCCCAGGCTCCAGACCTGGATCGGGTCGTAGTGCAGCGCATTGGCATACAGCCCGCCGAGGCTGGCGCTGAGCTGCACCGACGGCAGGAAGGCCGCGCGGCTGGCGCGCAGGTTGGCGTCGCCGGCGGCGAGCTGGGCCGCGGCCTGCGCCAGGTCAGGCCGGCGCGCCAGCAGCTCGGACGGCAGCATCCCCGGCACCGGCGGCAGCACCAGGGCCTGGAACTGCCCGGCCAGGGCCGCGCCATCGGCTTCGGTCCCGGCCGCCGCCGGCAGCTCGCCGGCCAGCAGTTGCAGCGCATTGCGCTGGCGGCTGATGGCCAGGCGCAGCGCGGGGATCTGCTGCTGCACCGCCTCGAACTCGGACTCGGCCTGCGTGAGCTGCAGCCGCGAGATGTAGCCGTGCGCCTGCTGGTCCTGCGCCAGCACGAGCGCCTCGCGGCGCAGTTCGGCGGTCTTGCGCGTCTGCGCCAGCTGGGCCTCGCGCGCCATCAGGTCGATGTAGGCCTGGGCGGTGGCGGCGGCCACGCTGAGCGCCACCGCATCGCGGTCGGCCTGGCTGGCGCGCAGCTGCCAGTCGGCGGCGCTGCGCCGGTCGGCCAGCCGGCCCCATAGGTCGGGTTCCCACGCGGCCTGCAGCTGCGGCTGTGCGGTGCGGCTGGTGGTGATGCCGGCGGCGGTGAGCGTGTGGCTGGCGCCCACGCTGGCGCCGGCGTTGAGCACCGGTGCCAGCGTGGCCTCGGCCAGCGCGAGCTGGGCGCGCGCCGCCGCCACGCGGGTGCCGGCCAGCTGCAGGTTGGCGTTGTGCGCCAGCGCCGCGTCCACCTGGCGGTTCAGCCCGGCGTGGCCGAAGCCTTCCCACCAGCGCGCGGCCAGCGGGATGGACGAGGCCGCCGCGGTGCTCCACGCGGCGGGCGCTTCGACGCGCGCATCCTCGGGCACGGCGCGCGGCGCCGGGGCGCAGGCGGCGAGCAGCAGCGCGGCGGCGCAGGCAGGGGCAATGGCAGTCAGGCGCATGCTCACTGCTTTCCGTCGGTGGCGGCCTCGGGGGCGGCTGCCGTGTTGACCCGCGCCTCGACCGACATGCCGGGCCGCAGGCGCTGGGCCAGCGGCTGGTCCGGGTCAATGCGGATGCGCACCGGCAGGCGCTGCACCACCTTGGTGAAGTTGCCGGTGGCGTTGTCGGGCTTGATGACGCTGAACTCCGAGCCGGTGGCCGGCGCGATCTGCTCGACGTGGCCGTGGATGACCTGGCCCTCCAGCGCATCGACCGCGAAGCTCGCGGGCTGGCCGATCTGCATGTGGGCGGTCTGGGTCTCCTTGAAGTTGGCCACCACCCAGAGCTGGCTGGGCACCAGGAACATCAGCTGCGAGCCCGCCGTCACGTACTGGCCCAGGCGCACCGAGGCCTCGCTGACCTGGCCGCCCTGCGGCGCGCGGATCACGGTGTTGGCCAGGTCGATCTGCGCCAGGCCGAGCTGCGCCTCGGCGGCCTTGACCTGGGCCTCCAGGCTGGCGCGCGAGACATGGGTGGACTTGATGGTCTCTTCGCCGATGTGGATGTCGGCCTGGGCCTTGAGCACGTTGGCCTGGGCGAGCTGGGCCGTGGCGCGGGCCTGGTCGCGCTCGCGCAGCGACACCGAGCCGCGGCCGGCCAGTTCTTCCACGCGGGTCAGGTCGGCGGCGGCGCGGCGCGCCTCGGCCTGCACCGCGGCCAGGCTGGCCTTGCGCGCGCCGAGGTTGGCGCGGTTCTGCGCCTGGGTCTGGTCGGAGTTGGCGAGCTGGGCGCGCGCATTGTCGAGCTGCGCCTGGGCCTGGGCCGCCTTGTCCTTGTAGATGCGGTCGTCGATGGCGAGCAGCACCTGGCCCTCCTTCACATGGTCGAAGTCGCGCACCTCCACGCGGCTCACGTAGCCGCTGACCTGCGGCGCCAGCACCGTGACCTGGCCGCGCACGTAGGCGTTGTCGGTGGTGGCCCAGGCCGACTTGAACGGCGGCAGCTTCCAGGCCCAGAGGATGAGCAGCACGCCCGCCAGCGCCACCAGCAGGGCCAGCAGCACGGCCTTGGCGGAGGGACGGATGAGCTTGGGGGGTGAGGCAGGGGCGTTCATGGGGCGGGATCGGTTTCTGGAGAGAGTTTGCGGGTCACGGCGCTGGCGATGCGCGGATGCACGTCCGCCTTGTAGCGGGTGTACACGTAGCGCAGCACGGCATAGCCGAGGAAGCTGAACGCCATCAGCGCGATCAGCACGAAGACGTCGTTGTAGGCGCGCACGCCGGCTTCGCGCCGCACGGTCTGCGCCAGCTGCGAGCGGCCCTGGGCGCTGCGCAGCATGGGATCGGTCTGCACGCGGGCATAGGGCTGCTGCTGCATCTGCAGGCGCTGGGCCACCTGCGGGTCGCTGGCCGGCATGCCGGCCGCGATGGCCTGCACATAGGCCTGGGTGCGCTGCGCCTGCAGCGTGCCCAGCAGCGCCGGGCCGAGCACGCCGCCCAGGCTCTGCGTCACCGAAAACAGCACGATGAAGGTGATGAGGTGGTCCAGCCCCTTGGCCAGCACTTGCATGAAGCCCGAGATCAGGATGGGCCCGATGAACAGCGCCGCCGCGAACGAGATCAGGAACTGGCTGAAGAAAAAGTCGTGCGGCCGCACCTGGCTGGTGGCGTGCCAATCGAGCCAGCCGCCCGTGCCGATCAGCGCGATCGACGCCAGGATCATCCACAGCACCCGCTGCGGGCTGAACACCGCCGCACCGACCACCGTGCCCAGCACCATGCCGGCGCAGATCACGGCGTACAGCGGCTGCAGCTGCTCAGGCTGCATGCCCAGCATGCGCAGCAGGCCGACCACGCCGTAGCTCTGCTCGGCCACCATGAAGCGCATGACGATGGCGCCCAGCATGAAGGCCAGCGTGCTGGGGTGCAGCAGCCAGCGCAGCTGGATCAGCGGCGTGCGGCGCGAGTACTCCAGCACCGCGGCAAGCGCGAACAGCACCAGCGACGCCGCCAGCGCCCAGGCCAGCCAGGGCGTGTCGAACCACCAGGCGTTCACGCCCTGCACCAGCACCGCGCACAGCAGCGCGATGGCCGGCGCCACCAGCGCGAAGGTCAGGAAGTCCAGCGGCTCGAACACGTGGATCTGCACGCTGCTCGGCAGCTTGAGCACGATCACCGCCGCCAGGCTGCACAGCGCCAGCCCGGCCTCGAAGGCATACAGCGACGGCCACGGCGAGATGTCCACCAGCGACGGCGACAGCACCCAGGCCAGCGGCACCGCGATGGACGACAGGTTCATGCCGATGATGAAGGCCGACAGCACCTTGGTCGGCGGAAACACCTGCACCATGTACAGCGTGGCCAGCGAGGTGGCCGCCGCGGCCGACATGCCGCTGACGGCGCGCACCAGCAGCGACATCTCGTAGGTGTGGATGAACAGGTGCAGCACCGCCACGAAGGCGTAGATGCCCAGGCCCCATTCGGCGAACGCGCGCAGGCCGAACTGCTGGCGCGTCTTGAACACCAGCAGGTTGGCGGTCATGTTGACCATGTAGTACACCGCCGGCAGCCACGCAGCCTCGACCGGCGTGAGCCCCAGCTGGCCCTGGATGGCCTGCTGGTTGGCCACCACCAGCCCGTTGCCCAGGCCGCCGGCCATGCCGATCAGCAACGCGACCAGCAGGTAGGCCACGCGCCGCCGCGTCGAGTGCGCGATCTTGGCCGGCGAGCCCGGCAGTGTGGGGCGCTCGTGCTCTTCCCACTCGGGCGGAGGGACGATGTAGCGGGGGCTGTTCATGGCGCCGCGCCTTCCAGCACGGGCATGCGCAGACCACCCTCGACCAGCTCCCAGGCACGCCGGGCCAGCGCCAGCTGCTCGTCGCGGGTGCGCCCGCGCCGCGCGGCGCCGAACATGCCGCCGACCAGCACCAGGTCCTCCGGGCTCAGGTCGGCGCGGCAGCGGCCGCCCTGCTTGGCCTGCTCCAGCAGCGGCTCGAGCATGGCGCGCAGCTGCTGCTGGGCTTCGAGCAGCGTGGTGTCGCTGCGGTCCAGCGAGCGCCAGAAGTCGAGCAGCGGCGTGGTGCGCACCACGGTTTCGGCCCAGTCGCGCATGAAGGCGAACAACGCGTCCGGCCCCAGCGGGCTCAGCTCGTCGGCGCGGGCCTGCAGCTGCTCGAGCATGCGCAGCAGCAGCGCGCGCATCAGCGCGTGGCGATCGGCGAAGTTGCGGTACAGCGTGGCCCGGCTGACGCCGGCGCGCTCGGCCACCAGGTCGAGCGCGGCCTGCGCGCCCTGCTCCGAAAACACCTCGAAGGCCGCGTCCAGCAGCTGCTGGAGGTTGGCCTGGGCATCGGAGCGGGACTGGCGTGGGCGCATGGAGATCATTTCTTAAACGTACAAAAGTGTACGTTACGATCTCGCACCCTGCCTGACACTAGGGATTACCCTAGTTATTCGCAATGTCTTGCGGTTCAGTCGCCGGCTTCGGTCTGCACCGGCACGCGCGGCGCCAGCGCGCACATCAGCTCGTAGCCCACGGTGCCGGCGGCCTGGGCCACTTCGTCGATGGGCAGCACGGCGCCGTTGCCGGCCCGGCCCCACATGGTGACCTCGGAGCCGAAGCCGGCCCCGGGCAGGTCGGTCAGGTCGACGGTGATCATGTCCATGCTGACCCGGCCCACGAGGCGGCTGCGCTGGCCGTCCACCAGCACCGGCGTGCCGGTGCCGCAGTGGCGCGGGTAGCCGTCGGCATAGCCGCAGGCCACCACGCCGATGCGCATGGGCCGCTCGGCGACGAAGGTGGAGCCGTAGCCCACGCTGTCGCCCGGCTGCAGCTGCTGCACGCCGATCACGCGGGTGGAGAGCGTCATCGTCGGCAGCAAGCCCCAGTCGGCGGCGCTGCGCTCGGGGTAGTCGGGCGCGCCGCCGTAGAGCATGATGCCGGCGCGCACCCAGTCGCCGCGCTCGGTGGCGGGCATGTCGGGGTAGCGCAGCAGCGCGGCGCTGTTGCAGATGCAGCGCTCGCCGGGCAGGTCGCGCGTGGCCTCGTCGAAGGCGGCGAGCTGCGCGGCGATGCCCTTGGGGCCGTCGGCGTCGCTGAAATGGGTCATCACCGAGATCTCGTCGACCTGGGGCAGCGCATCGAGCCGCGCCCAGGCGGCGCGGAAGCGCTCGGGCGTGAAGCCCAGGCGGTTCATGCCCGAGTTCATCTTGAGGAACACGCGGTGCGGCGCCTGGGTCTTGTGGGCGGCCAGCCAGTCGATCTGCTGGTCGCAGTGCACGGCGTGCCAGATGCCCAGGCGCGAGCACAGCTCCAGGTCGCGCGGCTCGAACACGCCTTCGAGCAGCAGCAGCGGGCCGCGCCAGCCCAGCTTGCGCACGCGCTCGGCCTCGGCCAGGTCGATGAAGGCGAAGCCGTCGGCGGCGTACAGGCCCTCGAACACCCGCTCGATGCCATGGCCGTAGGCGTTGGCCTTGACGACGGCCCAGACCTGCGCGTCGACGGCGGCACGGCGCGCGCGCTCCAGGTTATGGCGCAGGGCGGGGGTGTGGATGGTGGCTAGAATGGGACGCGGCATGGGGATCGGCTCTACAGAGAAAACACGGAGGAATCCCTCGCCATTCTGGCACCGCCCCGCCCCCTGCGCGTGCTATAACCGCCAGTCCCAGCCCCCGCCATCTGCATTTCTCCGCCTCCATTAGCGCTACTGATACAGAACCAGAACCAGAAACAGGATCTCGATGAAGCGCGGTTTCTACACCATCATGGCAGCGCAGTTCTTCAGCTCGCTGGCCGACAATGCCTTGTTCGTCGCGGCCGTGGACCTGCTGATGACCTCGGGCGCCCCCGAATGGCAGCGTGCGGCACTGGTGCCCATGTTCGCCCTGTTCTATGTGCTGCTGGCGCCCTTCGTGGGCGCCTTCGCCGACGCCTACCCCAAGGGCCAGGTCATGCTGGTCAGCAACTCCATCAAGGTGGTGGGCTGCCTGCTGATGCTGTTCGGCTCGCACCCGCTGATGGCCTACGCGGTCGTAGGCCTGGGGGCCGCGGCCTATTCGCCGGCCAAGTACGGCATCCTGACCGAGCTGCTGCCGCCCAGCCAGCTGGTCAAGGCCAATGGCTGGATCGAGGGGCTGACCATCGCCTCCATCATCCTCGGCGTGCTGCTGGGCGGCCAGCTCGTGGGGCCGGCGATCTCGGGCGTGCTGCTGGGGCTGAACCTGCCGCTGGTGGACACGCCCATCGACACCCCGGCCGAGGCCGCGATCTCGCTGATCGTGCTGCTGTATGCGGCGGCCGCCTGGTTCAACACCTGCATCCCGCGCACCGAAGCCAAGCTGATGCCGATGCGCCAGGACCCGTCGCGCAGCCTGGCCGCCAATGTGCTCGACCTGCTGCCCGACTTCTGGCGCTGCAACCTGCGCCTGTGGCGCGACAAGCTGGGCCAGATCTCGCTGGGCACGACCACGCTGTTCTGGGGCGTGTCGGGCAACCTGCGCTACATCGTGCTGGCCTGGGGCGCGGTGGCGCTGGGCTACAGCACCACCCAGGCCTCGGCGCTGGTCGGCGTGGTGGCCATAGGCACGGCCGTGGGCGCGGTGCTGGCCTCGATGCGCATGAAGCTCGACGACGCCACCCGCGTCATCCCGCTGGGCATCGCCATGGGCCTGCTGGTGGTGGCGATGAACCTCATCCACACCGTCTGGCTGGCCGTGCCCTTCCTGATCCTGCTCGGCGGCCTGGGCGGCTTCCTGGTGGTGCCGATGAACGCGCTGCTGCAGCACCGCGGCCACAACCTGATGGGCGCAGGCCGCTCGATCGCGGTGCAGAACTTCAACGAGCAGGCCTGCATCCTGGCGCTGGGCGTCATCTACAGCCTGTTCACCAAGATGGGACTGTCGGCCTACGGCGCCATCACCTGCTTCGGCCTGCTGGTGGCGGCCATCATGTGGTGCATCGGCGAGTGGTACCGCCGCAATTGCCGCAAGCACCCGCAGGAGCTGGAGCGGCTGCTGGACATCGCCCGCCACGACGAGAACCACTGACGCCCTGCCGGGCGGCTGGGTCGCGCGCGCCGGCTCAGTAGAATGCTGCCTTTTCAATAGCTGTTTGTACTTGCTGATCCTGGTTTTCAGATGAAAAATCATCTGAAACCCTCATACAGCAAGCGCGAGCAGCTATCCATTTTATTTTCCTGCATGCCTACCGCGCTTCCCTTCCTGGCACTGCTGTGCAACGCCTTCATCTGGGGCACGATCTGGTGGCCCTTCAAGATCCTGCAGTCGCACGGCGTGCATCCGGTGCTGGGCACCACGCTGATGTATGCGCTGCTGTTCAGTTGCCTGGCGCTGCTCAAGCCCGGCGCGATCGCCATCGCGCGCCGCCACCCCATGCTGCTGGTGCTGGCCACCTCGTCGGGCGTGACCAACATCCTGTTCAACTGGGCCGTCACCTCGGGCGAAGTGGTGCGCGTGGTGCTGCTGTTCTACCTGATGCCCGCGTGGTCGGTGCTGCTGGCCTGGTACTTCCTGGGCGAAAAGCCCACGCGCTACTCGCTGCTGCGGCTGGTGCTGGCCTTTGCCGGCGTGGCGCTGGTGATGCTGCCGCCGGGCACGACCTGGCAGTCGCTGACCGCGCACCTGGCGCTGCCCGACCTGCTGGCCATCGCCGGCGGCTTCACCTTCGCCTGCACCAACGTGGTCCTGCGCAGCCAGCACCGCGTGGCCAGCGAGGCGCGCATGCTGTCCATGTTCTTCGGCGGGCTGGTGGCCGGCTCGCTGATGTCCTGGCTGGGCACCAGCACCGGCCTGCTGCCGGGGCTGCCGGCCCTGGCGTGGGCCTGGCCGGTGCTGATCGCGGTGATCGCCGTGCTGCTGATGCTGAGCAACTGGTCGCTGCAGTACGGTGCCTCGCGGCTCGCGGCCACGACGGCGGCGGTGGTCATGCTGTCCGAAGTGGTGTTCGCCAGCACCTCCAGCGTGCTGATCGAGGGCACGGTGCTGAGCAGCCGCCTGCTGCTGGGCGGCGCGCTGGTGCTGTCGGCCTCGCTCTTGGCAGCGCTGGAGAAGAAGCTAGCATAGGCGCATGCCTACCACCGTCTTCGATTTCACGCTGCACGACGCCGCCGGCCAGCCGCTGGCGCTGTCGGGCCACCAGGGCCGGGTGCTGCTCATCGTCAACACCGCCACGGCCTGCGGCTTCACGCCGCAGCTCGCGGGGCTGGAGGAGCTGCAGCAGCGCTACGGCGCCCAGGGCCTGCAGGTGCTGGGCGTGCCCTGCAACCAGTTCGGCGCGCAGGCGCCGGGCAGCAACGGCGAGATCGCGCAGTTCTGCGAGCTGCGCTACCAGACCAGCTTTCCCAGCCTGGCGAAGGTGGAGGTCAACGGCGACGGCGCCGATCCGCTGTATGTGTGGCTGAAGGAACGCGCGCCCGGATTGCTGGGCCGGCGCATCCGCTGGAATTTCACCAAGTTCCTGGTGGGGCGCGACGGTACGACGGTGCAGCGCTTTGCGCCGATGACCAAGCCGGACCGGCTGCGCGCCGCCATCGAGCGGGCGCTGGCGGCCTGACGGCAGCGCCGCGCGTTATTCGAGCATCACGGACTCGATGCCGGCGGCCAGGCTGACCAGGCCGGCGATGATGCACACGGTGCCCCAGAACTTGCGCAGCCAGCGGCGGGCGGAGGGTGACATGGGCATGGAGGTCTCCTGAAGCTGGTCAGTGACCAGGGGCATGCGGCCAGTGTACGTATGCCGGCCGGCCGCAGCAAGCGAGAAATAATAATGAAAATAGCTGCAAACGCCTGACTATCAAGCGCTTGCAGCTATCAATAGATGAGCTTTCGCTTATTCTGCAGCGGCGGCTTCGCCGTCGGCCGGCGCGGCCACGGGGGCGGGCACCGGCGCCTGAGCGATCTGCTCGAGCTGGGCGGCGCGCTCCAGGTGGCGCTGCACGGCACCGGGGTGCATGCCGTACATGTCGGCGAACTCGGCCACGCTCTTGCCGCTGGCGGCATAGGCGCGGGCCAGGGCCTCGGCCTTGGCGTCGAACTCGGCCACTTCCTGCAGCGCGGCGTCGAGCAGGGCCTGCGTGGCCTCGTCGCGCACCTGCACCTTTTCCAGGAAGGCTTCGCGGCTCAGGCCCGAGGCCATGAAGGCGATGCCCATGCGGCGGCGCAGCTTGATCTGCAGGTCTTCGCCATCGCGCGGCTTGCGGCGGCGGAAGGCCTCGACCAGCGCGTGGAACACGTGCTCGGGCGCCATGGCCTCGACCACCTGGCCCTGCAGGTCATGGCGCGGCTGGCCCATGGAGACGGCGTTCAGATAGCGCGTGGAGCGGGTGTGCAGGCCCAGCGCCACCTTCAGCTCGGCCTTGTCGAAGGCGTCGGTATGCGCGGCCAGCAGATCCTGGTAGATGCCGCGCTTGAGCGGCAGCGGCTGCTCGCCGAACAGCGCCGGGTACAGGCCGGCCAGCTTCTCGACCACCGGGTGGCGCGGGCGCGGCGGAGCCTTGGGCTGCTGCGGCGCGGCCTTGGCGGCGGCGCGCGGCCGGCGCTGGTCGGAGCGGCCCTCGTTGCGGCGTTCCGGGCGGCGCTCGCCGCGCGGCTCGTTGCGCGGCGCCTGGCGTGGAGCCTCCGGCGCGGGCTCGGCCGCGCGGGTCTCGAGCGCCGTGCCCTGGGTGGCCAGCTTCAGTGCGTCGGCCATCGCGGAGTTGGAGGGGGCGCGGTCTTGGTTGCGCTGCGGCCGGGGCTGGCGAGGCGCGTTGGAGGGGGTGGAGGATTCAGTCGTCATGGCAAAAAAATGCCTTGGCTACTACCAAGGCTATGGCCCGAATTGTAGCTACTCGGCGTCCGGCCTAGGTTTCCGAAGGCAATAGGGCGTCGTCCAGCACCTCGATCCAGTGCCGCACGGGCACGCCGCTGGCCGCCTGCAGGTGAGAGATGCAGCCGATGTTGGCCGACAGGATTGCGGCCGGCTTGGTGTCGCCGCAGGCGTCATCCAGCGCGTGGAGCTTGCGGTCGCGCAGCTGGTGCGACAGCTCGGGCTGCAGCACCGAGTAGGTGCCGGCCGAGCCGCAGCACAGGTGCGACTCGGTGCGCGCCACGCGGATGTCGAAGCCCAGGCTGCGCAACGCGGCCTCGACGCCGCCGCGCAGTTGCTGGCCGTGCTGCAGCGTGCAAGGCGGGTGGTAGGCCAGCGGCGCGTCGGGGATGCGCAGCTTGCCCTGCAGCTGCGGCACCAGGCGGGGCAGCAGGTCGGGCAGCAGCTCGCTCAAGTCGCGCGTGAGGCCGGCGATGGTGGCGGCGCGCTCGGCGTAATCGGCGTCGTGGCGCAGCAGGTGGCCGTAGTCCTTGACCATCACGCCGCAGCCCGAGGCGTTCATCACGATGGCCTCGACCTCCTTGCGCGCCACATAGGGCCACCAGGCGTCGATATTGGCCTTGGCCTGCGCCAGCGCGCCCTCGGGGTCGCTCAAATGCTGCTTGACGGCGCCGCAGCAGGTGGCGGCCTGCGCCACGATGGTCTGGATGCCGGCGGCATCGAGCACGCGCGCGGTGGCGGTGTTGATGCCGGGCATCATCGCGGGCTGCACGCAGCCGGCCAGCATCAGCACCTTGCGCGGGTGCTCGCGGCTGGGCCAGGCGCCGGGCTTGGGCGCGGAGGCCAGCTTCTCCTGCAGCCCGGCGGGCAGCAGCGGTTTGACTATGCGCCCCAGCGCCATCGCCGGCGCAAAGGCCTTGGACGTGAGGCCGGCGCGCAGCGCCGCGCGCTTGCTGCGCTCGCCCAGCGGGCGGGCGACCTGCTCGTCGACGATGTGGCGGCCGATGTCGAGCAGCTTGCCGTACTGCACGCCGCTCGGGCAGGTGCTCTCGCAGTTGCGGCAGGTGAGGCAGCGGTCCAGGTGCTGCTGGGTCTTGCGCGTGGGCTCGTGACCTTCGAGCACCTGCTTGATGAGGTAGATGCGGCCGCGCGGGCCATCGAGCTCGTCGCCCAGCAGCTGGTAGGTGGGGCAGGTGGCGGTGCAGAAGCCGCAGTGCACGCATTTGCGCAGGATGGCCTCGGCCTCCTCGCCTTCGGCCGTGCGCTTGTATTGGGGGGCCAGTTGGGTTTGCATGGTCGCTCCTTACGCTACGGCCCAGTCGCCCAGGCGGCCCGGGTTGAAGATGCCCCGGGGGTCGAAGGCCTGCTTGAGCCGCTGGTGCACGCCCAGCAGCGCCGGCGACGCGGGCGCGAGGCCGAAGTCCTCCGACGAGGTCCAGCGCACCGCGGCGCCCAGGCGAAAGCACACGGCGCTGCCGCCCACGCTGCGCGCCAGCGCCTGCAGCGCATGGGCATGCTCGATGGGCGCCTGCAGCCAGCGCAGCGCGCCGCCCCACTCCAGCAGCGCCGAACCCAGCCCCTCGCCGTGGTTGAGCACCGGCGCGGTGGCCGGCACCGACAGGCGCCACAGCGCATGCTCGGGCGCCATGTGGCGGAACCACGGCAGCTGCTGCTCGCGGCAGGCCAGCCACATGGCGTCGGCCTGGGCGTGGTCCAGCATCTGGCCGCCCATCCTGCCCACGGCGGCCTGCACCGCCGCCATGGCGCCGCGCAGCCGCACCATCAGGTAGCCGGCATCGGGGGCATCGTCCACCGCCTGCCACAGGCTGGCGTTGATAGGCAGCGGCTGGGCACGCCAGCCGGCCAGCAGGTGCAGCGCCTGCTGCTGGCTGCATTCGTAGTACAGCGTGGCCTGCGCCTTGGGGATGGGCAGCACCTTGAGGCTGATCTCGGTGAGCAGGCCCAGCGTGCCCCAGGAGCCGGCCATCAGGCGCGAGACGTCGTAGCCGGCCACGTTCTTCATGACCTGGCCGCCGTAGACGAGGTGTTCGCCCTGGCCGTTGAGCATGCCCAAGCCCAGCACGTAGTCGCGCACCGCGCCCACCGCGGCCCGCGTGGGGCCCGACAGGCCCGCCGCCACCATGCCGCCGACGGTGGCGCCGGGGCCGAAGTGCGGCGGCTCGAACGGCAGGCACTGGCCCTGTTGCTGCAGCAGCTGCTCCAGCTCCAAGAGCGGCGTGCCGCTGCGCACGGTGACCACCAGCTCGCTGGGCTCGTAGCTGACCACGCCGGCATGCGCCCGCGTGTCCAGCGCGTCGCCGCCGTGGCGCACGCCGTAGAAGTCCTTGGTGCCGCCGCCGCGGATGCGAAGCGGCGTCTGGCTTGCATGGGCGGCGCGTATGCGCTCCTGCATCTGGCTGACGGTGGAATCCATGCTGCGGATGGTAGCGGCAGTTGCGGCACGAGGCCGTCGCTCGGGTTTGAAATTTTCTGCAGCAATGCGTGAAAGCGCGCTGGCAAGGGGGACAAACCCGCCCTCCAGCCAAGGCCTCGTCTGCATAGACTGTGCGCCCACCGCCGCGCAGAGCACCATGCCACCTCCCATGCCCGCCCATATCGCCGAACCCACCAGGACCCAGGCCTGTTTCTCATCGCAGGCACTGCCGGCGCGCAAGCGCTTTGCCGCGCTGCGCGAGCTGAGCCACGAGTTGATGGGCCTGGACCTGCAGCCCCATCCCGATGCCGCCGACGACGCGCCGTGCCACTTCTCCACCGCCGTCACCGGCCTGGGCGGCGGCATGGTGTATGCGCGCACCGTCCACACGCCGCTGCGCGCGCTGCGTACCAAAGAGCTGGTGCGCGACGGCTCGGACGATGTGTACCTGAGCCGGGTGGACAACGGCGTGGCCGGGCGCAGCGCCAGCGGTGAATTCATCGCCCGGCCCGGCGCGCTGGTGCTGATGTCCAAGGCGCGCCCGCACGAAGGGCTGACGCCGCCGGGCCGCAGCTGCAGCACCGCCGGCATCGTGGTGCCGCGCGCCAGCCTGCTGCGGCTGCTGCCGCACCTGGAAGAAGCGCCTTTCCGCCTGCTGCCCGCAAACACTGCCGGCGCCGCCATGGCGCTGGACTATGCCGCGCTGATCGCCCAGGCGCAGCAGCTCACGCCCGCGCAGCTGCAGGCGGCCACCAGCCATCTGCAGGAGTTGGTCGCCAGCGTGATCGACCCGCATTGGGGATCGGCCCAGCCACCCGGCGGCGAGGCGCAGGCCCTGCCCCGGCTGGCGCTGATCCAGCGCGACATCCGCGCCCACATCGACTGGCCAGGGCTGAGCCTGGCCTTCATCGCGCGCCAGCACCACCTCACGCCGCGCCAGATCCAGCGGCTGTTTGCACAGCAGGGCGGCAGCTACTCCGACTTTGTGGCGCGGGCGCGCATGGAGCGGGCCCGCGCCCTGCTGGCCGATCCGCGCGAGGGCCACCGCCGCGTGCTCGACATCGCGCTGGACTGCGGCTACGACGACGTGACGGCCTTCAGCCGCGCGTTCCGCCGGCATTTCGGCATGTCGCCGTCCGACGCGCGCAACGCAGTGCCGGACGCCGGCTGAGCACGCCGCGCCGCGGCAAGCCCAGGGTTTCCACGGAATTCGGAGCGGAATGTCGCCTCCAGCAAGCATGGTGTCGCGTTGGGCATGGCAGACCGGCGGCGGTTTTCGAAGAATGGGCGCCTTCGCCACCCTGGCAAGCCCCAAGCCTCCTGCCCATGCCCTTCGTCCGCCCCGCTCATCTCTTCGCACTGGCCACCTGCGCGGCGGCCACCGTGCTGGCGCTGCCGGCCCTGGCCCGCACCTGCACCTGGACGGGCGCCGTCGACAACCTGGCGACGACGGCGGGCAACTGGGCTTGCGATGCCGGCAGCGGGCCGCCCGCAGGGGGCGACGATGTGATGTTCCCGGCCGCTGCCGCGCACAAGGACACGTACAGCCACAACTATGCGTCCGGCCTTGTCCCCATCTTCAATACCATCGACTTCGCGCCCGGCTACACCGTGAACGGCCCCGGCGGACTACGCTTCACCCACAGCCTGTACGCCACCGGCCCGCTCACGGTCAACACCCTCATCGACGGCCAGCACACTGGCACGCTGGCCATACGCGAGGCCGCATCCACCAGCGACGTGGTGTACATGCAGGGCTACGTCAGGTTCATGAGTCCGGTCGCCGGCATCACGGTGGGCACCAGCGGCGCGGCCAACACGGCACGGCTGATTCTGAACGGCACCCTGCCAGGCTCACCGGATCGCGTCACCGTCTACCAGGGCGGACGGCTGTCCTTCGCGACATCCAACGCCTCCGAAGTCTCCGTGCTGACGGTGCGGCAGGGCGGCACACTGGCGGTCAGCGATCCACCGCCCGGGGTACCGCCCGCCATTCTGGGCAACGCCACGGTCACCCAGGCGCTCGACCTGCAGAGCGGCTCCACCTTCGAGTACCTGGTCCATGCCGACGGCTTCAGCTCCGGCGGCGTCATCATCGGCGCGGGCGCCACGGCCAACCTGTCCGGCGCCACGCTGAAGGTGGTGCTGGGAGACCCCGGCGCGCCTGAGCCTGTAGGCACCGAGCACCGCATCCTCGAATACCCGTCCGGCACCACCCTCGGCAGCACCTTCGCCAGCCTGCCGGAAGGTGCCACCGTGGAGGCCAGCAACGCGCCGGGCGTGTTCTACCGCATCACCTACGGAGCGGCCGGCACTGAAACCGTTCAGCTCACCCGCGTGGCCGCCCCACCCAGGCCGTCCGAACCTGGAGCGGCCGTCCCCGTGCCCACGCTGGGCTCCATGGGGCTGGCGCTGCTGGCCCTGCTGGCGGGAGCCATGGGCCTGCGCGCACGGCGCAGAGGCTGAGCGCAGGGCGCGCATGTCGCCCGGTGCATGGCAGTTGTCGCCGGATGCACAGACAGGCCTGGGTGCTTTCCCGAAAAATTGGTGATCTTCAGCATGCCGCTGGAGCAGCACCAAGCACAACAACAAGCGCCCATGGCTTTCCGCAGCCCGGAAAACAGGGCGCAACGGAAACGCCATGCACCCTCCCCTCCTTCCACAGCGCCTGCTGCGAAGCTGCGGCACCGCGCTGGGGGCCGCAGCCCTGGCCTGCGCCCTGCCGGCGCAAGCCGCCGTCGTGGGCAGCGGCACAGCGGGCAGCTGCACCGAGGCCGCGCTGAACACCGCACTGAGCGGCGGTGGCGTGGTCACGTTCGACTGCGGCGGCCCGGTCACCATCGCGCTGACCACCGAGAAGGTGCTCACCACAGCCACCAACATTGACGGCGCCGGCCTGGTGACGCTGGACGGCAACGCGGCGGTACGGCATTTCCGACTGAGCAATGCGGTGAGCTACACGCTCGCCGGGCTGAGCCTGGTGAACGGCCGGACCACGGACGATGGCGGCGCCGTCCACGTCAATGGCGCCACCCTGCTGCTGAACAAGGTGACGCTGGCCAACAACGTGGCATCAGGCATGGGAACCCGGGGGGGCGCCCTCTTCGCCACCGGCGGCGCGAACGTGACCCTGAGCGAGGTGAAGGCAACGGGCAACCAGGCGGCCTCGGGCGGCGCCATCTACACCAATACCAACAGCACGCTCCTGCTGAACGGGTTCATCGCGGATGGCAACCATGCAAGCGTAGAGGGCGGTGCCCTCGCGCATCGCGGCAGCGCCCTGACCGTGCAGCAAAGCCTTTTCACCGCCAACAGCATCGACGACCCGCAAGAAGCGGGCGCCGCGATCGTGGTCGCTCCGCATGTCGGAACGAGCAGCCTGGCGATCGCCAACAGCACCTTCCAGGGCAACACCAGCGCCGGAGGCCCGGGCGGCAGCACGCTCGGGGTGGCGATGGCTCCGGACGGCACCATCGACAACAGTACCTTCGCGGCCAATGGCTCGGCGGATGCATCAGTGCGCGCCTTTTTCAACGCGACACTGACGCTGAGGAACACCATCGTCAGCCATACCACCGGCGGCAACAACTGCCGAACCAGTGATGGCGGTGCCGTCGTGGATGGCGGCAACAATCTGCAGTTCGGCGGTGGCACGGCGCAGTCGTGCGGCGCCTCCATCCCGGTGGCCGACCCCCAGCTGGCAGCGCTGGCCGACAACGGCGGCTTCAGCCGCACGATGGCCCTGCTGCCGGGCAGCCCAGCCATCGATGCGGGCAGTGGCTGCACGGCGACGGACCAGCGCCTGGTGGCACGCCCCATCGGCCCGGCCTGCGACATCGGGGCCTACGAGGCGCCGCTGCCAACCGCACCCGGTGGCGGTGGCGATGGCGATCCCCCGTCTTCCGCCGCGCCCGCCCCGGTGCCGGCACTGGCCCCTGCGGGCCTCGCGCTGCTGGCGGCCCTGGCCGGCGCGGCAGGCCTGGGCGCCCTGCGCCGCCGCCACATTTCCGGCCGCTGAGCGGTACCATCACGGCCAGAAAGGGGCACACCTTCCTCTGTGCCCGCGCAGCACCATGAACGATACGGCCCCGCCCCTCCAGGATGCCCGCGTGTCGCGCCTTTGCTCCCGCGAACTGCCCGGGCGCGACAAGATGGCCGCGCTGCGCGAACTCTACGGGCGGGAGCTGATGCGCGTGGACCTGTGGCCCCATGCCAACGCTGCACCCGGCGGCTTCGATTTTTCCGCCACCATTGCCGACCTCGGCGAGCACACGGTCTATGCGCACTGCGTGCACGGCCCCTCCCACATGTGGCGCTCGCCCACGCTGATGCACGACGGCGCCGACGACATCTACCTCGCCACCGCGCAGACCCGCTTCATCGTGCGCACGCCGGGCGAGGATTTGCTGCTGCCGGCCGGTGGCATGGCCATCATGTCCAAGGCGCGGGCCCATGAGGCCATCGCCCCCTGGGGCGGGCCCAGTTCCTGCATCCAGGTGCCGCGCGCGGTGCTGGCCCGGCTGGTGCCCCGGCTCGAAGAAGCGCCCATGCGCCAGCTGACTCCCGATACGCCCGGTGCCGCGCTGGTGCTGGGCTATGCGCAGCTGCTGGCGCAATCGCCTGCGCTGCCGGCCAGCCAACAGGATGCCGCGGTGGCCCATGTGCATGCGCTGCTGGCGGGCATCTTCTCGGTCGAGTGGCGGTCGGAGCTGGAGGCAGAGCACCCGTCCGCGCAGGCCCCCCGGCTGGCGCTGATACGGCGCGACATCGAGGCCCGGCTGTCGTCGCCCGAACTGGGGCTGGCGCAGATCGCACGCCTGCACCACCTCACGCCCCGCCAGGTACAGCGGCTGTTCGCGCAGGAAGGCACCTGCTTCTCGGACCATGTGCGCGATGCCCGGCTGCAGCGCGCCCATGCGATGCTGGCCGACCCGCGGCAAAGCCGCCGCCGGGTGCTCGAGATCGCCTTCGACTGCGGCTTTGCCGACATCTCGACCTTCAACCGGGCCTTCCGGCGGCGCTACGGATTGGCGCCGTCGGAGGTGCGGCCCTAGACCTCGCGCCAGGGCTGCACCGGCAGCCCGGCCACGCCAACGCGCATCGCGAACACGCAGCCCGACAGCGGCATCTGCGCCAGTTCATCCTGGCCGCGGCCGTGGCGCGCCGAGGTGACGTAGAGCGTGCGCCCGTCCGCGCCGCCGAAGCACGGCATGGTGGGGCACAGCGCCGGGGTCACGTGGCTGGCCAGGATCTCGCCGGCCGGCGAGATCTGCAGCACGCGGCCGCCTTCGTACATGGCGCACCAGTAGTTGCCGTCCACGTCCACCGCGGCGCCGTCGGGGCGGCCGCCGTAGCCGGGCTCGCCGGGCCGCCAGCCCTCGGGCTTGCCGGGGAACTGCACGAAGACCTCGCCTTCGCCCAAAGGATTGCCCTGCACATCGCAGCGCCAGCGGCGGATGGTGTGGCTGGGCGTATCGGCCCAGTACAGCGTGCGCCGGTCGGGCGACCAGGCCAGGCCGTTGGCATTGGCGACGCCGCCGAGCACGGAGCGCACCGATGCGCCCTGCGGCGACTGGCGCTGGCCGTCCACGCAGTACAGGCCGGCCACCGGCTGGCGCGGGCCGCTGGCGGGCTCGTGGATGGTGCCCACCCACAGCCGGCCCTGGGCGTCGCACTTGCCGTCGTTGGCGCGCTGGCTGGCGGCATCGATCGGCAGGCTGGCGATGGGCAGCAGCTCGCCGCCCCAGACCGGCGCGCGGCAGATGCGGTCGCGCAGCGCGACGACCAGGCCGCTGTCGGCGCCGCTGCTGCGCGCGGGCGCGATGCAGCCGGGTTCATCCGGCATGGCCCAGCGCTCGACGAGGCCCGAGCCGGGCACGGTGCGCCACAGCAGGCGGCCGGCGATGTCCACGCCATACAGGCGCTGCTCGCCGCTGTGCCAGAAGGGCGACTCGCCGACGGCGAACGCTTGGCTGATCACGGTATGCCAGGTCATGGCTTTCCTCTTCAAAACAGGGGGATGGGCTCTGCATTCGCATTTTCCATGCCAACCGGCCGGCCCGTGCTCAGGGAATGTAGGACAGCGGCAGCGCGGTGGTGAACTTCAGCTCTTCCATCGCAAAGCTGGACGACACGTCGAACAGCTGCGTATCGGCGATCAGCCGCTTGTAGACCTTGTCGTAGGCCGCGATGTCGGGCACGACCACGCGCAGCAGGTAGTCCACGTCGCCGCTCATGCGGTAGAACTCGACCACCTCGGGAATCGCCTGCACCGCGCCCCGGAAGCGCTCGAACCATTCCTGGCTGTGGGTGCTGGTGCGCACCGCGACGAAAACGGTCACGCCGACGTTCACCTTGTCGCGGTCCACCAGCGCCACCTGGCGCTTGATGACGCCAGCCTCCTTGAGCCGCTGGATGCGGCGCCAGCACGGCGTGGCCGACAGGCCGACCTGCGCCGCCAGATCGGCGACCTGGGTTTCGGCGTCGGTCTGCAGCAGCTCCAGCAGCTTGCGGTCAATGGAATCCAGTTTTATTTTTTGCATGATTTTTGGAATCAGTTTCCATAAATCATGCCACAAACAGCCAATTTTGCATGCGTATGCCCCACCCCAAATTCGACAATAAGCGTATGGAAATCTACCTCGACGCCAACGCCACCACCCCCGTGCTCCCGCAGGCCCGCGCCGCCGCTCTGGCGGTGATGGGCGATGCCTACGGCAACCCCAGCAGCATCCACGGCAGCGGCCTCAAGGCCCGCGCGCTGCTCGACGAGGTGCGCGCGGCCGCGCGCCGCGTGCTGGGCGTGCCCACCGGCCAGCTGCTGTTCACCAGCGGCGCCACCGAAGGCATCCAGACCGCCGTGCTGTCGGCGCTGACCGAGCTGCGCCGCCGCCAGGATGCCGGCGAGACCACGGCGCTGCAACTGCTGTACGGCGCCACCGAGCACAAGGCCGTGCCCGAGGCGCTCAAGCACTGGAACGCGGTGCTGGGCCTGCACCTGCCTGTCCAGGCGATTCCGGTGGGCATCGATGGCCGCCACGACCTGGCCTGGCTGCGCGCGCAGGCACCCTCGGCTGGCCTGGTCTGCACCATGGCGGCGAACAACGAGACCGGCGTGGTCAGCGACCTGGACGGCATCGCCGAGGCGCTGCGCGGCAGCCCCGCGCTGTGGCTGGTGGATGGCGTGCAGGCGCTGGGCAAGCTGGCGCTCCAGCCCATCGAGCGCGGCATCGACTACGCGCCGTTCTCGGGCCACAAGCTCTATGCGCCGAAGGGCGTTGGCATGCTCTATGTGCGCGAAGGCGCGCCGTTCACGCCGCTGCTGGCCGGCGGCGGGCAAGAGGGCGCGCTGCGCGCCGGCACCGAGAACATGGCCGGCATCGCGGCGCTGGGCGCGGTGCTGCAGGCGCTGCAGGACGGCAGCACCTTTGCCGACGCCGCCACGCTGGCCGACCACCGCAGCCGGCTGGCATCGGCCCTGCGCGACGCGTTTGCCGGCCTGGTGTTCAACGCGCCGCCGGCGCTGAGCCTGCCCACGACGCTGAACTTCGCGGTGCCGGGTCTGGCCTCCAAGCTGCTGCTCGACCTGTTCGACGCCGCGGGCCTGCGCGTCAGCGGCGGCTCGGCCTGCAGCGCCTCTAAGGCGCAGCCCAGCTATGTGCTTGAGGCCATGGGCCTGCCCGCATGGCAGACCGCCGCCGCGGTGCGCATGTCCTTCGGCGCGGCCGACCCAACGGCGATGATCGACGAGGCCTGCGCCCGCATCCGCGCCTGCGGCGCCGCGCTGCGCACCAATTGCCTGGTCGAGGCACCGCCGGCCACCGAGCACGGCGCGGCCCCGCTGCTGACGCGCTTTGCCGTCGATGGCGCCTGCTGCTATCTGGTGGCCGATGCCGCCAGCCAGCGCTGCGTGGTGATCGACCCGCTGCCCGAGCTGGTCGACCGCCTCGCGCAATGGGTGCGCTGCCGCGGCTTCACGCTGGCCGCGGTCCTGGACACACACAGCCATGGCGACCACCAGTCTTCCGCGCATGAGCTGCGCGCGGCCGTGCCGCCCGAGCTGCAAGCCGATGGCGGCGTTGACGCGCTGGGCTGGCCCGAGGGCGCCGCACAGATCGACCTCGGCGCCCACCGCCTGGCGCGCCTGGCGCTGCCGGGCCACACCGCCGATTCCACCGCCTACCTGCTGCACGAGGGCGCCGAGCTGCGCCTGGCCTTCGTGGGTGATACCGTGCTGCCCGGCGCGCTGGGCCGCAGCGACTTCGCCCAGAGCGCGCCGCTGGCTTACGCCGGCTCGCTGCAGGTGCTGGAGCAGGCCGTCGGCCCGCACACGCTGCTGCTGCCCGGGCACGACTACGACGACCGCTTCGCCTGCACGCTCAGCGTGGAATGCGCGGCCCAGCCGCAGTTGGCCGGCGTGCTGCAGGGCCGGCTCGACGCGGCGGCCTTTGCCGCGGCCAAGGCCGAGCTGGAGCGCGACCTGGCGCCCACCGCGTACCAGACCATGGCCTGCGGTGCCCGCGTCGATGCCACCATGGGTGCCTGCCAACCTCAGCGCGTCGAACTCTCGGCCGCGCAGGCCCAGGCGCTGCGCCACACCGGCCCCGCACCGCTGCTGGTGGATGTGCGCGAGCCCTACGAGCAGCAGCTGGGCGGCGCGCCCGGCCTGGAAGGCGACGGCCACGCGCAGGCCGTGCCGCTGTCGGGCCTGCTGAACGCGCTGCCGCAATGGCTGGCGCTGCCCGCCGAGACGCCGGTGGTCTTCTACTGCCGCAGCGGCAACCGCAGCGCCCAGGCCGCGCGTGCGCTGCGCCGCCTGGGGCACGACCAGGCCTTCAGCCTGGCCGGTGGCCTGGCGCTGTGGCCCGAGCCTGCGGCCACCGCAACCCTCTGAGCAACGAAAAAAAGGCCGGGCGGGTTCATCACCCGTCCGGCCCCCCAAGGAGTATGCGGAACGATCAGCGGCTGTAGGCCACTTCGCCGTGCGAGCTGATGTCCAGCCCTTCGCGCTCGGATTCCTCGCTCACCCGCAGGCCCACCAGCAGGCCGGCCACCTTGTAGGCGATGAAGGACACCACGCCCGACCACACGATGGTGATCAGCACGCTCTTGACCTGTACCCACACCTGCGCCGCCATGTCGAAGGTATCGGGCGTGAGGCCGCCGGTGCCGCCCAGGCTTTGCGATGCGAACACGCCGGTCAGGATGGCGCCGACGATGCCGCCCACGCCATGCACGCCGAACACGTCGCAGGTGTCATCGGCCTTGAGCAGGCGCTTGAGGCCGCTCACGCCCCACAGGCAGAGGATGCCGCAGATCAGGCCCATGACGATGGCGCCCATGGGGCCGACGAAGCCGGCGGCCGGCGTGATCGCCACCAGGCCCGCCACGGCGCCCGAGGCCGCGCCCAGCATCGAGGGCTTGCCCTTGTGCAGCGCCTCGCCCAGCAGCCACGACAGCGTGGCGGCGCCCGTGGCGACGATGGTGTTGATGAAGGCCAGGCCCGCGATGCCGTTGGCCGCGCCGGCCGAACCGGCGTTGAAGCCGAACCAGCCCACCCACAGCAGCGAGGCGCCCACCATGGTCAGCGTCAGGCTGTGCGGCGCCAGCGCCTCGCGGCCGAAGCCGATGCGCTTGCCCAGCACATACGAGCCCACCAGGCCGGCGATACCGGCGTTGATGTGCACCACGGTGCCGCCGGCGAAGTCCAGCGCGCCGTCCTTGCCCAGCAGGCCGCCGCCCCAGACCATGTGCGCGATCGGCACATAGCTGAAGGTGAACCACAGCACGGCGAACACCAGCACGGCCGCGAACTTGATGCGCTCGGCGAAGGCGCCGACGATCAGCGCCACCGTGATGGCCGCGAACGTGGACTGGTACGACACGAAGGCGAACTCCGGCACCGTGGGCATGGGGCCCGACAGCGTATCGGGCTTGATGCCCATCAGGAAGGCCTTCTCCAGCCCGCCGAAGAAGTTGCCCTCGCCCGCGAAGGTCAGCGAGTAGCCGTAGATGGCCCACAGCACGGTGATGAGCGCGAAGATGGTGAACACCTGCGCCAGCACCGAGAGCATGTTCTTGGCGCGCACCAGGCCGCCGTAGAACAGCGCCAGGCCGGGGATGACCATCAGCGTCACCAGCATGGCCGAGGTCAGGATCCACGCCGTGTCGCCCGCGTTCAGCGTGGGCGCGGCAGCCGGTGCTGCAGCAGCGGCATCGGCAACCGCTTCGGCAGCGGCAGCCACCGGTGCGGCGGCGGCCTGTGCGGCATCGGCCGCAGCGGCCGGATCGGCGGCCCAGGCACCCACGGCCACGGCGCCCAGCGCCAGCCCGGGAAGGAGGAGGAGTAGTTTTCGCATGGTGTTCACACCCTTTTGAATCAAATCAGGCTTTAAGGCAATAGAAATAAGCGGCAATAGCTATTATTTAAATAGCATTCACCCCAGTCTCGCCGGTGCGGATACGCACCACCTGCTCCAGCTGCGCAACAAAGATCTTGCCGTCGCCGATCTTGCCGGTGCGCGCCGCGCCCTCGATGGCCTCGATCACTCGGTCCACCAGGTCTTCGCTCACCGCGACTTCCAGCTTCACCTTGGGCAGGAAATCGACCACGTACTCGGCGCCGCGGTACAGCTCGGTGTGGCCCTTCTGGCGGCCGAAGCCCTTGACTTCGCTCACGGTGATGCCATTCACGCCGATGTCCGACAGCGCTTCGCGCACCTCGTCCAGCTTGAAGGGTTTGATCACGGCGGTCACCATTTTCATGGTCATGATGTGCTCCTCGAAAGATCAGAAAGTCTTGTTCAGGGCGACGATGGCGCGCCCCTTGTTCACCCAGCCGAAATAGCTGCGCTTGTTGGCCCCCACCCAGGCGGCACTGAGCGCGAAGCCGTCGCCCAGGTCGTAGGCGCCGCCCACGCTGTAGTCCACGTAGTTGGGCACGCCCAGGTCCTTGATGTCGCTGGAAAAGCGCGTGTAGCCCAGCGCCAGCTTCAGCGTCAGCTTGGGCGCGATCTCCTGCGCGTAGGCCACGTTCAGGTAGCCGGTGTTGCGGCCTTTCATCGATCCATCGATCTTGTTGCCGGCCCAGCCGAAATAGTCCTTGGACACGGTGTGCGAGTACTTCACCGTCAGCGGACCGTAGGTGCCGGCGCCGTACAGCTCGGTGGTGTTGCCCGTGCTGTTGCCGGGGTACACATAGGTCAGCGCGCCCACGTCCCAGTCCACGTCGGCCGCCTTGAACTTGTAGCCGCCGTAGAAGTCCATCTCGACCTTGTTGTTGTCGAGCCAGTTGACCATCGAGTTCCAGTTGCCCACATAGAAGCCCGAGTCGCCGAAGGCGTAGTCCACGCCGCCCTGCAGCGCCGGCTTGATGACCCGTGCATGCGCGGTGTTCTGGTCCTGCCCGCGGAACTTGTAGTTCGTCGTCAGCCCCAGGTTGGCCGACCACTGCGCGCTGGCCGCCATAGGCGCCAGTGCCACCAGGGCGGCCAGGGCCCAGTGCTTGCCGGTAGGTTTGTCGAACTTCGCCATCATTCACCCCTTTGCATCGTCTTGCTTGGATGGCTGTGGCAATGCAGGGAGCGTGCCATTTGAAGTAAAAATAACCCGCAATCCCCATCCAATAAGCGCAAGCAGCTATCAAATTTGCAAATTGACAACGCCTTTGCCAGCCCAACCCTTGCCATCGCCCGCGTTCTTGCCCATGCTTGTGCACAGCGGTGCACCAACACGCACCGGCGCAAATGCACCAACATGGTGCATCGATGGCAGAAAAAAACGCAGAGAGGGTTCCATGAGTCTTGCAATGGTGCAAAGCCGGGCGCTGGTCGGGCTGCAGGCGCACGCGGTGTCGGTGGAAGTGCATCTGGCCAATGGCCTGCCCAGCTTCACGCTGGTGGGCTTGGCCGATGTGGAGGTGAAGGAGGCGCGCGAGCGCGTGCGCTCAGCGCTGTCCAACAGCGGGCTGGAGTTTCCGCACAACAAGCGCATCACCGTCAACCTGGCGCCGGCCGACCTGCCCAAGGACTCGGGCCGCTTCGACCTGGCGATCGCCATCGGCATTCTCGCGGCCAGCGGACAGATCGACGGCACGCAACTCGCGCACTACGAGTTCGCCGGCGAGCTGTCGCTGTCGGGCGCGCTGCGGCCGGTGCGCGGCGCGCTCGCCGCCAGCATGGATCTGCACCAGCGCGGCCTGCCGGTGCGCCAGGTGCTGCCGCCGGGCAGTGCCGAGGAAGCCGCCCTGGTGCCCGGCGCCGAAATCTACCGCGCCGAACACCTGCTCGACGTGGTGCGCCACTTTGCGCTACAGCCTGAGGCCGATGCGCCCGCCGCCGATGGCTGGCGCCGGCTCACGCCGCCCACCGACCTGCCCGCGGGCGAGCATGCCGACCTGGCCGACGTCAAAGGGCAGACCGCCGCCCGGCGCGCGCTGGAGATCGCCGCCGCCGGCGGGCACAACCTGCTGATGCTGGGCGCCCCGGGCGCGGGCAAGTCCATGCTGGCGCAGCGCTTTGCCGGCATCCTGCCGGCGATGACCGTCACCGAGGCGCTGGAGAACGCCGCGCTGCACAGCCTGGCCGGGCGCTTCGATCCCGCGCGCTGGGGCCAGCGCAGCACCCAGGCGCCGCACCACACCGCCAGCGCCGTGGCCCTGGTGGGCGGCGGCAGCCCGCCGCAGCCCGGGGCGATCTCGCTGGCCCACCGGGGCATCCTGTTTCTGGACGAGTTGCCGGAGTTTCCCCGTGCCGCGCTCGAGGCGCTGCGCGAGCCGCTGGAGACCGGCCACATCACCATCGCGCGCGCCGCGCGGCAGGCGCAGTTTCCGGCGCGCTTCCAACTGATCGCGGCGATGAACCCCTGCCCCTGCGGCTTCCGCGGCTCTCGCCAGCGCGCCTGCCGCTGCACGCCCGACCAGGTGGCGCGCTACCAGTCGCGCATCAGCGGGCCGCTGCTCGACCGCATCGACCTGCACCTCGAAGTCGCGCCGCTGCCGCCCGACGAGCTGCTGCATGCGCCGGCAGGCGAGCCCTCGGCCGCAGTGCGCGCCCGCGTGGTCGCCGCCCGGGCACGCGCCGTGCAGCGGCAGGGCGTGGAGAACCAGCAGCTGCAGGGCCAGCTGCTCGATGCCCACCACCAAGCCGAGCCCGCGGCGCTCGCGCTGCTGCAGACGGCGGCGCACAAGCTCGGCTGGTCGGCGCGCGGCATCCACCGCGCGCTGCGCGTGGCCCGCACCATCGCCGACCTGGCGGATGCCGGGCACATCACGACCGCGCATGCCGCCGAGGCTGTGCAGTACCGGCGGGCCTTGCTGGGCGGTGCGGACTGAGCCGCGCCCCCGGTAAAACTTGCCACAATGGTGCATGCCCACACCATCGCAGTCCTTCGTCCACCGCGTCCGCAGCCAGCTCGACAACCTGCCCGCCACCGAAAGGCAGCTGGCCCACTTCCTGCTGGAGTTTCCCGGCGAACTCGCGAGCTATGCCGGCAGCGAGCTGGCGGAGCTGGCGGGCGTGTCGCCATCGACCGTGAGCCGCTTCATACGGCGCATCGGCTACGGCAACTACGAAGAGGCACGGCGCCATGCGCGCGAAGAGCGCGAGAGCGGCTCGCCGCTGTTCCAGGCCAGCACCGGCAGCCAGCCGGCGGCCAGCAGCGTCGCGGCGCATTTCCAGCAGTCGCAGGCCAACCTGGAGGCCAGCTTCGCGCGGCTGTCGGACCGCACCATGGCCGAGATCGCCAAGAGCCTGGCCAGCGCGCGGCAGGTGCTGGTCTTCGGCAGCCGGGCCAGCCATGGCTTCGCGGCCTACCTGCGCTGGCAACTCGTGCAGGTGCTGCCGCGCGTCACCACCATCCCCGGGCCGGGCGAATCGCTGGGCGAATACCTGGCCGACATCGGCCGCGATGACTGCGTGATCGCGTTCGGCATGCGCCGCCCGACGCGCCAGATGCGCGACCTGCTGCAGGCCGCCACCCAGGCACGCGCCAAGCTGCTGTTCATCAGCGACAGCAGCTCGCCCGACCACGCCGGTGCGACCTGGTCGCTGCCTTGCGACTGCCGCGGCACCGGCCGGCTCGACGACCACGCGGCAGTCATGGCGGTGTGCAACCTGATCGCCACCACCACCATCGAGGCCTGCGGCGCAGCCGGCCGCAAGCGCCTGGCCGCCATCGAGCTGGCGCACGAGGCGCTCGAAGAGCTCTAACCCCAGCCCCGGGGAAACCCCCGTTGACGCCTGGCAAGGCGATTTCTACATTACACCCCTAAATGAAATTCAAATTTCACATAAATCAAAATGTGAAATCTGGATGGCATTCACCGGGGGCTACGCCCTCCTTCCCGTCCCAACCCAGGAGTAGCCATGGCTGGCCCCGCACTTTCCTCCGGACCTGATTCCCCCCGCGTCGCCGAGCTCGACCGAGCGCTCGACCAGATCGGCGTGACCCGATCGCACCACACCATCATCTTCCTGATCCTCATCGGCTGCCTGTTCGACGCGTTCGAGCAGAACGCCGTCGGCATCGTCGGGCCCATGCTGCGCGAGCAGTGGGGCCTGACGGCCGCCGACATCGGCATGCTCAACACGGCCACCTTCGCCAGCGCGGCCGTGGGCCGCATCCTGTCGGGCCTGATCGCCGACCGCTGGGGCCGCCGCACCATGCTGACGGTGGACCTGCTGCTGTTCACCATCGGCGCGGGCATCTGCGCCGCCGCGCCCAACCTCACGGTCATGGCGCTGGGCCGCGTGGTCGTGGGCTTCGGCCTGGGCGGCGAGATCGCCATCGCCGTCACCATGCTGGCGGAGTTCTGCTCCACCAAGTTCCGCGGCACGGCCGTGGGCCTGGTCAACGTGGGTGCCGGCGGCCTGGGCAACTTCCTGGCCCCCGGTTTCGGCCTGCTGGTGTTCACGCTGTTCCCGGGCGACAACGCCTGGCGCTGGCTGTTCATCGCGCTGATGGTGCCCGCGCTGCTGGGCGCCTTCTACCGCCGCTACATCCCCGAGACGCCGCGCTTTTTGCTGTCGCAAGGCCGCATCCGCGAAACCAACGTGGTGCTGTCCAAGCTGGCCAGCGGCCGCCTGTCGGCCAAGAACACGCCGGTGACGGCCTTCCTCACCGACGACGGCAAGGCCCCCTCCGCGGCCGCCAAGGTCAAGGTGCGCGTGACCGAGATCTTCCGCGGCGCGCTGGCGCGGCGCACCATCCCGCTGTGCATCACGATCTGGATGGCCTACGGCGCGCAGATCTCGGTGCTGACGCTGATGCCGACCATCCTGGTCACGCTGGGCTATACGGTGTCCAAGAGCCTGCTGTTCACGATGATCATGCAAGGCGGCAGCCTGCTGGGCGCCATCGCGGCCTCGGCGCTGGGCTTCAGGTTCCCGCGCAAGCGGGTGCTGACGGCCGGCGCGGTCTGCGCCGGCGTGGCGGCCCTGGTCATCGGCTTCGCGGCCAAGAGCATCGTCATGCTGCTCGTCGCCGGCGCCATCTTCCAGTTCTTCGTGCTGCTGCTGAACACCACCATCTGGATCTTCGCCCCCGAGCTCTACCCCACCCGGGTGCGCGCCTTCGGCACCGCCTTCATCCTGGCCACCGGCACGGCCGCCGGCGCCTTCATGCCGCTGGTGGCAGGCCGCCTGCTCGAGAGCGCGGGCATCGCCGGCATCTTCGGCATGGTGGCCGCGATGTACGCGGTCTTCGTGGTCAGCGTGCAGAGCGTGCCCGAGACCTATGGCCGTTCGCCCGACGCCGAGCCGCTGCTCGCCGAAGAGCCCCAGGCCGCGCCGCGCACCGCCTGACCCTGCCTTACCGACGACTTTTGCTTATGCCCAATATCCTGCTCATCAACCCGAACTCGTCCCATGCCACCACCGAGATGATGGTGCGCATCGCGCAGGCCGATGCGCCGGCCGGCTTCACCGTCGTCGGCGTCACCGCCAGCGGCGGCCCGTCGATGATCGTGAACGAGACCGAACTCCAGGCCGCGGCCGTCGAGGTGGAGCGCGTCTGGCGCAGCGCCAGCGTGCCCTGTGCCGGCGTCATCATCAGCGCCTTCGGCGACCCAGGCGTCGACCAGGTACGCGCCCTCAGCGGCGCCACGCCCGTAGTCGGCATCTGCGAGTCCTCGATGCTCGAAGCCGCCGAAGGCGGCCGACGCTTCGGCGTGGCGACGGTGACGCCCGACCTGGTCGACGCCATCGACGCCAAGGCCCGCCAGCTTGGCCTGGGCGAGCTCTACACCGGTGTGCGGCTCACGCCTGGCGAACCGCGCGCCCTCACGGCGCACCCCCAGTCGCTGGAGGACGCGCTGGCCGTGGCCACGCAGGAGTGCCTCAACGAAGGCGCACAGGCCGTGATCATCGGCGGCGGCCCGCTGGGCCAGGCCGCGGTGAGCCTGTCCAAACGCTTCGACATGCCGCTGATCGCCCCGATCAGCGCCGCGGTGCGCCGGCTGGGCCGGCAGATGGCCGCCGCCACCGCATAAACGCCTGCGTTATCAAAAACAGGAGCTGCTTGCGCTTTGTACATCTTGGATTTCAATATATTTCATATTGAAATCCAATGATGAAAAGCGCAAGCAGCTCCTTTTTTAATAGTAGAAAATACCGGCCCCGGTGCCGCCGGCCTGCGGCGGCGCCGGCTTTTTATTCGCTACCATAGCCCCCACCAAACCATCCATCGACAAAGGGTCCGCATGGCCAGAAAGCCAGTCACGGTGGCGACCGACACGCGTGAAAACCTGCTGCGCCACGCCGCAAGGATGCTGGGAGCCCACGGCTACGCAGCCACCACCATGCGCGCCATCGCCGAGCAGGCTGGCATCGAGGCGGCCAGCATCTACTACCACTTCGCGTCGAAGGAAGACCTAGTCGAGCATGTGATGGCGCACGGCGTGGCGCAGTGCGAGCAGACGCTGCAGGCGCACCTGGATGCGCTGCCCGCCGGTGCCAATTCCCGCCAACGCTTCGAAGCCGCCGTCGCCGGCATTCTGGATGGCTTCGTCACCCACAGCGACTTCGCCGCCGCCAACAGCAAGCTGCTGGGGCAGCTGCCCGAGAAACTGCAGCGCCAGCAGGACAAGCGCCACCAGCAGCACCGCAAGGTCTGGGACCGGCTGCTGCTGGAGCTGCAGGCCGAGGGCTACCTGCGGCCCGACGTGGACCTGGGCCTGTGCCGCGTCTTCATCCTCGGCACGGTGAACTACGCCCAGGCCTGGTACAACCCGCGCAAGGGCTCGATCGCGCAGGTGGCGAAACAATTCTGCACAGTTTTCTTCGAGGGCATGGCACCGCTCAAGGTCCCGGCCTGAGGCGGGCCGGCCGCGCCGGCGGCACAATACGCGCATGAGACCGGATGCCGTTCGCGACATTGTGCTGGCCTATGCCATAGAGACCGCGCCCCCTTCGCCCGCCCTGCCCACGCCCGAGCGCTGCCAGGCCCTCACGGCCGACACGCTGCACGCGCTGGGTTCCGAGCCGCTGCCGCCCGGCGACGCCCCCACCACGGCGTCGCCGCGCTTCCAGGCTTTCGTGCAGCAGCGGGCCGCGCGCATCATCCAGGCCAGCGAACTTCCCGCCGACGTGCGGCAGGTGTGGCAGCAAAGCGCCCGCCTGGCGCCGTGGATTCCGCTGGCCATCGTGGCGGGCGCGCTGCTCGTGGGCTTTGCGGGCCACCGCATCGCCGACCCGCACCGCGTGAACCTGCTGTCGCTGCCGCTGCTGGCCCTGGTGGCCTGGAACCTGCTGATGTACGCCTGGCTGCTGCTGCACGGCACCTGGGCCTGGCTGCGGCGCGCGCCGCCGGCGGCTGCACCGCTGGTGCCGACCGCGCTGGCCGAGGCCGCCGCCCCTGCCTCGGCCAGCGCGGCGCCGCCCTGGTGGCAGCGCCTGTCGGGCAAGCGCTGGCAGCCGCTGCGCGGCAACCCCTTGCGCAAGATGGCGCTGGCCTTCGAGAAGAACTGGTGGAACCTGGCCCGCAACGCGCGCCACGCGCAGTGGCTGCAGTGGCTGCACCTGGGCGCCGCGATGCTGGCGCTGGGCGCGCTGGCCTCGCTGTGGACCACCGGGCTGACGAACGCCTACCAGGTCGGCTGGGAAAGCACCTTCCTGTCGGCCGAACAGGTGCAGCGCCTGCTGAACGCACTGTTCTGGCCTGCACAGGCGCTGCTGCACGCCAGCCCCTGGTCGCTGGCCGACATCCAGGCACTGCAGGGCTGGGTGGCGAACCCCGAGGTGCCGCCCGTGCCCAATCGCATGTTCACGCCGCCCTCGATAGGCGCGCAGTGGGTGGTGGCCTATAGCACGCTGCTGGCGGCCGTGGTGGTCGTGCCGCGCACCCTGCTGGCGCTGTGGCAGTGGGCGCGTGCGCGCTGGCTGCGCAACCGCCTGCCTCTGCCCTGGAAGCAGGCTTACTTCCAGGACCTGCTGCGCGACTTTGGCGGGCTGGCCACCACGCTGCGCATCACACCCTACAACCTGGCGCCGTCGCCCGAGCGCCAGCAGGTGCTGCAGGCCTGGGTGGCGCAGCAGCACGGCGCCGGCGCGCAGCTGCAGTGGCAGAACACCGTTCGCTACGGCGACCCGCTGCCGCCGGCCGCCGGCCAGGCCGTGGCCGACGGCGCCCAGCCCGTACTGCTGCTCAGCCTGGCCGCGACGCCCGAGGCCGAGGTCCACGGCGTGCTGCTGGCCGAGGCGCGCGAGCGCTGGGGCAGCGGCGCGCAGGTCTGGCTGTGGGCGCAGGACTTCGCCGAGCGCAACCGCGCCACGCCGCGCCGCCTGCAGGAGCGCGAGCAGCTGTGGCGCGAGTTCGTCCGGCCCTACGGGCTGGCGGCCACCATCCTTCCCTGCGCCACGGCATGACGACCGCGATCGACCCGCCACCCGGCGCCGACACCAGCATCGCCTGGTGCCTGCTGTCGCACACCAATATCGGCAAGACCACGCTGGCGCGCACGCTGCTGGCCGACGACGTCGGCGAGATCCAGGACGCCGCCCACGTCACCAGCCAGTCGCAGCGCTACCTGCTGGAGAAGAGCGGCCAGGGCGACACGCTGTGGCTGTGGGACACGCCGGGCTTCGGCGACTCGCTGCGCCTGTACGAGCGCCTGCGCCAGCAGGGCAACCCGCTGGGCTGGTTCCTCACCCACGTCTGGGACCGCTGGCGCGACCGGCCCTTCTACCTGAGCCAGCGCGCGCTGCTGGCCGCGCGCGACCATGCCGACGTGATGCTCTACCTGGTCAACGCCGCCGAAGACCCGGCCGACGCCGGCTACTGGGAGTCGGAGATGCGCATCCTGCAGTGGATGCGCAAGCCCGTGGTGGTGGTGCTGAACCAGATCGGCAGCGACACCTCGCCCGAGCAGACCGCGGCCGACCTGCAGCGCTGGCAGCGCGCCACCGCGGCCTTCGGCGACACGGTGCGCAGCGTGCGCGTGCTCGACGCCTTCACCCGCAGCTGGCGGCACGAGAGCGAGGTGCTGGGCTCCATCGCGCCGCTGCTGCCCACCGCCAAGCAGGCGGCCTACCAGCGCCTGCTGCAGTCGCGCAGCGCGCGCGAGCGCGAGCGGGTCGAGGCCTCGCTGCAGGCGCTGGCCGCGCAGCTCGCCGCCGCCGCCCGGCTGCAGGAGCAGGCCGATGCCCCCGAGCAGGCGCTGTGGCAGCGCGCGCTGCACCTGGTCAAGAGCCGGATCAAACCCGCGCCTGACGCCAGCCCGCAGGAGGCCGGCGCCATGCAGCGCCTGCTGCACCAGCTGCAGGCGCAGGACGTGGAATGCACCCAGCGCCTGCTGGCGCTGCACCGGCTCGACGGCAACGCGGCCAGCCAGATCCAGCAGCAGCTGCGCGAGCAGTTGCAGATCAGCACGCCCATCGACCCGCAGGCCGCAGGGCTCTGGGGCGCGCTCACCGCCGCCGCCGCCAGCGGCCTGGGCGCCGACCTGCTGGCCGGCGGCATGACGCTGGGCGCCGGCGCGATCCTGGGCGCGCTGGTGGGCGCGGTCACCTTCGCCGGCGCGGCCTGGGGCGCCAACAAGGTCTTCGACCAGCAGGCGCAGCGCTTCACGCTCTCGGGCCCCTACCTCGATGCGCTGGCCGCGCAGGCCCTGCTCAAGTACCTGGTGATCTCGCACTTCGGCCGCGGCCAGGGGCGCTACACCAGCCCCGCCGCGCCCCAGCGCTGGAACGACGCGGTGCAGGCCGCGCTGCAGGCCCGGGCCGACGAGCTGGCCGCGCTGTGGCCGCAGCTGCGCGGCACCGTCGATCCTGCTGCACCGCAGCAGGCGCTGCAGCTGCTGCTGGCGCAGTGCCTCGATCAGGCGCTGGCGCGGATCGACGCTGTCGCGTAAATGCGTCAACAATCGTCGTTGCACGGTTTGTCCTCTTGCCGCGCGCCGGGGACGGGCGCAGCATGGGCCGGTCACGCATGTGCGTGGCATATCGACTAGCCACATCCGATAGAGAGGACATCTGTATGCGCACCCCTTGGAAAACCTGGCTCGCCACCGCACTCGTCGGCAGCTCGGCCGCCGTATTCGCCCAAACGCCTGCGGCCACCGCGCCTGCGCCGGCCAAGCCACCTGCGGCAACGGCTCCGGCAGCTGCAGCCCCTGCGCCGGCTCCTGCGGCTGCACCTGCCCCCGCGCCGGCTCCGGCCGCAGTCACCCCTGCCGCCGCGCCGGCCGCAACCGCAGCAAAATCGCAGACCTTTGTGTGCAAGGACGGCAGCAGCGTGACCGCCGCCACCGCCAAGGGCGCCTGCGCGGGCCACAAGGGCATCGACAAGGACGCCACCGCCGCCCAGGCAGCGAAGGCCTCCAAGCGCTCGGCCACCCCGGCTCCCGGCGGCGGCGCCGGCATGGTCTGGGCCAACGAGGAAACCAAGGTGTACCACTGCCAGGGCGACCGCTACTACGGCACGACCAAGAAGGGCGCCTACATGAGCGCGGCCGACGCCAAGGCCAAGGGCCTGCACGCCGCCAAGAACAGCAAGAACTGCGCGTCGTAAGCGCAACCCGCAGCCAACCACCCCGCACGGCGCAGGCCCTGCGGGGTTTTTACTATCAAAAACAGAGCTACTTGCGCTTTCTGGATAAGCGCTAGACCGGCTTTTTATTCAAAACCCGCTGCCAGGCCAGCGCCGCATAGCCTGCCAGCCCTTGCGGGAACAGCAGCACCAGCGCCAGCATCACCCCGCCCAGCGCGGCGCGCCAGTAGTCGGTGCTGCGCGCCAGCGCATCGTGCAGCCAGGTGAAGCCGAAGGCACCCACGATGGGCCCGGCCAGCGTCTGCACCCCGCCCAGCAGCACCATCACCAGGCCATCGACCGAGCGGGCCACGCCCATGGTCTCGGGCGAGATGCTGCCCTTGGAGAAGGCGAACAAGGCCCCGGCCAGCCCCGCTACCGCACCTGCCAGCACAAAGCCGCGCCATTGCAGGCGCGCCACATTCATGCCGATGGCCTCGGCGCGCAGCGGCGAATCGCGTCCGGCGCGCAGCGCATAGCCGAACGGCGCATGCAGCACGCGCCACAGCCACAGCACCGCCACGGCGGCCAGCGCCAGCACCAACCCGTAGAACCAGCGGCGGTCCGACAGCCATGCGGCCGGCCAGATGCCGGTCAGGCCATTGCTGCCGCCGGTGACCGAGTCCCACTGGAAGGCCGTGGCCCAGGTGATCTGCGCGAACGCCAGCGTCAGCATCGAGAAGTACACGCCCGACAGCCGCACCGCGAACCAGCCGAACACCCAGGCGCCCAGCGCTGCCACCAGCGGCGCCAGCAGCAGCGCCGCCTCCATCGGCAGCGCGGCGGCGCGCAGCAACAGCGCCGCGCCATAGGCCCCCAGCCCGAAATAGGCCGCATGGCCGAACGAATGCAGGCCGGCCGGCCCCATCAGAAAATGCAGGCTCACCGCGAACAGCGCGGCAACCAGCAGGTCGATCAGCAGCACCAGCGTGTACGAGCCCTCGCCCGCCAGCCACGGCATGGCCGCGAGCAGCAGGCCCGCCAGCACGCCCACCGCCCACGCGCTGCGGCCGGGCGCGCGCAGCGGCTGCTCGGGCCGGCCCTGGTGGCGCTGCGGCGGCTGCGGCCGGCCCAGCAGGCCCCAGGGCCGCAGCACCAGCACCACGGCCATCACCACGAAGTCCGCCACCAGCGTGAGCTGCGGAAACGCCACCGCCACGCCCGCGATCTCGACCACGCCGAGCCAGATGCACAGCGACTTGACCAGCGACACCAGCAGCGCCGCGAGGTAGGCGCCGACCAGCGAGCCCATGCCGCCGACCACCACCACCACGAAGACCGCGCCTATGGTCTGCAGGTCCAGCTCCAGCATCGCCGGCTCGCGCGGCAGCTGCAGCGCGCCGCCCAGCCCGGCCAGCAGCGCGCCCAGCGCGAACACCGCGGTGAACAGCCAGGCCTGGCGCACGCCCAGCGCCGCCACCATCTCGCGGTCCTGCGTGGCGGCACGCACCAGCACGCCGAAGCGGGTTTTGTGCAGCAGAAGCCATACCAGGCCCAGCACACAAGGGCCAGCCGCTATCAAAAACAGATCGTAGCTGGGGAAGGCGCGGCCCAGGATGTCGACGGCGCCCTCCAGCCCCGGCGCGCGCGGCCCCAGCAGCTCGTCGGGCCCGCACAGCCACAGCACCGCGTCCTTGATGACCAGCACCAGCGCAAAGGTGGTCAGCAGCTGGAACAGCTCGGGCGCCCGGTAGATGCGCCTGAGCAGCACGATCTCGACCACCGCGCCCAGCAGGCCCACGCCCAGCGCCGCCAGCGGGATCGCCAGCCAGAAGGCCCAGCCGTCACCCCAGGGCGCCAGCGCCTCGGCCAAGCGGTAGGCCGCGTACAGCCCCACCATGTACAGCGAGCCGTGGGCGAAGTTGACGATGCGCGTGACGCCGAAGATCAGCGACAGCCCCGCCGCCACCAGGAACAGCGACGAGGCCCCGGCCAGGCCATTGAGCAATTGAACCAGCAGCCCCGAAAAGCTCATAAATCACCGCATCTACCGGCAAATTTCCGCCAAATGCTCAGGAAGCCGGGCGCAGCTTCTTCACTTCCTCGTCCGACGGCAGGTAGTTCTTGCCGTCGCGGTAGACGTAGTCCACCATCTCGCCCTTGCCTTTCACCTTCTTGAGCCTGCCCACGTAAGCGCCCATGGTCGACTGGTGGTCCTGGGCGCGGTAGGTGATCATGCCGAACGGCGACAGCAGCTGCAGGCCCTCGAAGGCCTTGACCAGCTTCTCGGTGTCGGTGGAGCCGGCCAGCTTGATGCCGGCCACCAGCGACTTGATGCCGGTGTAGCCCACCACCGAGCCCTGGCGCGGGTAGTCCTTGAAGCGCGCCTGGTAGGCCAGGAAGAAGGCCTTGTGCTCGGGCGTGTTGATGGTGTGCACCGGGTAGCCGGTGACGATCCAGCCGTCGGGCGTCTCGTTCTTCAGCGTGTCGAGGTACTCGGGCTCGCCGCTGAGCACGCTCACCACCGGGCGGTCCTTGAACAGCCCTCGCGTGTTGCCTTCGCGCACGAACTTGGTCAGATCGGTGGCGAACAGCACGTTGAAGATCGCATCCGGCTTGGCATCGGCCAGCGCCTGCACCACGCTGCCGGCATCCACCTTGCCCAGTACCGTGGCCTGTTCGGTGACGAACTCCACGTCGGGCTGGGCCGCCTTCATCTTCGCCTTGAAGGTGGCGATGGACGACTGGCCGTATTCGTAGTTGGGGTAGACGATGGCCCAGCGCTTCTTCTTGAGCTTGACGGCCTCCTCCACCAGCATCGACACCTGCATGTAGGTCGAGGGCCGCAGGCGGAAGGTGTAGGCGTTGCCACTGCTCCAGACCATCTTGTCGGTCAGCGGCTCGGTCGCCAGGTAGAAGAATTTCCTCTGCTTGGCAAAGTCGGTCAGCGCCATGCCGGTGTTGGACAGGAAGCCGCCCGCCAGCACATCGACTTTCTCGCGCGAGATCAGCTCCTCGGCCACGCGCACCGTGTCGCCGGGGTTGGCGTTGTCGTCGCGGGTGATGAGCACCAGCTTCTTGCCGTTCACGCCGCCGCCGGCGTTGACCTCGTCCACCGCCAGCTCCATGCCGCGCTTGTAGGCCTCGAGGAAGGCGGGCTGGTTCTTGTAGCTGTTGATCTCGCCGATCTTGATCACGTCCTGCGCATGGGCCGCCGGGGTGGCCAGGCCGGCCCCGGCCAGGGCGAGTGCGGCGCCGGCCAGCCAGGCGCGGCGAACAAGCAAAGTCTTCATGCAGATATCTCCAGATCGATGGCAGGCACGCAGCGGACCCGCGCAGGGGCCGCTTTTGGAACCGCGCCATTGTCGCCGCTTCCGGGCCGAAGCGCCGCCCCCATCCGCCGGCAGGCAGCATCGTTGGAAATTTAATCTTATTGAGATTATATGTATTCGTATTTCATCTAATTTCGATTTTATGAAGAGCGTTGCATCATGCAGGCTTCGATACACGGCAAGGGGTGCGCGACATGGACGTGGTTCAGCAACTGGTGGCCCAACTCGGCGACAGCGCCGTGCTGCGCGGCCCCGAGGACATGGCCGGGCACCTGAGCGACTGGCGCGGGCGCTACCAGGGCCGCGCGCAGTGCGTGGCCCTGCCGTCCACCACCGAGCAGGTGGCGGCGATCGTCAGGCTCTGCCGCCAGGCCGGGGCGCCCATCGTGGTCCAGGGCGGCAACACCAGCCTGTGCGAAGGCGCCGTGCCGCGCGCCGAGCTGCCCGGCACCGTGGTCATCAACCTGGCCCGCATGCGCCAGGTGCGCTCGGTGGACGTGGCCAACAACTCCATGGTGGTCGAGGCCGGCTGCGTGCTGGCCGCCGTGCAGCAGGCCGCCGCGGCGCACGATCGGCTCTACCCGGTGAGCCTGGGCGCCGAGGGCTCGTGCCAGATCGGCGGCAATATCGCCACCAACGCAGGCGGGACGGGCGTATTGCGCTATGGAAATACGCGCGAGAACGTGCTGGGGCTGGAGGTGGTACTGCCCGACGGCCGCATCTGGAACGGCCTGTACGGCCTGCGCAAGAACAACACCGGCTTCGACCTCAAGCATCTGTTCATCGGCTCCGAGGGCACGCTGGGCGTCGTCACCGCGGCCACGCTGAAGCTGCACCCGCTGCCCACCGCGCGCGCCATGGCCTGGCTGGCGGTGGACTCGCCGCAGACGGCCCTCACGCTGCTGGCGCGCCTGCAGCGCCGCTGCGGCGCCGCGCTGTCGGCCTACGAGCTGATGAACGACGTGCAGCTCAACATCGTGCTGCAGCAGGTAAGCGGCCGGCGCGCGCCGCTGAACCCCCAGCACCCCTGGCATGTGCTGGTGGAGCTGTCGGACACCGGCGGCGAGGCCGTGCTGGCCGCCGCGCTCGAAGAGGTGCTGGAAGCCGCCGCCAGCGAGGGCCTGCTGCTCGACGCCGCGCTGGCCGCCAGCGGCCAGCAGCAGGCGGACTGGTGGGAGGTGCGCCACAGCGTCTCCGAAGGCAACAAGAAAGCCGGCATCGGCATCAACACCGACCCGGCGGTGCCGCTGTCGGCCGTGCCCGCCTTCATCGCCCAGGCCACCGCGGCGGCGCACCGCGTGCTGCCGGGCGCGCCCATCATCGTCGTCGCCCACCTGGGGGACGGCAACGTGCACTTCATCCCGCAGGTGTCGTTCGAACAGTGGCGCGCACTGGCGCCCGAACAGCAGGACCGCCTGTCGCACGCCGTCAAGCAGGCCGTGAACGAGGTCGCGCACGCGCTGGGCGGCACCTTCAGCGCCGAGCACGGCATAGGCCAGGTGCTGACCGAGGAAATGGGCCTGTTCAAGCCCCCGGTCGAACTCGACCTGATGCACACCATCAAGCAGGCGCTCGATCCCGAGCAGCTTTTCAACCCTGGGCGCTTGTTGCCCGCCACGCCTTCCCACTGAAAGGAATTCCCGATGACCGACATCCGTTCCGCCCAACAAGCCCCCCAGGTATCGCGCCGCCAGGCGCTGAAGGCCGCGGCCGCCGGCGCCGGCCTGATCGCCGCCCCCGCCGTGCTGCGCTATGCGCGCGCCCAGTCCAAGCGCATCGTGGTGCGCGACGACGGCGGCATCTACACCAAGGCCTACGGCGCGGTGTACTACAAGCCCTTCACGCAGAAGACCGGCATCGAGGTGGTTGGCGTGCAGGCCACGGCCGAGCCGGTGGCGCAGATCCGCAGCATGGTCGAGACCAAGAACTACACCTGGGACATGGCCAAGATCAGCCAGCCGGCGATCCTGCTGCTCACCTCCGGCGGCAAGCCACTGCTGGAGAAACACGGGCTGGAGAACGATCCCTTCGTCAAGACCATTCCCGCGCAGTACATGTCGCCCTACGGCGTGGGCACCAACGTCTACAGCACGGTGCTGGCCTACCGCAAGGAAGCCTTCAAGGGCCGGGCCGAGCCCAAGTCCTGGGCCGACTTCTGGAACGTGAAGGACTTCCCCGGCCGCCGCGCGCTGCGCAAGCACCCGTTCGACACACTGGAAGAGGCGCTGATGGCCTCGGGCGTGGCCAACGACAAGGTCTACCCGCTGGACCTGGACCGCGCCTTCAAGACCCTGGACCAGATCAAGCCCAAGGTGGACGTGTGGTGGAACTCGGGCGCGCAGGTGGAGCAGATGCTCAAGTCCGGCGAGGTCGACCTGATCGCCACCTGGGTGTCGCGCCCGCAGTCGGCCAACGCCGACGGCGCCAACATCGGCATCGTCTGGAACCAGAACATCTGGGGCGTGGACAGCTGGTCCATCCTGGCCGGCACGCCCAATGCCGACGCCTGCCGCGAGTTCATCAAGTTCGCGTCCGAGCCGCAGCGCATGGCCTCGCTGGTGCAGTACTTCGCCGCCGGCGTCACCCAGCCCGAAGCCTTCAAGCACATCAAGCCCGAGCTGGCCAAGGACTGCCCGACCTTCCCCGACAACATCAAGACCGGCCTGCAGATCGACGCCAAGTACTGGCTGGCGAACCAGGCCGCCGTGATCGAGAAATTCAACGGCTGGGTGCTGAAGTGACGAACGCGAAGCTATCGATCGCCGGGCTCGCCAAGCGCTACGGCTCGTTCGTGGCGCTGCACCCCACCGACCTGCAGGTCGCCGAGGGCGAGTTCCTGACCCTGCTCGGCCCCTCGGGCTCCGGCAAGACCACGCTGCTGAGCATGATCGCCGGCCTGGCCGTGCCCGACGAGGGCCAGCTGCTCATCAACGGCCAGGACGTGACCTATGGCGCGCCCTACGAGCGCGACATCGGCATGGTGTTCCAGAACTACGCGCTGTTCCCGCACATGACCATCGCGGAGAACATCGCCTTTCCGCTGAAGATGCGCAAGGTAGATCGCGCGGCGGCGATGAAGCGTGCGCAGGAAGCGCTGGAGCTGGTGCACCTGCCGCATGTGGCGCAGCGCTTTCCCAAGGAGCTGTCGGGCGGCCAGCAGCAGCGCATCGCGCTGGCGCGCTGCCTGGTCTATAAGCCCTCCATCGTGCTGATGGACGAGCCGCTGGGCGCACTGGACAAGAAGCTGCGCGAGCACATGCAGCTCGAGATCAAGCGCATCCACCGCGAATCGGGCACCACCATCGTCTACGTGACTCACGACCAGGAAGAGGCGATGACCATGTCCGACCGCATCTGCCTAATGAACGGCGGGCGCATCGAGCAGCTCGGCACGCCGGGCGACCTGTACTTCCGCCCGCGCACGCCCTTCGTGGCCGACTTCCTGGGCGAGAGCAACCTGCTGCAGGGCGCAGTGGTGCAAGCCGCGGACGGCCAGGCCGAGATCGCGCTGGCAGGCTCGGGCACGGCGATCCGCGCCTCGGCCCACCAGCCGCTGCCGGCCGGCGCGGCCGTGCGCGTGATGGTGCGGCCGCAGAACATCGCGCTGGGCAGCGCCCTGGGTGACGCCCAGCAGTCGTTCACCGGCCAGGTCATGGACACCATGATCACCGGCGGCCTGACCAAGCTCTACCTGTCGGCCGCGCAGCTCGGCAACGCGCCCATCGTGCTGTCCTTCCCCACGTCGGTGAACACGCCAGGCTTCGGTATCGGCAGCAGCGTGGCCTTTGGCTGGGCCAGCGCCGACGCCGTGGCCGTGCCGGAGCAGCCATGAGCGCCGCCGCCACTCCCCGGCCGGCCTGGGTCAAGCCCGTGCTGATGGCGACGCCGCTGGTGCTGCTGTTCCTGGTGCTGCTGGTCTACCCCGTGGGCCAATTGCTGCTGCTCAGCATCTACAGCGACGGCGCCTTCACGCCCGCCAAGTACCAGCAGCTGTTCGCCTCGTCGGTGTACATGGACACCATGTTCATCACGCTGAAGATCTCGCTGATCACGGCGCTGCTGTCCATCGTCGGCGGCTACCCGGTGGCCTACCTGATCTCGTCGCTCTCCAAGGAGCGCAAGAGCCGCTGGGTGTTCTGGGTGCTGCTGTCGTTCTGGACCAGCTTCCTGGTGCGCGCCTTCGCGTGGATCGTGATGCTGGGCCGCAACGGCGTGGTCAACCAGCTGCTGCTGGCGCTGGGCCTGCAGGATGCGCCGTCGAACATGCTCTACAGCTTCGGCGCCGTGCTCGTGGGCATGGTGCATGCGCTGATGCCGCTGGCGGTGCTGACCATGCTGTCGGTGATGGAGAACATCGACCGCAACCTGCCGCGCGCCGCGCTCACGCTGGGCGCGCGCCCCGGCACGGCGTTCTGGCGCGTGTATTTCCCGCTGTCCATGCCCGGCGTGGCCGCGGGCGCCATCATGGTGTTCGTGACCGCCGTGGGCTTCTTCATCGTGCCGCAGCTGCTGGGCGGCCGCAAGGAGACCATGATCACCCAGCTCATCATCGAGCAGGTGCTGCAGGTGATGAACTGGGGCTTCGCCGGCTCGATCTCGGTGCTGCTGCTGGTGGTGGTGCTGGCCGTGTTCGCGCTCTACGACAAGGTGCTGGGCCTGTCCACCATGACCGGTGCGCAGTCCACCAAGGCCAACCACAGCAGCGGCTTCCTGCGCAATGTCTCCGACGCGGTGCTGGGCTTCCTCGGCACGGCCAGCGACAGGCTGATCGCGCTCATCCCCCGCTCGCGCCGCCGCGAGGTGCAGCAGGGCGACTCCACGCCGCTGCGCGTGGCCGTTGTCGTGCTGCTGTTCTTCCTGAGCGTGCCGGCGCTGCTGATGATCCCGATGTCGTTCGCCGGCAAGTCGGGGCTGAACTGGCCGCCGCAGGGCTTCACGCTGCAGCACTACCAGGACATGCTGGCCTCGCCGCTGTGGCTGTCGGCCACGCTGCGCTCGTTCACCGTGGGCTTCTTCGCGGCGCTGGCGGCCATGGCCGTCGGCACGCCGGTGGCCTTCCTGCTGGTGCGCGGCCAGATGCGCGGCAAGGCGCTGGTGCTGGGCTTCGTGCTCGCGCCGCTGATCGTGCCGCGCATGATCATCGCCGTCGGCATGTTCTATTTCTTCGCCAAGGTGGGCCTGGTGGGTACCTCGCTGGGCCTGGTGCTGGGCCACACGGTGATCGCCATCCCCTACGTGGTGATGACCATGATGGCCGTGCTGCGCAACTACGACACGCGGCTGGACCTGGCCGCGCAGAGCCTGGGCGCACGCCCCTGGCAGACGCTGCGCTACGTGACCTTCCCGATCATCGCGGCGGGCCTGACCTCGTCCTTCCTGTTCGCCTTCGCGACCTCGTTCGACGAGCTGACGATCTCGCTGTTCGCCTCGGGCGGCCTCAGCTCCACGCTGCCCAAGCAGTTCTGGGACGAGGTGACGCTGCAGATCTCGCCGGTCATCGCCGCCGTCTCCACCTGTTTGTTCGCCTTCATCGGCATTTTGATCACCTGTGCGGACTGGCTGCGCCGCCGCACCTCCGCATGACGCAAAGAACCACCATGACTACACGCATCACCTCGCAGACCCTGAAGGGCATCTTCCCGGCCCTGGCCACGCCGGTCACCGCCGACGGCCGCATCGACGCCGCCGCGCTCAAGGCCCTGCTGGCCCACCTGGCGGGCAGCGGCATCAGCGGCACCGTGCCGCTGGGCGGCACCGGCGAATACGGCGCGGTGTCGCGCAGCGAGCGCGCCCGCATGGTGTCGCTGGTGCGCGAGCACCTGGCCCCCGGCCTGCCGGTGATCGCCGGCGTGCTCGACCCGGGCTTCCACGACGCCATGGACGCCGGCAAGGCGCTGGCCGCCGCCGGCGCCGACGCGCTGATGGTGCTCACGCCCTACTACACCACGCCCACGCAGCAGGGCATCCGCGACTACTTCCTGCGCTACGCCGATGCTTCGCCGCTGCCGGTGGTGATCTACGAGATCCCGTACCGCACGCGCATCGCCATCGCGCCCGAGGTGCTGCACGAGCTGTCGCGCCACGAGAACATCATCGGCATGAAGGCCTGCAACACCGACATGTACCACTTCCTGAAGGTGGTGGCCGGCGTCTCCGATGATTTCTCGGTGCTCAGCGGCGAAGACACGCTGCTGCCCGTGCACATGGCGGCCGGCGCCCAGGGCGGCATCGTCGTCACGGCCAACCTCCTGCCCAAGACCTGGAACGCCATGTACCAGCTGCTGGCCCAGGGCAAGACGGCCGAGGCGCTGCAGCTGCACCGCGAGCTGATCCCGCTGATGGACCTGGCCTTCGCCGAGACCAACCCCGGCCCGATGAAGGCCGTGTGGGACCTGGTGGGCGTGCACGCGCCCCACCTGCTCGCGCCGCTGGTGACCTGCAACCCGGCGCTGGCCGCGCGCCTGCGCACCGAGCTGGAAAAGCGCCTCGCGCACGAGAACCAGCTCTGATGCTCCCCGCCGTCAAGGACTACCGCGCACTGGCGCGCCGGCGCCTGGCCCGGTTCGCGTTCGACTACCTCGAGGGCGGCGCCGAGGACGGCCAGGCCATGGCGCGCAACCTGGCCTCTTGGGGCCGGGTCACTTTCCAGCCGCGGGCGCTGGTCGATGTCTCCGAGGTCGATGCCGGCATCGATCTGTTCGGCCGCCGCCAGGCGCTGCCGGCCCTGGTCGGCCCCACGGGGCTGAACGGCCTGTACTGGCCGCGCGCCGAAGAGGTGCTGGCCCGCGCCGCGCACGCGGCGGGCCTGCCTTTCGTGCTATCCACCGCATCCACCTCGCTGATCGAGGAGGTGCGCGCCGCCAGCGCCGGCGACCTGTGGCTGCAGCTCTATGTGCAGAAGGACCGGCGCATCGCCGAGAGCATGATGGCGCGCGCGCAGGCCGCGGGCTTTTCCGCGCTGATGCTGACGGTGGACACCATGGTCCACGGCAAGCGCGACCACGACATCCGCAACGGCTTTCGCATGCCCATCCCGTGGACGCCGCGCCTGCTGGCCGACCTGCTCGCGCACCCGCGCTGGTGCCTGCGCATGCTGCGCCAGCGCGGCTCGCCGCAGCTCGTCAACCTGGCCCGCAGCTCGGGCATGGCCGCCGACCTGCAGCAGCAGGCGGCCGTGATGAGCCGCCAGATGGACATGGCACTGACCTGGGACGATCTCGCCTGGGTGCGCCGCCACTGGCGCGGGCCGGTGCTCGTCAAGGGCCTGCTCACCGCGCGCGACGCCGTGCAGGCGCTCAACGCAGGCGCCGACGGCATCGTCGTCAGCAACCACGGCGGGCGCCAGCTCGACGGCGCGCCCAGCCCGCTGGAGCAGCTGCCCGGCATTGCCGATGCGCTTCGTGGCAAGATGCGCATCCTGGTCGACGGCGGCGTGCGGCGCGGCAGCGACCTCGCCAAGGCGCGGGCCCTGGGCGCCGATGCGGTGCTGCTCGGGCGGGCGCCGCTGTACGGCCTGGCCGCCCGCGGGCCGCAGGGCGTGGCCAAGGTGCTGGACATATTGCGCGGCGAGTTCGAGACCACGCTGCGCCTGCTGGGCGCCACCCGCGCCGCCGGCCTGGACGCCAGCTACCTTGCTTAAAAACAGGAGCTGCTCGCGCTTACCCTGATTGAAATTTAGATATTTTTCGCTTTGAATGCATTGATAGACAAGCGCCAGCAGCTATGATTTTTAAGAACAACCACCGCAGGCCCGAGCACTGATGCGCACGCCCAAGACCACCGCCGGCAGCCCCGCCGGCGACACCGATCCGCGCGAATCGTCCCTGTTCGTGGGTTCGGTGGCCAAGGCCTTCCAGGTGCTCGAAGCCTTCCGCGACACGCACCGCGAGATGTCCATCGCCGAGATCGCCCGCGCCGCCGGGCTGGACCGCAGCGCGACGCAGCGCATCATCTACACGCTGGAGCACCTGCAGTACCTCCGCCGCCTGCCCGGCTCCAACCTCTACGGCCTGGCGCCCGAGGTGCTGAGCCTGTCGTACAACTACCTGCGCTCGCGCCGCATCATCGACCGCGCCTCGCCCTACCTGGTGGAGATGACGCACGTGCTCGGCGAGACCTCGAACCTGCAGGAGCTCGACGGCCACGAGATCGTCTTCATCGCCCGCATCCCGGGCCGGCATTTGTTCAACTCCGACTTCACCGTGGGCTCGCGCCTGCCGGCGATCTACTCCGCGTCGGGGCGGGCCATGCTGGCGCGGCTCGACGTCGCCGAGCGCGAGCGCATCATCGCCGCCACGCCCATCGCCCGCATCACCGCGCAGACCGAGACCGACCCCGAGCTGCTGCTGCGCCACATCGAGCAGGCCGGCAAGGACGGCTTCGCCATCGTGCAGAACCAGACGGTGATCGGCGACATCTCCGTCGGCGCGCCCATCACCGGCCACGGCGGCCTGCCCATCGGCGCGATCAACATCTCGGTGCCGTCCACGCGCTGGACCGCCGCCAAGGTCGAGGCCGAGCTGCTGCCGCACGTGCTGCTGGCCTCGACCTCCATCTCCAAGATCCTCGACAACTTCTGAAGGGTGCCGCGCGCGCCGGCGCCGCGCCCTTCCTTGATCTGGCGCAGCTTCCAACCCGGGGATATTCCCTTATAACATCTAAGTTGTAGGAATCAGGAACAATAGCGTTTATAGATATACAACCTGCTTGCCGTTCAGGTTTACCCGGGCAAGCCGTTCCTTCCGTTTCACCTTTGCCAGAGTCACTGCCATGAGCGCTTTTCTTGAAGAACGCGTACTGTCCGTCCACCACTGGACCGACCGCCTTTTCTCCTTCACCACCACCCGTGATCCGGCGCTGCGCTTCTCCAGCGGCCACTTCACGATGATCGGCCTGAAGGTGGACGGCAAGAACCTGCTGCGCGCCTACTCCATCGCCAGCCCCAACTACGAAGACCACCTGGAGTTCCTGTCCATCAAGGTGGACAACGGTCCGCTGACCAGCAAGCTGCAGCACATCCAGGTCGGCGACACCGTCATCGTCGGCAAGAAGCCCACCGGCACGCTGCTGATCGACTACCTGCTGCCCGGCAAGAACCTGTACCTGATCGGCACCGGCACGGGCCTCGCGCCCTGGCTGTCGGTCGCGCGCGACCCCGAGACCTACGACAAGTTCGAGAAGGTCGTCGTGGTACACGGCGTGCGCCACGCCGCCGAACTGGCCTACCAGCAGCTGTTCGAGAAAGAGCTGCCCGAGCACGAGCTGCTGGGCGAGATCGTGCAGGACCAGCTCATCTACTACCCCACCGTCACGCGCGAGCCCTTCCGCAACCACGGCCGCATCTCCAACCAGATCAACGCCGGCACCTTCCCGCAGAACATCGGCCTGCCCGAGCTGAACCCCGAGACCGACCGCGTCATGCTCTGCGGCAGCCCCGCGATGCTGGCCGAGCTGAAGGAGCTGCTGGAGCACCGCGGCTTCAAGGAAGGCAACACCACCACGCCCGGCGACTTCGTGGTCGAGCGCGCCTTCGTCGAGAAGTAAGCGCCCGGCCTTCGGCACCAGCCGCGAACCGCCGTCCCCGGACGGCGGTTTTTTTGTGCCTGCCGTATGTGCAAACCCCAGGGATTACCCAGGCACAAAACTGCCGATTATTTCCATCACCTGAACAATGAGTTGTGATTTTGGTGATTTATCTGCGTTCGTCCCGAATCTATACTTCCCCCATCGTTGAACGAAAAGCACAACACCTCAACGCTCCGGCTCAACGAAGCGATCGGCCACCGGGCCGACCGCCACTCTCGAAAGGATTTGGAAAATGTTGAACGCACGTATCTTGACCGTTGCCGCCGCCCTTGCCCTGGGCACCGTCGCCGCACAAGCCGGCTCGCTGTACGAAGGCGAAGGCTCGCAGGCCCCCGCCGTGGCCGCCACCAGCACGCTGACCCGCGCCCAGGTGCAGGCCGAAGCCGTGCAGGCCCTGCGCGACGGCACGCTGCCGGTGATCGGCGACCGCATGGACTTCCCCCAGGCACAGGCCAAGTCCACGCTGACCCGCGAAGCCGTGCGCCAGGAAGCCATCCAGGCCGCCCGCTCGGGCCGCACCGTGGAAGGTGACGGCTACTACGGCGAATAAGCCGCTAGCCACGCGCCGGAGCCACGTCCGGCGCGCACCCCGCACGGGCCCTTCGCACACTCCAAGGGCCGGTGCGAGAAAAGCTGCCACTACGGCAGCTTTTTCTTTTTCCGGGCTGGCACCGGCCAGGCGCCCGCCGGTGCCGTGGCCCGATGACCTTGCGGCGCGGTGCGGAGATGCGGGCTCCATTTGCCAATGAAAACGATTCTCATTACATTCTGACATTCCGCGTTTTCAATTCCTTGACCTTCCGCCATGCAATCCATCCTGATTGCGGCCGCCCTCGCCCTGGGTGCGGCCGCCCCGATGAGCCAGGCCGCAGCCGCCGGCAACGTTCAACAGCCTGTGAAGCAGAAGCTTTCCGTCTCGGAGGTGGTCAGGCACTACGGCACGCTGGTCCATGCCAGCTACGCGGACTCGGTCACGTCGGCCCAGGCCATGCAGAAGGCGATCCAGGCCTTGGTGGCCGCGCCCAGCGAGCAGAACCTGCAGCGCGCCCGCAAGGCGTGGCTGGCCGCGCGCGAGTACTACGGCCAGACCGAGGCCTTCCGCTTCTACGGCGGGCCGATCGACAGCGACACCGGCCCCGAGGGCCAGATCAACGCCTGGCCCATGGACGAGTCCTATGTCGACTATGTCGAAGGCAACCCCGAGGCCGGCATCATCAACAACCGCAAGGAAGTGATCAGCAAGAAGCGCCTGGCCGAGCTCAACGAGCATGACGGCGAGGAGAACGTCTCCACCGGCTGGCATGCGATCGAGTTCATGCTCTGGGGCCAGGACCTCGACGACCAGGGCGCGGGCAACCGGCCCTACACCGACTATGTCGACGGCAAGAAGCCCAATGCCGACCGCCGCCGCCAGTACCTGAAGGTCGTGACCGAGCTGCTGGTCGAGGACCTGCAGTCCGTGGCCGACCAGTGGAAGCCCGGCGCCAGGAACTTCCGCGCCGGCTTCGAGCAGCAGCCCGACGACGCGCTGCGCCGCATCTTCGTCGGCCTGGGCTCGCTGTCGCGCGGCGAGCTGGCCGGCGAGCGCCTTGAGGTCGCCATGGCCAGCCGCGACCAGGAGGACGAGCATTCCTGCTTTTCCGACAACACGCACCGCGATGCCGTGACCAATGCCCAGGGCATCCTCAACGTCTGGCAGGGCCGCTACCAGCGCCTGGACGGCAGCCTGCTGCAGGGCCCGGGCATCCGCGACTGGGTCGCCGCCAAGGACGCCGCGCTGGCCGACAAGGCCACGCGCCAGATCACGCAGTCGGTCGAGGCGGCCAAGGCCATTCCCGCGCCGTTCGACCAGGCCATCCAGGGCGCGCGCGACTCGGCCTCGCGCGCCAAGGTCCAGGCCACGATCGACAGCCTGGTCCAGCAGAGCAAGGACCTGGTCGAGGCAGCCCATGCGGTCGGCATCGCCCAGCTCAACCTCGTCGACCCCAAGCAGCAGTAAACCGGCCCCTCGGCCACGGCCGTGGCCGGGGCCCGCCTCCCCCACCATGAATCTTTCCCCCCTGCTGCTCGCCATGGCCTGCCTGGCCCTGCCGGGCTGCTCGGCCCAGCGCCAGGAGCCGGCCGCCGCCGCGCAGCATGCGCCTCCGACCGCCGCCGAGGTCGAGGCCGCGCTGCGGCGGTTCGCCGCGCCCGCCGAGCCGCTGCTCCCGGGCGGACAGGCCACCGTGCACGCCACGGGCCGCAACGCCTTCTCGCTGCCAGCCGCGAACCTCGACGATGCCGAGCGCACGCGCTTCGTGATCGGCAATTCCTTCTTCAAGCGCAACTGGGTGCAGGCGCCGGCCTCGACCACGGCGCGCGACGGCCTGGGCCCGCATTTCCTCGCGCGCTCCTGCGGCGGCTGCCATGTGCAGGACGGCCGCGCCCAGCCGCCCGACTTCCACACGCCGCTGCAGCCCCGGCCCTTCGCGGGCCTGCTGGTGCGCCTGTCGGTGCCCGGCGCCGGGCCGCACGGCGGCCCGCTGCCCGACCCCGTCTACGGCGACCAGTTCAACACCGAGGGCGTGCTCGGCGTCCTGGGCGAGGGCCAGGTGCGCCTGCGCTACGAGACCATCCACGGCCGCTTCGCCGATGGCACGCCCTACCAGCTGGAAAAACCCCTCTACGAGCTGGCGGCGCTCCACTACGGTCCGCTGGCGCCGGGCCTGATGACCAGCCCGCGTATCGCGCCCCAGGTCATCGGCCTGGGCCTGCTCGAGCACATTCCCGCGGCCGAGATCCTCGCCAACGCCGCGGCCCAGGCCGCGCTGCCGGGGCCGATCAAGGGCCAACCCAACCAGGTCTGGGATGCCTACGGCGAGCGCATGATGCTGGGCCGCTTCGGCTGGAAGGCCAACGTGGCCTCGCTCGCGCACCAGACGGCCTCGGCCTTCCACGGCGACATCGGCATCACCTCGAAGCGCTTTCCCGAGCAGACCTGCACGCCCACGCAGCAGGACTGCCTGGCCGCGCCCCATGGCAATGGCGCCGAAGGCGTGGAGATCGAGGACCGCGTGCTCGACGACGTGATCTTCTACCAGGCCACGCTGGCGCCGCCCGCGCGCCGCAACGCCGGCGACCCGGCCGTGCGCCGCGGCGAAGCCCTGTTCCACCAGGCGCAGTGCGCGCTGTGCCACCGGCCCAGCTACCAGACCGGCCCGGCGCTGTTCCCCCGGCTCAGCAGCCCGGCGCTGGTGGGCCAGGCCATCGCGCCCTACACCGACCTGCTGCTGCACGACATGGGCGAGGCGCTGGCCGATGGCCGGCCCGACTTCCTCGCCTCGGGCCGCCAGTGGCGCACGCCGCCGCTGTGGGGCCTGGGCCTGCTGCCCGAAGTCAACAACCACCAGCGCCTGCTGCACGACGGCCGCGCGCGCGGCGTGCTCGAAGCCATCCTCTGGCATGGCGGCGAGGCCGCCGAGGCGCGCGAGCTGGTCCGCCAGTTCAGCGCCGAAGACCGCGACGCGCTGGTCCGATTTGTGGAGTCCCTCTGATGCCCAGCCTGTCCCTGTTCCCCCGCCAACTGCTGGCTGCCACCGCACTGGCACTGCTGGCCGCCGCCCCGGCCCGCGCCCAGGACGTAGCGGCCGGCGTCGCCATTCCCTTCTACAGCACCACCCATGCCGTGCAGGGCCTGTACGGCCACTGGTTCTCGCCCCGGGCCGGGGCCGCGCTGCGGTCGGCCCGGGCGCTGCGCCAGGCGCTGCAAAGCCACTGCGCGGCCGATGCCGGCGGCGCCACGCAGACGCTGCAGGCCGCGCGCCAGGCCTACACGCAGGCCGCCGGGCGCTGGAGCAGCCTCTCGGCCGTGGCGCTGGGGCCGCAGGTCGAGCGGCGCTCGGCGCGCCTGGTGGATTTCCGGCCGCTGCGGCCGGCCCTGCTCCAGAAGGCCATCCAGTCCGCACCCGCCAACCTCGCCGCGATGGAGCGCATCGGCGCACCCGCCAAGGGCTTTCCGGCGCTGGAGCAGCTGCTGTGGACCCAGCCCGCCGCGCCGCAGACCCCGGCCTGCGCCTATGCGGTGCTGGTGGCCGAGGAGATCGGCGCCGAGCTCGGCACGCTGGACGACGGCTTCACGAAACTCGCGCGCCAGGACTGGTCGGAGGACGGCGAAGCCACCACCCAGGCCATGGCCGAGTTCATCAACCAGTGGGTCGGGGGCCTGGAGCGCCTGCGCTGGGCCGACATGGAAAAGCCGGTGCGCAGCGCCGGCAGCAAGCCGCCGGCCTGGGAGCAGTTGGCCAGCGGCAACACCCTCGCGGCCTGGCGCGCGCACTGGCAGGGCCTGCGCAGCCTGGCCGTCAGCGTGGACCGCGGCGTGCCCCGGCCCGGCGCGGACCTCGTGCCCATCGAGGCCTACCTGCGCGGCCGCGGCCTGAACCCGCTGGCCGACCGCTGGCTGCAGGCCGTCAACGAGGTCGATGCCGGCATGCGCGCCTTGGCCGTGCTGTCGCCCGATGCCGTGCTGGCCGCGGCCAGGCCGCTGTCGCGTCTCAAGCGCCTCATGGAAGGCGAGGTCGCGCCCGCGCTCGAAGTCAACATCGGGTTCTCGGATGCCGACGGGGATTGACCGCCGCCGCTGGCTGCAGTCCCTGGGCCTGCTGGCCGCCGCGCCGCTGGCGCCGGCCCGCGCGGCCGGCACGCAGGCCACCGAAACCCTGGCCGCCGCCTGGCTGCAGGGCGAGCAGATGCGCGTGGGCCTGGTGCGGCCCGCCGCGCAGGCGGGCCGGCCGCTGCAGGTGCTGCAGTCGCTGGAGGTGCCCACGCGCGCCCACGGCATGGCCGTGCTGCGCGACGGCTCGGTGGTCTTCGCCAGCCGCCGTCCCGGCGACTGGCTGGTGCGCCTCTCGCCCGGCCAGGCGGCCGGCGCTGCGCAGTGGCAGTGGATCGAGCCCGACCGCGCCTTCAACGGCCATGTGATCGAAAGCGCCGACGGCCGCCATCTCTACACCACCGAAACCGACCTCGCGGATGCCCAGGGCCTGGTCGGCGTGCGCGACGCCAGGACGCTGGAGAAGCTCGCCGAATGGCGCACCGGCGGCATGGACCCGCACCAGCTGCTGCTGGACGCGGACGGCGCGCTGCTCGTCGCCAACGGCGGCATCTCCACGCAGTCCGAGACCGGCCGCCGCAAGCTGCAGCTCGACCACATGGACTCGTCGATCGCGCGGCTGCTGCCCGCCGAGGGCGGCGCCGGCGCGGGCCTGTGGAAGCTGGCCGACAACCGGCTGAGCCTGCGCCACCTGGCCTGGGGCCCGCGCGTGGCCCATGCGCCGCGCCAGCGCTGGCTGGGCATCGCGCTGCAGGCCGAGCACCGCGATGCCGCGGCGCGCGCGGCGGCGCCCGTGCTGGCGCTGTTCGACGGCGGGCGCCTGCATGCCGTGCCGCTGCCCGAAGGACAGGCACCGCTGGCAGGCTATGGCGGCGACATCGGCTGCGACGGCGCGCTGTTCGCCGTCAGCTGCCCGCGCGTGGACACCATCACCTGGTGGCAGGTGCCCGAGGGCCGCGAAGGCAGCGGCCGCTGGCTGCGCGGCGACCGGTTCGCGGGCGTGTACTGCGTGGCCAACCGCAGCGTCTCGCTGGATGCGGCGGGCCAGCCGGCCGCGCCGCGCCCCGCGCTGTGGATGGGCGGCGAGCGGCAGGCGCAGCTCCGGGACCGCAGCCAGGCGCTGCACACGGCCCTGGTGCCGGGGCTGGCGCTGGACAACCACTGGACGCCGCTGCCGCAGGGCCATTAAAACAATAGCTGCTTGCGCTTGCTATTCTTCAATTTCAAGGTTATTCATCCTTGAAAATAAGAAATGACAAGCGCCAGCAGCTATCGTTTTTGATGCTGGCTACAGCGGGTGTTCGGTGTAGAAGCGCCCGCCGTGGTACAGCAGCGGCGGCACGCCGGTGCGGTGCGTGCAGTGCAGCACCTCGCCGAGGAAGATCACGTGGTCGCCGGCATCCAGGTGGCTGTGGCTGCGGCATTCGAAGGTGGCGATGGCGCCGTCGAGCAGCGGCGTGCCGCTGGGCCCCGGCGCATGGACCACGCCGGCCCAGCGGTCCGCGCCGCGGCGGGCGAACTGCTCGGCCAGCGGCTGCTGCTCGGCCGACAGCACGTTGACCGCGAAGTGGCTGACGGCGCGGAAGGCCGGCAGCGACGCCGAGGTCTGCATCAGGCTCCACAGCACCAGCGGCGGCGTGAGCGACACCGAGTTGAAGGAGCTGATGGTCAGCCCCAGCGGCTCGCCGGCAGGGGAGATGGCCGTCACCACCGCCACGCCGGTGGCAAAGCGGCCCAGCGCATCGCGGAACTCGCGCGAATCGAAGGGCGCGGCGGCATCGGCGCCGTGCAGCAGGTGCTTGGGTGGAGAGGAATTCACTCGGAAGACTCCGCGAAAAGCCGCGGATGGTTGCGAAAAATACTGGGCTATTATCGACCCAGCCCCCTTGTCTTAGTGCGGGTAGGTACTTACCCCGCACGCCCCGGAACCGATTCCCATGCCATTCCTCCCCACCTTTGCCATGCTGGGCAGCGGCCCGGCCGTGCTGCTGCTGCACGATGCCGACAGCGACCACCTGGGCTTCGCGCCCCAGGTCGAGCTGCTGGCCAGCCAGGGCTGGCGCGCCATCGCCTGGGACATGCCCGGCTACCGCGGCAGCCCGCCGCCGCCCAGCGGCTACAGCCTGCCGGCGCTGGCGGCCACGGCCGCCCATTTGCTCGAAACCCTGAAGATCCCCCATGCGCACGTCGTCGGCCACGGCGTGGGCGCGATGGTGGCGCTGGAGCTGGCGCTGCGCCACCCGGCGCTGGTGCGGCGCCTGGTGCTGGTGGCCGGCGGCCCGGCGCTCGACGCCGAGGCCCACGGCCACTGGGTGGACAGCCGGCTGGAGCTGCTGGCGCAGTATGACGGCGGCGCGGCCGCCGGCGAGCCGCCGCTGGCCCGCTTTGCCGAGCAGGTGGTGCTGCGGCAGACCGGCCGCAAGGCCGTGCCGGCCGGCCAGGCCCTGGCGCGCCACGCGCTGGCGCAGCTGCAGCCGCTGGCCTACCGCCGCATGCTGCAGATGTTGGCGGAGTACCAGGAGCCCGTGGAGCGCTACCGCCAGCTGGCGCAGCCCGCGCTGCTGATCGGCGGCGGCCAGGACGTGTGCATGCCGCCCGCGCTGCTGCAGACGCTGGCCAACACGCTGCCCGACGCCGTGCACATGAGCCTGCCCGAGATCGGCCACTGGCCGCAGATGGAGAACCCCGAAGACTTCGAAGGGCTGCTGCTGAGCTTTCTGGCCGCGCGCGACCAGCCCGCGCTGCATTGACGGAGCGAATGCTCCTGTTTATATAGCTATCAGCGCTTTCTGCATAAGCGCTAGAGCCCTATTTTTCTTATATTCAGTGTGCGTAGCCGGCCAGCGCCTTGCCGGCCGCCGCGGTGGGCTGCTCGTAGCCGTGGAAGCCGAAGGGCATCTCCGGCGTGCGGCCGCTGATCAGCTCGGCCATGGCCTTGCCCGAGCCCGCGCCATGCGTCCAGCCCAGCGTGCCGTGGCCGGCGTTGATCCACAGCTTGCCAACCTGGGTGCGGCCGATGTAGGGGATGTTGGTGGGCGTGGCCGGGCGCAGGCCGGTCCAGAACTGCGGGTTGCCGCCCTGCTCGGGCAAACGCGTGTCGCAGACGCCGGGCATCAGCTCCTCGATGCGGCGCACCAGCATGCGGCAGCGCGCCTGTGCCAGCGGGCTGGTCAGCGAGGTGTCGTAGCCGTTCAGCTCGATGGTGCCGGCCACGCGCAGGAAGTTGCCCAGCCGGCTCATCGCCAGCTTGTTGCCGTCGTCGATGCACGAGACGAAGGGCGCCGCGTCGGGCTGCAGGATGGGCAGCGTGGCGCTGTAGCCCTTGCCAGGGTAGATGGACACGTTCACGCCCACGGTGCGCAGCAGCGGCGCGGTGTAGCTGCCGCAGGCCACCACCACGGCATCACCGCGCAGGGTTTTCAAGTCATTTCGGCCTGCGTCGCCCTCGCCACGAGCGCGGACAGCTACCGATTCAATAGCACCGCCGGCCTGGTTCAGCCGCACCACCTCGTGGCTGTAGAGGAACTGCGCGCCGCGCTCGGCGCACAGCCTGGCCAGCTGCTGGGTGAAGACGCGGGCGTCACCGCTCTCGTCCGACGCGGTGAAGGTGCCGCCCTTGATCTGCGCCGCATAGGGCTTGAAGGCGGGCTCGATGGCCAGGAACTCGTCGGTCGTCACCATGCGGCGGTGCACGCCGTGCTGGCGCATCAGGTCCACCGCGTAGGCCGCGTCATCCACCGCCTGCTGCGAGGTGAAGAAGTGGGCGATGCCGCGCTCGAGCCGGTTGAACTCGATGCCGGTGTCGGCCACCACCTGCTTGAGCGCCGTGTGGCTGTAGGCCCCCAGCGCCACGATCTGCTGCACGTTGCGCGCAAAGGCGGTGTCGTTGCACTGGCCCAGGAACTGCAGGCACCAGCGCCACTGCGCCGGGTCGAGCTTGGGGCGCAGCAGCAGCGGCGCCTCGGGGTCGAACATCCATTTCAGCGCCTTCAGCGGCGCGTGCTTGTTGGCCCAGGGCTCGCAGTAGCTCACCGAGATCTGCGCCGCGTTGGCAAAGCTGGTTTCCAGCGCCGCGTCGGGCTGGCGGTCGACGACGACCACCTCGTGCCCGGATTGCAGCAAATGCCAGGCCGTGCTGGTTCCGATGATGCCTGCGCCAAGGATGATGACTTTCATGCGTTGCAGTGTGCTACAGCGCCCGCGAATACAAAAGCATGATTAAACTTTCAGCAGATTCATCAGAACAGCTAATAGAACACCATGAGCAATCTGGACCCTGTCGCGCTGGAATGCCTGGCCGCCATCGTCGAGGAAGGCGGCTTCGAGAAGGCCGCGCTGCGCCTGCATGTGACGCAGTCCGCCGTGTCGCAGCGCCTGCGCGCGCTGGAAGCCCAGGTGGGCTCGGTGCTGGTGGTGCGCAGCCGGCCGCTGAAGGCCACGGCCGCCGGGCAGCGCCTGCTCAAGCACGTGAAGCAGCTGCGCCTGCTGCGCGCCGACCTGGAGCGCGACCTGCAGGAGCTGGCGCCGCTGGCCCACGGCGACCAGGACAACGAGCGCATCTCCATCGCCATCAACGCCGACAGCATCGCCACCTGGGCGCCGCCTGCGCTGCACGAGCTGGCGGTGCAGCGGCTGTCGCTGGAGGTGATCGCCGACGACCAGGACTTCACGCAGGACTGGCTGCGCTCGGGCGAGGTGCTGGGCTGCGTGACCACCATGTCGCAGGCGCTGCGCGGCTGCCGCATGGTGCCGCTGGGCGCGATGCACTACGTGGCCGTGGCAGCCGCGGACTATGCCGCGCAGCATGTGCCCGAGGGGCTGTCGCGCGGCAACTTCCGCGAGCTGCCCTTTCTCTCGTACAACCGCAAGGACGACATGCAGGACGTGTTCGTGGCCCGGGCCATGGGCCTGCCGCGCGTGGACCTGCAGCACATCTACCTGCCGAGTTCGGAAGGCCAGCTGCGCGCCGTGGCCGCCGGCTGGGGCCTGGGCGTGGTGCCCGAACTGCTGGCCCGCCCCGGCCTGACCGATGGCAGCCTGGTCAACGTCGCGCCCGGCCAGGTGCTGGCCGTCGACCTGTACTGGCACTGCTGGAACCTGCAGTCCGGCCTGCTGGAGGCGCTGACCGAAGCCATGCTGCGCACCGCGCGCGCCAGCCTGGAGCCGTCGCAGCTCCAGCCTGCATGACAGCGATCAGCGGATCAGCAGCACCGGCACCTTGCTCGCGGCCAGCACCTGGGTGGCCACCGAACCGACGACCAGCTTGGCCAATGCGCTGTGGCCGCGCGTGCCCATCACGAGCAGGTCGTAGCCGCCTTCGTCCGCGACACGGCTGATGGTCTCGCCGATGGGGCCGACCTTGCTGATGCACTGCGCCTCGACCTGGTGCCCGGCCAGGAACTCGCGCACGGGCGCCAGCACCTTCTGCGCTTCCTCATCGTAGTACTCGCTCACCACGTCCTTGCTCAGCATCTTGGCGGCGTGCGGCGGCAGCGGCGCACCGACCGTCAGCGCGGTGTATTCGTTGGGCGCTGCCAGCCAGTGGGGATGGCTGCCAAGGTATTCGAGCATTTTCCGGGTGTAGGCGCTGCCGTCGACAGCCAACAGGATACGCATGGCAAGACTCCTTGGTGGGTGGATATGCCTGCCAAGCATAGCCGCCTGCCTCCGCCCCTGCCTTGATCCATGTCATCGGCCGGGCGCGGGCACCTGCACCGTGAAGCCGGGCCGGAAGCCCTCCTGCTCGCCCTTGCGCGCATAGCCCAGCGGGTTCGCCACCACGCGGCAGCGCCAGGGCCGGCCGTCGTCCCGCGTGCCGCTGACCACGTAGTCGCTGGGCGCGTGCAGGTGGCCGTGGATCCACAGGTCGGCCAGGGGCAGCAGCGCATCGAGCTGGTTGCAGAACCCGGCCGTGCCCGGCGTGAGGCCGTAGCGGGGATCGGCGCTGCGCAGGCTGGGCGCGAAATGGGTGATGGCGACCGTCGGGCCATCGAAGGGCTGCTGCAGCGCCTCGCGCAGCCATTGCTGGCACCGCAGCGCCTCGTCGCGGATCTGCGCCGCCAGGAAGGGCTCGCCGTGGCGCGTGGCGGCGGTCTTGCTGAGGTAGAAATTGGCGGCCTTGTAGGCCTTCTCGCGCTGCTTGAGCAGGCTGGCCACGTCCTGCACGCCGGCCTGCAGCGCGATGGCGTCGAAGTCGCTCCACAGCGCCGTGCCGACGAAGCGCACGCCGCCCAGCACCTGCACGCGCCGCTCCAGCAGCACGATGCCCAGGCGCTCGCAGCACTCGGCCAGCCGCTGGTAGGCCAGGTCGAAGTCCATGCCGTCGAACTCGTGGTTGCCCGGCACCATCAGCACCGGCACGGGCCAGCTTCCGCCGGCCGAGCGCGGGCTGAACTGCGCCAGGCCGAAGTCGCCATCGCCCAGCTCGGCCAGCCGCGAGCCGGGCTGGTACGAGCCGATATCGCCGGCCAGCACCAGCACATCGGCGCCGGGCGCGGGCACGGCGCGAAAACGCGGATCGGTCTCCAGGTGCAGGTCAGAGAGGATTTGCAGTTGCATGGGGCAATGCTAACGCGGGCTACAGCGGCAGCTCCTGGTCGGGGAATGCCGCCTTGGCCGCGCGCTCCAGCGCCTGCAGCATCCAGGCCAGCGCCGACGCCGGGATGTGCCGGCTGCGCGTGCGCCACAGCGCATCCACGTGCACCGCCTCCACGCGCAGCGGCAGCGGGCGGCAGGCCAGCTGCCCGGCCAGGCCGGTGATGGGCACCATGTGGCGCGGCAGCACGGTCAGCAGGTCGGACTGGGCCGCGACGCGGGCGGCGGTGAAGTACTGGTTCACCGTCAGCACCACCCGGCGCTTGCGGCCGATGGAGGCCAGCGCCTCGTCGAGGAAGCCGAAGGGCTGGCCCGAGAAGCTCACCAGCAGGTGGCGCGCGCTGCAGTAGCGGTCCAGCGTGAGCAGGCCCTCGGCCAGCGGGTGGTCGTGGCGCATCACGCAGATGTATTCGCCGTCGTACAGGCGCCGGCTCTCGAAGTCGACCAGCGCGCCGGCCTGGGCGCGTGCCGTCATCTCGGCCAGCACGAAGGGGAAGTAGCCCACGGCCAGATCGGCCGATTCGTCGTCGAGCACGGGACGCGGGTCGCGCGTGGTCAGCGGCTGCACCTGCAGCGAAACCTGCGGCGCCTCGGCCTCCAGGATGTCCACCAGGTGCGGCAGCAGCGTGGCCGTGGTGGCATCGGCCATCGCCAGCACGAAGGCCTGCCGGTCGTGGGCGGCGTCGAAGGTGTCGGGCGCAAAGGCCTGCTGCAGCCGCGCCAGCGATTCGCGCACCGACGGCCACAGCGCGTTGGCCAGCGGCGTCGGCGCCACGCCCTGGCCGCTGCGCACCAGCAGCTCGTCGCCCAGCACCTCGCGCAGCCGGCGTATCGCATTGCTGACCGCCGGCTGGGTGATGGCCAGCTTGTCGGCGGCGCGCGTCAGGCTGCGCTCGGTCATCACCTCGTCGAACACGCGCAGCAGGTTCAGGTCCAGGTGGCGGAACTGGTGGGTTTGCATGGAACGCTCCTCGGGCCAACGGGCCTTGCGCCAATCATCATCATTGTGAATGACAAAGATTCAAAATATAAATTTGAGATAGTTTAGGGTAAACCCTAGAATACGTTCATCGCTTCTCAGAAAGCATTTTTTGACAAGCCCCTCCGGGCTGACTGACTACCATGAGCAACCATTTCTTCTACACCGACATTTCGACCGAGCACACCGGCGTGCAGCGTGTGGAACGCGCCACCGAACACCTGCAGGAAACCTTCAGCAGCAAGCGCAGCGGCACCCGCCTCGTGCTGGCAGCCCTGGTGGCCAGCGTGCTCGTGGCCAGCGAATGGATCACCTCCATGGCCGGCAGCCAGCACTGGGTCGCCGGCTGGGCCCTGCTGTGGGTGGTGGCATTCGCCTCGATCGCCCTGCTGGCCGAGCCCGCACAATCGCTGAGCGAAGGCCTGCGCGCCCTGCGCAAGAAGTGGAGCGAACAGACCCAGCGCGCCGAAGAAGACGACCGCACCTGGAGCTACGCGCTGCTGGATGCCCGCCTGATGGCCGACCTGAACCGCGCCATGAGCGATACGGCCGTGACCTTCCGCTATCCGCACGCCTGATCTTCGGGCCAGGCTTACAAGCCAAATCGGCTTGTAGCGCTTATCCAATAAGCGCTGACAGCTATCAATTTTAAAAAGCCACGGCCTGCCGTGGCTTTTTTGTCATTCGGGCCGCCCGTCGGCCGCACGGTACTGCGGCGGCGGCACAAAGCCCGGCTGCGCCAGCAGCCAGTCGCAGAACCGGTCCAGCCGCGGCTGGCCGCGCCCCCCGTCGCCGGCGCGCCGCTGCGCCACATAGCGGTAGCCCGAGCGCTGGAAGCCCAGCGGCGCCAGCAGCCGGCCCGCCGCCAGGTCGTCCATCACCAGGTGCCAGGGCGCGACGGCGATGCCCAGGCCGCGCACCGCGGCCTCCAGCGTGAAGAAATAGTGCTCGAACTCGGTGCCGGCGCCGCCGTGCAGCCCCGGCAGCGCCACGCCCATGGACTGGCACCACATGTCCCAGGCATTGCGCCGGGTGCGCGTGTGCAGCAGGGCCTGGCCCGCCAGGTCGCCGGGCTCGCGCAGGCCCAGCCGCGCGGCCAGCGGCGGCGCCAGCACCGGGCCCAGCCATTCGACGAACAGCGGCAGGCTGGCGATGTGCGGGCGCGCCATGCCGTCGTCCACCGTGATGGCCAGGTCGCCGCCCTGCGCAATGTCCACCTGGGTGGTGCGCAGCCGGACCTCGATGTCCGGGTGCAGCGTATTGAACGCAAATAGCCGCGGAATCAGCCATTTGACGGCAAAAGTGCTGAAACAGCTCACATCCAGCGGCCCGCGGCCATCATCGCTGATCTCGCGCACCGCGCTGTCGATCTGCCCGAAGGCCGCCGTCAGCGCCGGCAGCAGCCGCAGGCCGGCGGCACTGAGCTGCGGCCGGCTCTTGGGGCCTTCGAACAGCGCCACGCCCAGGCTGCTCTCGAGCTGCTGCACCTGGCGGCTGACCGCGCCGGGCGTGACCGACAGCTCCTCGGCGGCCGCGGTCATGCGGCCCAGTCTTGCGGCAGCCTCAAAGGCGCGCAGGGCGTTCAGGGGTGGCAGGCGGTGTGTCATTGAGTTTATTGCACATAGATGCTGCAAAGATATCGCTTTTCGGGCCGCGGGAACCTCCCGAGAATCACGGGCTTGCCAACCGGCGACAACCCCATTTCCAGAAACAGCCATGCCCTTCATCCGCACCAACGTACCCCAGGACACCCCGCAAGCCCAGCGCGAAGCCATCGTGCAAGGCATCCACCAGGCGCTGGTGGACAGCATCGGCATGCCGCAGGACGAGCTGTTCAACATGGTGGCCGACTACGCGCCGAACCAGTTCTGGTGCAGCCGCACTTTCAACGGCATCCAGCGCTCGGAGCGCGTGGTCGTCGTCGAGATCACCATGCGCCGCGGCCGCAGCGATGCGATGAAGCGCGAGCTGTACGCCGCCATTGCGCGCAACCTCGAAGCCCAGGCCCAGGTCAAGCCGGCGGACGTGCTGATCTTCACGCACGAGAACGATTACTCGGACTGGTCCGTCGGCCTGGGCCAGTTCGCCATGGGCCTGCACCAGCGCGTGGGCGGAGCCGATCCGCGCTGAAACTTGAATAAAATTGGCCGCTAGCGCTTATACAGCAAGCGCCGGCAGCTATTGTTTTCGAAAGCCACGGCCTGCCGTGGCTTTTTTGCGCCCGGCCTCAGCGCTTGGCTGCCGCCTTGGCCGGCGGGCTGGGCTGGCGGGCGGCGGCATCCGACAACGCCTGCGAATAGTCCAGCGGCAGCCAGCGGTAGCCCTTGCCGTTGGCCAGCACCCGGCCGATGCCCGGGAAAGGCATGTGCGCGCCGGCCACCCAGGTGCCCGAGCGGGCGGCGTCCTGCAGCGCCTTGACGCGTGTGGCGCGGGCCTGCTTCTGGTTCACGTCGAACTCCAGCGCCACCGTGGGGTCGGCGAACTGCGTGGTGTGGCTGTGCACCACGTCGCCCCACAGCAGCAGCGTCTCGCCGCCGGACTGCACCGCAAAGCCGCTGTGGCCCGGCGTATGGCCGGCCAGCGCCACGGCACCGAAGCTGCCCACCAGGCGCTCGCCGGCGGTGAAGGTGTGGAAGCGCTGCGCCTGCCGGTAGGGCGCCACCGCCTTCTGCGCGCCGACGAAATAGGGCCGCACGGCCTCGGGCGCCGCCTTGGTCTGCGCCTCGGACAGCCAGAAGTCCGCCTCGGCCTTGGCCGCGTAGACCTCGGCATTCGGGAAGGCCGCTTGCCCGCCCTGCAGCAGGCCGCCGGCATGGTCGGGGTGCAGGTGCGTCAGCAGCACGGCGGTCACGTCCGGGGCGGCGTAGCCGGCGGCGGCCAGGCTCTCGAGCAGCCGGCCCATGCCCGGGCCCAGCGTGTCGGCGGCGCCGGTATCGACCAGCACCACGTTCTTGCCGTCGTCGAACAGGAAGGCGTTGACCGCCGTCTGCACGCCCTGGTCCGACGGCTGCCGGCCCTGGCGCAGCAGCTGTGCGATGGTGGCGGCCGGCCGGCCGCCGAGCAGCTTGCGGTCTATCTCTACCTTGCCGTCGTACAGCGCCGTCACGTTGAGCTGGCCCAGCCGCATGCGCACGAAGCCCGGCGCCTGCGCGGTCTTGCTGGCAGCGCCCGGGGCCTGCACCGGCGCCACGGCCTGGGTCTCGGCACTGGCGGCGGGGGCCGGGGCGGTGCCGTCCGCGGCGCGGGGGGCATCGGCATTGGGGCCGGCGCAGCCCGCCAGCAGGCCGGCCATCAGCAGGACGGCGGCGGTGGCCCGGAGGCCGGTGGGAACGGTGGGGGACATGCGACAGGCTCCTCGGAAGTAAGGGTTTGCGCCACAGTGTAGGGCCGAACCCGGGTCGAACTCGGGTCGAAAGGCGGCCGCTTTCCCACGCATAGAATGGTGTGCAACGCAGGAAGATGAAATACCAATGGCAACCATTGCAACCAAGATCCAGTCGCAGATTTCCGATCTGATCATCAGCGGCCACTTCAAGCCCGGCAGCCGGCTCGACGAGCGCCAGCTGGCCGAGCAGTTCAGCGTGTCGCGCACCCCCGTGCGCGAAGCGCTGCGCCAGCTCGCGGCGCGCGGGCTCACGCAGGTGCTGCCGATGCGCGGCGTGGTGGTGATGGAGATCAGCCTGAAGGAGCTGACCGAGATCCTGCACGCCGACTGCGAACTCGAGGCCATGTGCGCCCGCCTGGCGGCCGAGTCCATGACCACGATGGAGAAATCCGAGCTGCAGTACCTGCACGAGCGCTCCAACGAATACGTCGCCGAGGGCAACCTCGACCTGTACCTCGACGCCAACCGCGAGCTGCACCGGCTGATCCTCGAGGGCGCGCACAACGCCGTCATCAGCAAGCTGGTCGGCGAGATCCGCGACCGGCTGAGCCCCTACCGCCAGTTCCACCCGGCGGAGACCGACCGCCTGGTGACCTCGCACGATGCGCACAAGGCCATCGTGGACGCCATCGTCACCGGCGATGGCGAAAAAGCCTACCTCGCCATGCGCGCCCACAACGCGCACCTGGGCAACGCCGCGCTGCGCGCGCTGCGCCAGGCCCGCGAGGCCGAGGAAGCCGCCGCCAAGGCCCCTGCCGCCGCCGAGAAGCCGGCACGCAAGCGGGCGGCCAAGACCGCCGCCGCGCCGCGCAAGGCTGCCGCCAAGCGAACTGCCAAGCAGTAGATTTGTAAATTTGGATTCCAAAATTGATTTTGGTATACCAAATATACTTTTCCCGGTAAGATCGTGCTGCCTCGCCAGAGGCGCGCGATGCCGACCGTCCCCCTCCAGGCCGCACCAGCGGCCATCGGCAGCAGGTCATCGCGATTTCCATTGCAATCGGCACAAGGACTTGACCATGCTCAACCAGGCAGGGATGGACACGCTGTTCCACCACGCACGTTCCCACAACGGATTCACCGACCGGCAGGTTCCGCCGCACTTGCTGCGCGAGCTGTACGACCTGGCGAAGATGGGCCCTACCAGCGCCAACTGCTCGCCGCTGCGCGTGGTCTTCCTCACCACGCCCGAGGCCAAGGCGCGCCTCGTGCCCGCGCTGAGCCCGGGCAACGTGGCCAAGACGGCGTCCGCCCCCATCACCTGCGTGCTGGGCTACGACACGCGCTTCTATGAGCAGGCCGAGCGCCTGTTCCCGCACAACCCCCGGCTCTACGACAGCTTTGCCGGCAACCCGGCGCATGCGCAGGCCACGGCCTTCCGCAATGCCACGCTGCAGGCGGCGTACTTCCTGTTCGCCGCGCGGGCACTGGGCCTGGACTGCGGGCCGATGTCGGGCTTCGACGAGCAGCAGGTCAACGAGCGCTTCTTCCCCGACGGGCAGCACCGCGTGAACTTCCTGTGCAACCTCGGCTACGGCGACCCGGCCAAGCTGTTCGACCGGCTGCCGCGGCTGGATTTCGACGCGGCCTGCACGGTGCTGTGAGCCGGCACATGAAAAATTAAAGGTTCTCACCATTGACGTTTTGTATTTCAATTTATATTATTGGTATACCAAAACAGCAATCAAGGAAGACAATGCTCCGGGCAATCACCGCCGCCACCCTCTCGCTGTGCGCGGCCACCGCGCTGGCACAGGGCAACTGGCCCAGCAAACCCATCACCATCGTCGTGCCCTTCGGCGCGGGCGGCAACACGGACGCCATCGCGCGCCTGACGGCCAACCACTTGGCCAAGGCGCTGAACACACCGGTGGTCGTGGACAACAAGCCCGGCGCCTCGGGCCTGATTGCCTCGCGGCAGGTGCTCACGGCCCCGGCGGACGGATACACGCTGCTGATGGCCACCGCCACGCAGATCGTGACCGCGCCCTTCGTCAACGCCAGCTTCAACTTCGACGCGGTCAAGGACTTCGCGCCGGTGGTCAACATCGGCGCCAATGCCTTCGTCATCACCACGCGGGCCTCGCTGCCGGCGAAGAACCTGGCCGAGTTCATCGCGCAGGCCAGGCAGCAGCCCGGCAAGCTCACCTATGGCAGCGGCGGCACGGGCACGCTCACGCACCTGTCGGCCTACATGTTCACGCAGCGCGCGGGCGTCGGCATGGTGCATGTGCCCTACAAGGGTGGCGCCGCCGCGCTGGGCGACCTGCTGGGCGGCAACATCGACATGTACTCGGCCAGCCCGTCGGAGGTGATCCCGCAGGCCAACGGCGGCAAGCTGCGGCTGCTGGCCATCTCCAGCGCCACGCGGCTGAAGGAGCTGCCCCAGGTGCCGACGATCGCCGAGACCTTCCCGGGCTACGAGGTCAGCACCTGGAACGGTCTGGTGGCCCGCGCGGGCACACCGCCCGAGCTGCTGGACCGCATCGCCGCCGAGGTGGTGAAGATGAAGGATGACCCGGCCCTGGTGCAGAAGCTCGGCGACGCGGGCGTGGTGCCCACCTTCACCGCGCGCGCAGCCTTTGGCGCGCAGATCCAGCACGAGGTGGAGATGTGGGGCAAGGTATTGAAGACCTCGGGCATCAAGACCGAGTGAGCCGGCAGCGGCACACCCGGCATACCGATCAACGACAGACAAGGAAAGAGACTATGAACTGGTTTGGCATCGCCGCCTATGCGGCCAATACGAACGGCGCGGCACAGCAGCGCCTGGGCCTGGTGGTGGACGGCACGGTCTACGACGCCGAGGCCGCGCTGCGCGCCGCCGCCCCCGCGGCGGCAGCCGCGCTGCCGCAGGACCTGGCCGCGCTGCTCGCGCAGTGGGAGGCATCGGCCGCCGTGCTCCAGGCGCTGGAGACGGCGGGACAGGCCATCCGCAGCGGAAATATCCAGCTGCCCGCGCAGGGCGGCGCGCTGGGCGTGCCCTATGCGCCGGCGCGCATCTTCGCCACGGCCTCGAACTTCTACGAGCACGCGGCCGAAATGGGCACCAAGCTCGCGGCGCGCAGCGAAAGCTCGCCCTACATCTTCATCAAGGCCGAGACCAGCATCACGCCCACCAAGACGGCCGTGGTGATGCCGTCCAGCACCATGAAGCTGGACTGGGAGGTCGAGCTGGCCGTGGTGATCGGGCGCGGCGGGCGCAACATCCCAGCCGCCAAGGCCTACGAGCACATCGCCGGCTACACCGTCATCAACGACGTGAGCGCCCGCGACCTCACGCGCCGCAGCGACTACCCCTTCTCGCACGACTGGTTCCGCGGCAAGAGCTTCGACACCTTCGCGCCGCTGGGCCCGTGGTTCGTGCCGCGCGACTGCGTCTCCGACCCGATGAAACTGCGGATGCGGCTGACGGTGAACGGCGAGACCATGCAGGATGCGACCACCGAGGGCATGATCTTCAACATCGCCGAGCAGATCGAGTACCTGTCGAGCATCCTCACGCTCAAGCCCGGCGACCTGATCGCCACTGGCACGCCCACCGGCGTGGGCATGGGCCGCGGCGTGTTCCTCAAGCCCGGTGACGTGATGGTCGCGGCCATCGACGAGATCGGCGCCATCGAGAACCATGTGGTCGCGGCCGCCGCGCAGTGACCACCACCGGAGACAGACGATGAACAAGCTCAAACCCCGCCGCCTGGGCCACATGGTGCTCATGGTGCGCGACATCCAGAAATCGGCCCGCTTCTACACCGAGGTGCTGGGCCTGGAAGTGTCGGACTGGATCGGCGACAAGATGGTGTTCCTGCGCGCCGGCACCGACCACCACGACCTCGCGCTGGCCCAGTTGCCCGAGGACTCGCCGGACTTCAACGACCTGCCGCGCTACACCCGGCCGGGGCTGGAGCATTTCTCGTACCTGGTCGACAGCGAGGAGGAGATGGTGCGCTCGGTCCAGGTGCTGCAGGAGCATGGCGTGGAGATCGTGCGCGGCATCGGCCGCCACGGCCCCGGCGACAACTTCTTCCTGGTCTTCAAGGACCCCGACGGCAACAACGTCGAGATTTACTGCGACATGACGCAGATCCCGCAGGACGGCACGCACAAGGCCGAGGTCTGGGAACGCAACCTCGAGAGCTTCGACCAGTACCGGCTGGAGCGCTTCGTGGTGCCGCCGCCGCCGCACCTCGTGGCCTCGAAGACGGAGACCAAGAAGTGAGGGCCTGACCCGATCCGGGCACACGACAAAGCCAGGGCCGTGCATTGCACGGCCCTTTTTCATCGGTACAGCAAGCGGGATGAAAAAAGCCCGGGCCATGCCGGGCTAAGGTCGAAGTCGAGTCGAGATCAGGAGACGGCGAAGGCCGGCCGGCGGCCGCCCAGGCCATCGGCCAGGCTGCGCAGCAAGGCCTCGGTCTGGGCCTGGTGCGCCGCCGGCGAGCGGCCGGCCATGTGCGGGGTGATGAGCACGTTGTCCAGCAGCCGCAGTGCCTCGGGCACCTCGGGTTCGGACTCCAGCACGTCGAGGCCGGCGCCGGCGATGGCGCGGCCTTGCAATGCGCGGACCAGGTCGTCGGTCTGCACCACCGAGCCGCGCGCCACGTTGACCAGGAAGCCCTGTGGCCCCAGCGCCGACAGCACCTCGGCGTTGACGAGGTGGCGCGTGGCCGGCCCGCCGGGGCAGGCCGCCACCAGGTAGTCGCTGGCGCGGGCCAGCGCCACCAGGTCGGGCTCGTGGCTGTAGGGCAGGTCGGCGCAGGGCCGGCGCGTGCAGTAGCGCACCCGCATGCCGAAGCCCTGCGCGCGCCGCGCGATGCCCTGGCCGATGCGGCCCATGCCGATAATGCCGACGGCGGCGCCGCTCAGCGTGGGTCGCGCCGCGCGCGACTGGTGCCAGCCGCCCGCGCGCACCGCCTCGGTCAGCGCGCCATAGCCGCGGCTCAGCGCGAGCATGAAGCCCAGCGCATGGTCGGCCACGGTGTCGTCGTTGGTGCCCGGCGCATTCGTCACGACGATGCCGCGCTGCCGGGCCGCCTCGACGTCCACGTTCTCGTAGCCCACGCCGAAGGCGCAGGCCAGCCGCAGCGCTGGCAGCCGCGCCATCAGCGCGGCCGACAGGCCGACGGTGCCGTTGGTGACGACAGCCACGACCTGGTCCAATGGCAAATCGGCCTGGACGACGGCCGGCCCGTCGGCCGCGGCCAGCAGCTCGTAGTGCATGGCCAGCGCCTGCCGCGTGACAGCCGGCAGCGGCACCAGCGCGAGCAGGTGCGGCCGAGTCACGATGCGCTGCCAGCCGAGGGTTCCACTTCCTTCACCGCGCCCTTCCAGCCGGACTCGGTGATGTCGAACACGATGCCGTCCGGCGTGCGGTACTTGACCTCGTAGAACACATTGGGGTCGGTCTCCTTGCGGCCGGTGAGGTAGGTGCCACCGGCGGCGACCACGCGCTTCTCGGCCTCCTCCAGGTTGTCGACCCACATGCCGAAGTGGATCACGCCGCGCACGTCCTTGAGCTTTTCGTAGCCCGGCACCGTCTCGTCCTTGAAGTTCAGCAGCGCCACGTTCATCACGCCGTCCGTCATGTACCAGCCCCGCATCGCGCGGCCGGCCCGCGTCATGCCGAAGGCCTGCTCGAAGAACTGGGCCGCGGCCTCCGGGTCGCTGACCGACAGTGCAATGTGCCTGAGTTTTTCCATGTGATTGCTCCTTTTTAATACCTTGCGCTGGAAATTATACATATCAAAAAGTATTTGGTATACCAACAATCAAATATGTATAATTTTTAGCATGAACCACGCAAACACACCCCTGGGTTCGCTGAGCGCGCAGGCGCAGGCGCTGCTGGACGGCATCGGCCCCGTCTGGGCCACGGACATCAACAAGCACCGCGACCTCGTGGTGCAGGCCTATTCGCCGCTGGTGCTGCAGGCCGACAACGCCGGCATCGAGGTGGCGCGCGACCTGCCCTATGGCGAGGCACCACGCCAGCGGCTCGACGTGTACAGCCGTGCGGAGTGGCTGGGCCAGCAGCGCGACGTGCTGGTGTTCCTGCACGGCGGCGCCTTCATCCGCGGCAACAAGAGCGCCAATGGCGCCATCTACGACAACGTGAGCTACTGGTTTGCGCGCCAGGGTGTGGTGGCGGTGAACGTGGAATACCGGCTCGCGCCGGAGGCCGCCTACCCCGGCGGCGCGCAGGACGTGATCGCCGCCGTGCGCTGGGTGCAGCAGCACATCGCACGCTTTGGCGGCAGTGCGCGGCGCATCTTCCTCATGGGGCATTCGGCCGGTGGCTCGCATGTGGCGAGCGCGCTGTTCGACCCGGCCATCGCCGGCCGGCTGGGCGACGGCGAGGTCGCCGGCGCGATGCTGGTCAGCGCCCGCCTGCGCGCCGACGTGCTGCCCGACAACCCCAATGCCAACGGCGTGCGCGCCTACTTCGGCGACGACGAGACGCTGTACGCGGCGCGCTCGCCGGCCACGCATGTCGCCACCAGCAACGTGCCGCTGCTGGTGGCCGTGGCGCAGTATGAGAACACCCACCTCGACCGCTACGGCCGCGAGTTCCACGATGCCGCGCTGGCCAGCCCGCGCACCGCGCCCACGCGCTTCGTGGCCCTGCCGCGCCACAACCACACGTCCATCGTCGCGCACTTCAACAGCGGCGAGGAAACGCTCGGCCCCGAGCTGCTCGCCTTCATGCGCGAAACGCGCTGAACCGCCCTTTTCCTTTCCACCACCACTTGCACGCCATGACCACCACCCGCACCCCCAGGGTCTTTGCACCCGCCCTCACGCCCTTCAAGGCCGACCTGTCGGTCGACACGCCGGCCTTCATCGCCTTCTGCCGCTGGCTGGTGTCGCAGGGCGCTGGCCTGGCCGTCTTCGGCACCAACAGCGAGGCCAATTCGCTGGGCCTGCAGGAGAAGATCGGCCTGCTGGAGCAGCTGGCCGAGGCCGGCCTACCCACCGAGGCCATGGTCCCCGGCACCGGCCTGTGCGCGCTGCCCGAAACCATCGCCCTCACGCGCCGCGCGGTAGAGCTGGGCTGCGCCGGCACGCTGACGCTGCCGCCGTTCTACTTCAAGCCGGCGTCCGACGACGGCCTGCTCGACTACTACGCGCGCCTGATCGACGGCGTCGCGTCGGACCGGCTCAAGCTCTACCTCTACCACATCCCCCAGTTCACCGGCGTGCCCATCAGCTGCGCGCTGATCGAGCGGCTGATCCGCGCCTACCCCACGACGGTGGTGGGCATCAAGGACAGCTCGGGCGACTGGGCCAACACCGAGCGCATGCTGCGCGAGTTCCCGGGCTTCGAGGTCTACCCGGCCTCCGAGGCGCTGCTGGAGAAGGCGCTGCCGCTAGGCGCCGCGGGCTGCATCTCGGCCACCGCCAACGTGCAGCCGCGCGCCATCGCCGAGGCCATGCGGCTGTGGGGCACGCCCGGCTTCGACGCCGCGCAGGCGCAGCTCAAGGTGGTGCGCAATCTGTTCCAGGCGCGCCCGATGATTCCCGCGCTCAAGCACGTGGTGGCCCGACACTTCGGCCACGCCGAATGGCAGCATGCCCGCCCGCCGCTGGCGGCGGCGAACGGCGACTGGGTGCAGGAACTGTCGGACCAATTGGAGCAAGCGGGCTTTCACATGGAGGCCGCATGAACACCAGCAGCCTGCCGCACCCCTTGCCGCCGCCACTGGGCAGCTATGCCCGCTGGCGACGCATCGGCCCGACCATCTATGTGGCCGGCGTGAGCGCGCGCCTGGCCGACGGCAGCATCGCCGGCGTCTCGCGCGATGCCGACGGCACGGTCCGCCACGACGTGGCGGTGCAGACCCGGCGCGTGCTGCGCAACATCGAGGCCATCCTGGCCGAGGCCGGCGCACGGCTCGCCGACTGCATCGACATGACGGTCTACCTGGTGCGGCACGAGGACTTCGCCACCTTCAACGCCGCCTATGCCGAATGCCTGGCCGAGCGCTTTGGTGAGGGCAGCGTCTACCCCACCCGCACCACGGTGGTGGTGCGCGGCCTGCCGCACCCGGACATGGTGGTGGAGATCAAGGCCATCGCCAGCGCCTGAACAGACCCGACCCATCCCTCCAGGGAATTGCGCGCCAGCAGACCTGGCGCGCTTTTTTTGCATCCGGCATTAGGGAATGGCCTATCGTCCAACTTGACGATGTTGCAGCGTGGCGGGGGCGGAATGATGGGCCCCGATCGCTGCCCAGACCTTACACACAAGTGCCACCGACAGGCACATACCGACAACATGGAATGCGCTGGGATCTTGGTACCCGGACTGGCGACGTCCTTTTCCAACCCTTCCATTTTTCGGTATGAAAACTCTGATCCCCCGCTGTGCAGCAGCGCTGGGGCTGGCCATGGCCAGCCCCGCCTTCGCCCTGAACATCCTGGTCTCCAACGACGACGGACTGAGCAGCAACGTCAAAGCCTTGTACGACGCGCTGAAGGCCGCCGGCCACGATGTGATCGTCAGCGTGCCCTGCACCAACCAAAGCGGCCGCGGCGGCGCGGCCGTGCAGTACAGCAAGACCGTCATCGTGGTCGACAACGACAAGACCCAGCTCGATGCCAACGGCGGCGGCTGCCGCAGCGGGGCGGCGCGCATCGGCGATCCCGCCAACGGGCCGATGCTCAAGGAAGGCTTCACGAATGGCGACTACCACTATGTGCATGGCACGCCCGTGCAAGCCACCAACCATGGCCTCGACGTGCTGGCACCCGCCCGCTGGGGCAAGGCGCCCGACCTGGTGCTGTCAGGCCCCAACGAAGGCGAGAACGCCGGCCCCATCGTGATCTACTCCGGCACCGTCGGCAACGTACAGGTCGCCTCGATGCGCGGCGTTCCGGCCATCGCGGTGAGCGCCGGCAACGACACCCGCGGCGATGCCACCGCGAACAACCCCTATTCGGCAGCCGTGGCCCAATTGACCATCAAGCTGCTGGATACGCTGCGCGCCAAGGCGGGCAGCGGGCCCTTGCTGCCCAAGGGCGTGGCGCTGAACGTGAATATCCCGCCGGCCCCCACGGCCAACCTGCCCTTTGCCTTCTCTCGCCAGGGCAGCTTCAACCTCTATGACGCCAACGGCGGCGGCACGCCCACCGCGGCACAGGCCGAAGACGAAGGCGTGGTGTCCAGGACCAAGGTGGCGGTCACCGCCATGCAGACCGGCATAGGCTTCGAGCACCGGCCCGCCGCCCAGCAATGGCTGCGCCTGCACCTTGGTGAACTGTTCGGCCAGTAAGGAGGCGCCATGACACACATGCCTCGCAATCCTGGCGGCCCTCTCTGGCGCCTGGCGGCGCTGTCCGTGGCTGCGGCCCTGGCCGGCTGTGGTGGCTCGGGCGGGGATACGCCCGCCGCCCCCCGCCTGGTGGTCGACGACCTCGCGCCCGGCGCCTATATCGCCAGCCTGGGAGAGCGCGCGAACCCGACCGTCGGCAAGTACTACGCCGCAGAGGACGGCAGCCGCTACCTGGTGGTGGCCGATGGCCTGGACCAGGCCACGGCGATCTACCGGCGCGCCACGACCGGCGGCGACTGGGTGGCCGTGCCCGGCGGGCAGCCTGCGGGCGCCGTCAAGCTGCTGGGCCATACCCGCTTGCCGGCCGCTGCCGTGCAGCCTGCCCAGCTGGCGGGCAGCTACCGCGTTCGCCTGCCTTCCGGCACCAGCGCACGCTTCTCCATCGCGGCCGATGGCAAGATCACGCCCCTGGGTTCCGCGTGCCAGATTTCCGGCCAGATCGCGGCCCACGCCCTGCCCAACAGCGCCCGACTGAGCCTGGCCAGCAGCGGCTGCGGCAATCTGCTGGAAAGCGGCACGGGCATCGCGGCCATCGATGCCGACTATGCCCCGGCGGCCTTGCGCCTGCTGGTCGACAATGGCTCCAAGCTGGGTGAGCTATGGGCGTACGCCGACTGACTTGCCAGGCCGAGCGAAGCGATGGCCCGAATGGCTTGCCCACCCCTTCTGGCTGCGCCTGGGGCGGGGCGTTTGCGGGGTGGGCATGCGCGTCGGAGCGCGCATGCTTCGTCATCTGACTCGCCGGGGTTGTTTGAACGGAGCGCCTTGGCGCGCAGTGAGTTCCACGGCGCACCCCGCAAACGTCACGCCACAGGTTGCCCCGACGCCTTGGCGTTGGGGTCGCAGACAGTCGGGGCATGTTCTTTGCCTACTTTCTTGCATGAGCAAGAAAGTAGGTCGCCCGCCGGGGCGAGTCCCGGCCTCATACTTCAAAAAGAATAGCTTCTCGCGCTCATCCACAGCCATATTCAAATATATTTATATTTGAAATGACCATGTAGAAAGCGCCAGAAGCTATCAATATTGAAGCATCAAGTCACCGTACCCCGCTGGTGGAAGCGCGGCTGGTCCCAGCTGCCGGTCTGCAGGATGTCCTTGAGCACGGCCACCGCATTCCACACATCCTCGAAGCCGATGTACAGCGGCGTGAAGCCGAAGCGCATGATCTGCGGCTCGCGGTAGTCGGGGATCACGCCGCGCGCGATCAGCGCCTGCACCACGGCAAAGCCCTGCGGGTGCTCGAAGCCGACCTGGCTGCCACGGTATTTGTGGTCGAGCGGCGTGTTCAGCGTGAGCGGAAAGTCCGCGCACTCCTGCCGCACCAGCGCGATGAACAAATCGGTCAGCGCCAGCGACTTGGTGCGCAGCTGCTGCATGTCGGTCTGCGCGAAGGTGTCGATGCCGCTTTCCACCATCGCCAGCGAGGTGATGGCCTGCGTGCCGCAGAGGTAGCGCTTCACGCCGGCGTGCGGGTCGTACTGCGCCTCCATCGCAAACGGCCGCGCATGGCCCCACCAGCCCGACAGCGGCTGCCAGAAGTTCTCCTGGTGGCGCGGGTTCACCCACAGGAAGGCCGGCGCGCCGGGGCCGCCGTTGAGGTACTTGTAGGTGCAGCCGACGGCGTAGTCGGCGTTGGCGCCGTTCAGGTCCACCGGCACCGCGCCGGCCGAGTGGCACAGGTCCCAGACGGTGACGGCGCCGGCGCGGTGCGCGCGGGCGGTCACCTCCGCCAGGTCGTACATGTAGCCGGTCTGGTAGTTCACGTGCGTGAGCAGCAGCACGGCCACGTCGTCGCCCAGCGCCGCGTCGAGGTCGGCCGGGCCGTCGACCAGGCGCAGCTCGTAGTCGGCGCTGCCCAGCGACTGCAGCAAGTCCATCAGGCCCTGGGTGATGTACAGGTCGGTCGGGAAGTTGTTGCGCTCGGAGACGATCACGCGGCGCCCGGGCGACTTGTCCTTCTGCAGCCGCAGCGCGGCGGCCATCAGCTTGAAGAGGTTGGTCGAGGCGGTGTCGGTCACCACCACCTCATCGGCCTGGCCGCCCACCAGGCGCGCCAGCTTGTCGCCCAGGCGGCGCGGCAGGTCGAACCAGCCGGCGGTGTTCCAGCTGCGGATCAGGCCCACGCCCCATTCCTGGGTGATGACCTCGTGGGCGCGCTGCGCCGATGCCTTGGGCATGGCGCCGAGCGAATTGCCGTCCAGGTAGATCACGCCGTCGGGCAGGTCGAACTGCGCGCGCAGCGGCGCCAGCGGGTCGCGTGCATCCAGGGCGCGGCAGTCGGCAAGGGTGATGTTCGGGGTGTTCATATTGTTGTCCAGTCGATTGAAAACCGCCGGAGGCCGCAGGCCGGCCCCGGCTTGGGGGAGAAAGGCGGGAAGCCGCTGGCCTCAGCCAGCGCTCGGGCGTTCGCGCATGCTTTCGCGCGGCGTGGCGCCGCTGGTGCCGCGGCCCCGGCGCAGCGAGGGCAGCGCCAGCATGAAGAGCACGAACAGGCCGGTGGCGAGCTTCAGGTCGGGCGGCGGCATGTTGGCCGCCAGGCACAGCGAGATCAGCTGGTAATAGATGAGCGCGCCGACGATGGGCGCCAGCAGCTGGCGCATCACCGTCTGGTTGCCGATGATGGCCTCGCCGATCATCAGCGCGGCCAGGCCGTTGATGAGCACGCCCAGGCCCATGTTGATGTCGCCGAAGCCCTGCGACTGCACCATCAGCGCGCCCGAGAGCGCCGACAGGCCACCCGCGAGGCCGATGCCGACGATGGTCGCGGTCCAGACGTTGATGCCCTGCGCCTCCGACATGTCGGGGTTGGCGCCCACGGCGCGCATGGCCGTGCCCTTCTCGGTCTTGAAGAAGTAGTTCAGCGCCACGAAGACCAGGGCCAGCAGCCCGCCGACGATGGCGATCTTGTTCAGCGGCGAGCCTTCGCCGGCCAGTGGGATCACGTCGAGGATGCTGCCGTTGCCGAACAGCGAGATGTTAGAGCGGCCCATGATGCGCAGGTTCACGCTGTAGAGCATGGTGGTCATCAGGATGCCGGCGAGCAGCGTGTGGATGCGAAAGCGCAGGTGGATGTAGGCCGTGCAGCAGCCCGCGGCGAAGCCGGCCGCCATCGCGGCGAGCACCGCCAGCCAGGGGTTCATGCCCGAGGCGATCAGGATCGTGGCCACGCAGCCGCCAAGCGGGAAGGCGCCCTCGGCCGTCATGTCGGGAAAGCTCAGCACGCGGAACGGCAGCATGATGCCCAGCACCACGAAGCCCATAATCAGGCTCTGGGCGATGGTGACCGGGATCAGCGCGTAGAAGGTCGAGAAGGTGGTCTGGAGGAATTCGGTCATGGGTCAGCTCGCCAGCAGCATGCGGTCGGTCTTGGTGGAGAAATGCGCGATCAGGTCGGGCACGGTGAGGCCGCTCTTTTCATCGGGGCCGATCTCGAGCTTCACGCGGCCCGCGTCGAGCATGAACACACGGTGGCCGAAGTCGATGGCGTGCTGCATGTTGTGCGTGACCATGAGCACGGTGAGCTGGAAGGACTCGACGGCGCGCACCGTGGCGGCCATCACCAGGTCGGCGGTGCGCGGGTCGAGCGCGGCCGTGTGCTCGTCGAGCAGCAGCAGCTGCGGCGAGGTGCTCACCGCCATCACCAGCGACAGCGACTGGCGCTGGCCGCCCGAGAGCAGGTCGACGCGCGCGTCGAGCCGGTTCTCGAGGCCCAGGCCCAGCACCGACAGGCGCTCGCGGTACAGCGCGCGCCGCGCCGCGGTCAGGCCCGGGCGCAGCGTGCGCTTGCCGTCGCGCAGCTCGGCGAGCAGCATGTTCTCGGCGATCGTCATGCTCGCGGCCGTGCCCTTCATCGGGTCCTGGAACACGCGCGTGATGCGCGCCGCCCGCTGGTGCACCGGCAACTGGGTGACGTCCTCGTGGCCCACGACCACGCTGCCCGAGTCCAGCGCCAGCGCGCCGCTGATGGCGTTGAGCATGGTGCTCTTGCCGGCACCGTTCGATCCGATGATGATGCCGAACTCGCCCGTCGCGAGCTTGAGGCTCAGGTCGTTGAGCGCGATCTTCTCGTCCGGCTTGCCGCGGTAAAACACCTTGCGTGCCTTGCTTACTTCCAGCATAGATTTCCATCTCCAGCGACCAGGGCAGCGCGATGCGCGCGGCCCTGGTCTGCACTACTTCTTCCAAACCCGTTCAGGCCCTCAGTCCACGAAGCACTTGCAATCCGCGATGGCCGGCGAGGCCTGCAGGTTGAAGGCCTTGAGCGCCTTGCGCGAGACCACGGTCTCGTGGTCGGCCAGCGTGGGCTTGACCGGCGCGATGTTCTTCGGGTCCTCGCCCTTGAGCACGCGCGCCGCGAGCTTGGCCGCGTTCTCGCCCACCTTCTCGTAGCGCACCGCCACCGCGGCCACCACCAGGCCCTTGCGCACCGGCTCGGGATCGGCGCCCATCAGCGGCACGCCGATCTGGCGCGACGCGGCGGACACCGCCGGCGTCGCTGGCTGCAGCAGGTTGGAGGTGGGGTTGTAGAGCACGTCGACCTTGCCCTTGAGCGAGGTGATGCGCTGCTGGATGTCGTTGGCGCTGTCCACGCCCACCGAGACCACCTTGAAGTCGTTGGCCGCGCCGGCCTTCTTCACCATCTCGAGCAGCGCCACGTCATTGGCCTCGCCTGGGTTGTAGGGCATGCCGAAGCTCTTGGAGCCGGGCACCAGCTTGTGCGCGAACTGCATCACCGCGCCCACGTCCTGCAGGTCGGACGAACCGGTGATGCCGGTGTCGCCCTTATCCCACGACGGCGTGAGCTTGGCCGCGACCGGATCGGTCACCACGCCGAACACGATGGGGATGCCCGAGCCAGCCAGCGCCTTCTTGGCCACCTGCGACACGGGGGTGGTGATGGTGTAGATCAGCTTGGGCTTGCTGGCTTGCAGCTTGGCGATCATCTGCGGCAGCAGCGTGGCATCGAAGTTGGTGTGGCTCAGCTCGTAGACCACGTCCTTGCCCTCGGCGTAGCCCAGGCGCGCCAGCTCCTTCTTGAAGCCGTCCACCGATTCATTCAGCTGAGGGTGGTCGCCGAAGTTGGCGATCGCGATCTTGATCGGCTCGGCCCAGGCACTGCCGAACGCAGCCAGCAGGGCGCCGGCCAGCACAGCCTGCTTGACGCCGGCGCGGGAAAATTGAACCATGGTTTGTCTCCTGTATGGACCGGTTGGGGGCGGCCACGTCTGTCATGGAAGGGATGAAGCGGTTTCGCAAAAATAATATATAGTTTGCGGGATCAGATATTAAATGGCATACCAGACATCATGACTGGTACTTACCCTGAAGCACGAGGTATTCCATGGCGGTTGCCAATGACGAAGACTCCAAGACCGATGCCGCCTACCAGCTGCTGCGCCGCGAAATCCTCGCGGCCCGGCTGCCGGCCGAGGCCGCGCTGCGCCCCACCGCGCTGAAGGCCAGCTACGGCCTGAGCTGGACGCCGGTGCGCGAGGCGCTGGCGCGGCTCGAGGCCGAGCGCCTGGTGGTCTACCGCCGCAACCACGGCTTCACGGTGGCGCCCGTCTCCAGCGCGGAGCTGGACGACCTGCAGCGCGCGCGCCAGGCCATCGAGCTGCCGCTGCTCAAGGAAGCCATCGAGAACGGCGATGCCGACTGGGAGGCCGAACTGGTGGCTGCGCACCACCGCCTCATCCGCTGCACGCTGCCGGTGGACGCGCCGTCGGAGGACACGCTGGCGCAGTGGGAGCACTTGCATGCGGCCTTCCACCGCGCGCTGCTCTCGGCCGCGGTATCGAAGTGGCTGCTGCGCTTCCAGGCGCAGATCCACGAGCAGCTGGCGCGCCACCACCGCGTGCTCGCCATCCTGCCGGTGCTCACCAGCCAGGAGGAAGGCGCCGAGGAAGCCCGCGAGGTGCTGCGCGACGCCATGGGCACGGCGCACCACACCGAGCTGTTCAACGCGGTGCTCGACCGCGACGTGGACCGGGCACTGCTGCTCATGGCCGAGCACATCGGTGCCACGCTGGAGGTCTTCGAGCGCACCAATGCCGTGCAGGAAAAGCTGGCCCGCCAGCGGGCGCCCAAGCCTTCGGCTGCCAGGCCCACCGCCGCCAGGAAGGCTAGCCCGCAGGCCCCGAAGCGTCCTGCAGCGCGCGGATGAAGTTCTGCACCAGGGCGCTGCGCTCGCGGTCGGCGCGGACGGTGTAGCCCACGCGGGTCACCTGCTCGAGCTCGGCGAAGGCCAGTGTCTTCACCAGGCCCAGCTGCTCGAAGCGGCGCGCGGCGGACCGCGGCATCATCGCCGCCATGTTCCATTGCACGATGAGCTCGAGGTTGGTGAGGATGGAGACCGACTCGATGGGCTGGTCCGGCAGCTTCAGCCGGCGCTTGCGGAAGAACTTCTGCACCGCGGGGTAGTTGGCCGATTCGCGCGTGGGCAGGATCCACTCCAGACCGCCGAGCTGCTCGGCGCCGATGCTGTCCTGCGCGGCCAGCGGGTGGCGGGCCGAGAGCACCACGTCCAGCCCCTCGCCGAACAGCGGCACATGGCGCAGCAGCGAGCCACCGGGCTGCGGCGCCAGCGCGGCTTCGTCGGGCAGCATGCCGAGCACGATGTCCACCTCGCCCTTGAGCAGTTGCGGGAACAGCGTGGAATTGGAGCCCACCTTCACCGTCACCCCCACGCCGGGGGCGCGCTGGCGCAGCAGGCCCAGGGCCTGCGGCAGCAGCGTGGCCGATGCGGCGATCAGCGTGCCCACGACAAGCTGGCCCGAGGCACCGGTCTCCAGCGCGTTCAGGTCTTCCGACAGGTAGCGCAGCTGCGACAGCATCAGCCGCGCATGGCTCTCGAACACCGCGCCAGCCTCGGTCAGCCGCATGCCGGCCTTGCTGCGCTCGAACAAGCGCGCGCCGACCTGATCCTCCAGGTCCTGGATGGACTTGCTCACGGCCGGCTGCGTCATCGCCAGCGCGCCGCAGGCCGCCAGCACCGACCCCGATTCGACCACCTGCACGAAGATCGCGAGCTGCTGCAGCCGCAGGCGCCGGGCCAGCGGTGCAGGGTGGGAAGGATCGAGGCGGTGGGGCATGGCGAAAGGGTGCGTCAGGACGCCCGCAAGAATACCGCAAGGCGGGGCGCATACCTGCCATGTATTCAATCCAGGAATACATCACTCCCTCGAATTCATTATCCAGCCACCGGCACGCTCCCTAGACTGCGGGCAGCAAGCCTTTGGAGACCGTGATGACCCAGCCAGCGCGCTTCCCCCTGCCGGAAAGCCTGCAGACCATGCGCAACTATGTGGACGGCCAGTTCGTCGCAACCGGCAAGACCTTCGACGACGTGAGCCCGCTGGACGGCTGCGTGCTCGGCCAGGTGCACGAGGCCGATACCGCGCTCGTGGACCGCGCGGTGCAGGCCGCGCGCCGCGCCCTGGAGGGCCCGTGGGGACGCATGGGTGTGCAGGAGCGCGCCCGGCTGCTCTACCGGGTGGCCGACGTGATCGAGCGCCGCTTCGACGAGTTCATCGCCGCCGAGGTCGCCGACACCGGCCGCCCGCTGGCGCAGGCGCGCGCACTCGATGTGTACCGCGGCATCGCCAATCTGCGCACCTTTGCCGACCTGGGCAAGGTGGCCCACGGCGACTCTTTCGAGACGCAGCTCGCCAACGGCCAGGAGCTGATGAACTACACCGTGCGCAAGCCGCTGGGCGTGATCGCCAGCATCTGCCCCTGGAACCTGCCGCTGCTGTCCATGACCTGGAAGGCCGGCCCCGCCCTCATCTGCGGTAACACCATGGTCGTGAAGCCCTCGGAGGAAACGCCCGCGTCGGCCACGCTGCTGGCCGAGGCCTTCGACGAGGCCGGCGTGCCGCCCGGCGTGTTCAACCTGGTGCACGGCTTCGGCCCGGGCTCGGCGGGCGAGGCCATGACCCGGCACCCCGGCGTCGACGCGGTGACCTTCACCGGCGAATCACGCACCGGCGCGGCCATCATGAAGGCCGTGGCCGACGGCGTGAAGGACATCTCGTTCGAGCTGGGCGGCAAGAACGCCGCCGTGGTCTTTGCCGACTGCGATTTCGAGGCCGCCGTCGAAGGCATCGTCAAGTCGAGCTTCACCAACTCCGGCCAGGTCTGCCTGTGCTCGGAGCGCGTGTATGTCGAGCGCACTATCTTCGAGCGCTTCGTGGCCGCGCTCAAGGCCAGGACCGAGGCGCTCAAGGTCGGCTGGCCCGACGAGGACGGCGTATTCATGGGCTCGCTGATCTCGCATGAGCACCGCGACAAGGTGCTCTCGTACTACCGGCTCGCGGTGCAAGAAGGCGCCACCGTGGTGACCGGCGGCGGCGTGCCGAAGTTCAGCGATGCACGCGACCACGGCGCCTTCGTGCAGCCCACGATCTGGACTGGCCTGCCCGACACCGCGCGCTGCATGCGCGAGGAAGTGTTCGGCCCGGTTTGCCACATCAGCCCGTTTGACTCGGAAGAGGAAGTCATTGCTCGCGTGAACGACACGGACTACGGCCTCGCGGGCTGCGTGTGGACCACCAATCTGCAGCGCGCGCACCGCGTCTCGCGCCAGTTCCACACCGGCATCGTCTGGGTCAACACCTGGTTCTCACGCGACCTGCGCACGCCGTTCGGCGGCTCCAGGCTCTCGGGCATCGGCCGCGAAGGCGGGCGCTACTCGCTGGACTTCTATTCCGAGACCACCAACATCTGCCTGGCGCTGTGAGCCGAACCGCCATGCGCGAGCTGATCACCTCCTCCCAGGGCCCGCAGCCCAAGTTCCTCTATACCCCCTGCGTGAAGAGCGGGCCGCTGGGCCTGGTCTCGGGCATGGTGGCCATCGACCCGGCCACCGGCCAGCTCATCGCCGGCGACGCGACCGCGCAGACGCAGCGCATCTTCGACAACCTTTATCTCGCGCTGCCCGACTACGGCTACGGCCTGCAGGACCTGGTGCTGGCGCGCATCTACACCACCTGCATGGACCAGTTCCCCGGCATCAACGCTGTGTGGGAAAGGCAGTTCACCCAGGTGGCGCCGCCCGCCCGCACCTCCGTGGGCGTGAGCGCGCTGCCGCTGGCCGCGCTGGTCGAGATCGAATTCATGTTCCACCGTATCTGAAAGGGAGCCGCCCCGTGCAAGCCCAAATCCAGGCCCTGGCCGACCGCCTCTGGCAGGCCGAGCAGGCCAACCAGCCCATCGCCCCGTTGCGCGACGAGATCGCCGCGCTGGGCGGCGACCCCATCGCCGCCGCCTATGCGGTGCAGCAACTCAACACCGCACGCCGCGTGCAGATGGGCCATCGCCTCGTGGGCCGCAAGATCGGACTCACATCGGTGGCAGTGCAAAAGCAGCTCGGCGTGGACTCGCCCGACTTTGGCGCGCTGTTCGCCGAAATGGCCGTGGGCGACGGCGAGGAGATCGCCTGGCGCCGGCTGCAGCAGCCCAAGGCCGAGGCGGAGATCGCGCTGGTGCTCGGGCGCGACCTGCCGCACGAGCGCCACACCGTGGCCGACATCATCGGCGCCACGGCCTATGCGGTCGCGGCCATCGAGGTGGTGGGCAGCCGCATTGCGAACTGGGACATCCGCCTGGTCGACACCGTGGCCGACAACGCCTCGTCGTCGCTCTTCGTGCTCGGCACGCGGCCCGTGCCCCTCGGAAAGCTCGACCTCGCCGGCTGCGGCATGCGCATGGACTGCCGCGGCGAGCCGGTCTCGGTGGGCGTAGGCGCGGCCTGCCTGGGCAACCCGCTCAACGCCGCCGTGTGGCTGGCCGACACCATGGTGCGCATGGGCGCACCGCTGAAGGCCGGCGACGTGCTGATGACCGGAGCGCTCGGCCCCATGGCCGTGGTCCAGCCCGGCGATGTCTACACCGCGCACATCGAAGGCCTGGGCTCGGTGACAGCCGCCTTCGGCACGCCGCAATAAAGCCAGGAAGCCCTTCCATGAACCACACTGATTCCCGCATCCCCGTCGCCATCATCGGCTCGGGCAACATCGGCACCGACCTGATGATCAAGGTCATGCGCCACAGCCAGCACCTGCGCATGGCCGCGATGGTCGGCATCGATCCCGCTTCCGACGGCCTGGCGCGCGCCACCCGCCTGGGCGTGGCAACCATGGCCGAAGGCATCGAAGGCCTGGTGAACCTGCCCTGCTTCCCGGACATCGGCATCGTCTTCGATGCGACCAGCGCGGGCGCGCACCTGCGCAACAACGAAATCCTGCAGCGCCACGGCAAGCGCGTGGTCGACCTCACGCCCGCGGCCATCGGCCCCTACGTGGTGCCGGTCGTGAACCTCGGCGAGCACCTGGACCAGCCCAACCTGAACATGGTGACCTGCGGCGGCCAGGCAACCATCCCTATGGTGCGCGCGGTGGCCGACGTGGCCCCGGTGCGCTATGCGGAGATCGTGGCGTCGATCGCCAGCAAATCGGCCGGCCCCGGCACGCGCGCCAACATCGACGAGTTCACCGAGACCACGTCCAAGGCCATCGAGCTGGTGGGCGGCGCGGCGCACGGCAAGGCCATCATCGTGCTGAACCCGGCCGAGCCACCGCTGCTCATGCGCGACACCGTGTACTGCCTCACCGAGCTGTCGGCCAGCGAGGCCGCCATCGCTGCCTCGGTCGAAGCCATGGTGGCCCGGGTCCACGCCTATGTGCCGGGCTACCGCCTCAAGCAGCAGGTGCAGTTCGAGCGCATCGACGGCGACCGCCGGATCAACGTACCCGGCATCGGCCCCACGCAGGGCCTCAAGGTCACGGTCATGCTCGAAGTGGAAGGTGCCGCGCACTACCTGCCCGCCTATGCCGGCAACCTCGACATCATGACCAGCGCCGCGCTGGCCACCGCCGAGCAGATGGCGGTGCGCATGCTCGCCCCGCAAGGCCAGAAAGCCGCCGCAGCCGCGGCCTGAACCGGAGTTTCCACCATGTCCCCCAGTCCATCCGCTTTCGATCGCCGCAAGAAGATCTATGTGTCCGACGTGACCTTGCGCGACGGCATGCACGCCATCCGCCACCAGTATTCGCTCGAAGACGTGCGCCGCATTGCCCGCGCGCTCGACGCCGCGCGGGTCGACAGCATCGAGGTCGCGCACGGCGACGGCCTGCGCGGCACCAGCTTCAACTACGGCTTCGGCGCCCACACCGACCTGGAGTGGATAGCCGCCGTGGCCGGCGAACTGCAGCACGCCAAGGTGGCCACACTGCTGCTGCCGGGCATAGGCACCATCCACGACCTGCGCGCCGCCTACGATGCCGGCGCGCGCGTGGTGCGCATCGCCACGCACAGCACCGAGGCCGACATCTCCCGGCAGCACATCGAGTACGCCCGCGAGCTGGGCATGAACACGGTGGGCTTTCTGATGATGAGCCACATGAGCGAACCCGCCGCGCTGGCCGAGCAGGCCAGGCTTATGGAAAGCTACGGCGCGCAATGCATCTACGTGGTGGACTCCGGCGGCGCGATGAACATGTACGACATCGCCGAGCGCTTCAAGGCCTTCAAGCAGGTGCTCAAACCCGAGACGCAGACCGGCATGCACGCCCACCACAACCTGAGCCTGGGCGTAGCCAACTCCATCGTTGCGCTCGAGCATGGCTGTGATCGCATCGACGCCAGCCTCACCGGCATGGGTGCGGGCGCGGGCAATGCGCCGCTCGAAGTCTTCATCGCCGCCGTCGACCGCATGGGCCTGAACCATGGCTGCGACGTGCGCCAGCTCATCGACGCCGCCGAGGACATCGTGCGCCCGCTGCAGCAGCGCCCGGTGCGGGTGGACCGCGAGACCCTGGCGCTGGGCTACGCCGGCGTGTATTCGAGCTTCCTGCTGCACAGCGAGGCGGCCGCCAGGCGCTACGGCCTGCCGGCCTTCGACATCCTCGCCGAGCTGGGCCGCCGCCGCATGGTGGGCGGGCAGGAGGACATGATCGTGGACGTGGCGCTGGACATGCTCCGGCAGCGCGACGCCGGCGCATCCGGCAGCCGGAAGGAGGCCGCATGAGCAGCAGCAGGAACCACGTGCTGGCCCAGGTGGCCGAGACATTGGACACGGCGGCGCACCAGGCGCGCGAGGTCGACCAGTTCCCCGCAGGGCATTTCTCGCTGCCCGAGGCCTATGCCATCCAGCACGCCTCCATCCAGCACCGCCTGGCGCGCGGCGAGAAGATGGTGGGCATCAAGCTCGGCTTCACCAGCCGCGCCAAGATGGTCCAGATGGGCGTGGACAGCCTGATCTGGGGCCTGCTGACCGACGGCATGCTGGAGGAGGAGGGGGCCGTGGTGGGCCTGGGCCGCTACATCCACCCCCGCGTGGAGCCCGAGGTGTGCTTTGTCACCAAGAAATCCATCGATGGCCCGCTCACGGCGCTCGAAGCCGTGCACTACCTGGAGGCCGTGGCGCCGGCCATGGAGATCATCGACTCGCGCTACCGCAACTTCCGGTTCACGCTCGAAGACGTGGTGGCCGACAACTGCTCATCCGCCGGCCTGGTGGTGGGCGCCTGGTCGCGCAACTTCGATGCCCTGGCCAACGCCGGCGTGCGCATGCAGGTCAACGGCCGCAACGCGCAGGTCGGCTCCACCGCGGCCATCCTCGGCCAGCCGCTGCGCTCCATCGTGCAGGCTTCGCGCCTGCTGCACGGGGCCGAAATGAGCCTGCCCGCGGGCTCGCTCATCATGGCGGGCGCGGCCACCGCCGCCGAAGCCCTGCAGCCCGCAACGACCGTCGAATGCCACATCGGCAGCGGCCGCAGCGCATTGGGCTCGGTGATGTTCCATACGGCAGAACGATAGGGAGACTAGCCATGTCCGCCAACCATGCAGCCCAAGCCACCGTCGTGGAAGGCAAGGCCACGCCGCGCGGCAGGTTCCCGCACGTCAAGCGCGCCGGCGATTTCCTGTTCATCTCGGGCACCAGCTCGCGCCGCCCGGACAACAGCTTCGCCGGCGTGCAGGTCGACGCACTGGGCGTGACCGATCTCGACATCCGTGCGCAGACCCGTGCCGTGATCGAGAATATCCGCGACATCCTGCGCAGTGCCGGCGCCGAGCTGGGCGACCTGGTGGAGGCCGGCGTGTTCCTGGTGAACATGAACGACTTCGGCGGCTACAACGAGGTCTGGGCCGAGTACTTCGACTACGACGGCCCCACGCGCACCACGGTGGCGGTGCACCAGCTGCCGCACCCGCACCTGCTCATCGAGATCAAGGCCGTGGCCTACAAGCCGCTGGCCTAAAGGAAAAACCATGCTCAAGTACGGACGCGCCCTGAATTTCCAGCGCTGGATTGACGATAACCAACACCTGCTGAAGCCCCCGGTCAACAACGCCCAGGTCTGGAAGGACGGCGACTTCATGGTCACCATCGTCGGCGGCCCCAATGGCCGCTCCGACTTCCACGACGACCCCATCGAGGAGTTCTTCTACCAGTTCAAGGGCAACGCCCACCTGGTAATCCTGGACCGCGGCCGCTATGAGCGCGTGGACCTGCGCGAAGGCGACATCTTCCTGCTGCCCAAGCATGTGCTGCACTCTCCGCAGCGCCCCGAGGCCGGCAGCCTGTGCCTGGTGGTCGAGCATGTGCGCGACCCCGGCGAGATCGATGCCTTCCAATGGAACTGCGCCTGCTGTGGCCACCTCATCCAGCGCAGCGAAGTCACGCTGCAGAGCATCGTGAACGACCTGCCGCCGGTCTACGAGCGCTTCTACGCCACCAGCGAGCAGCAGCGCACCTGCGGGGGCTGCGGCACCGTGCACCCGGGGCGGGATTACAAGACTTGGCACGAGCAACTGGCGGCATCGAATGTAAATAACGCGCGAGGAGTCGCCGCATGATCGACATGCACTCGCATTTCTTTCCACTGATCACACAGCGCGAGGCTGCAGCGGTCGATGCCGACATCGCCCCCTGGCTGGCGGTGGAACCGGGTGCCAGCGAAGGCCAGATCATGGTGGGCAACAAGCCGTTCCGACCTGTGTATCAAGCGCTGTGGGACCCCGAGTTCCGTTTGAAGGAGATGGACGAGCAGGGAATCGACTTGCAGATCGTCTGCGCCACGCCGGTGATGTTCGGCTACTCGTGGGATGCCGCCAAGGCGGCCGACTGGGCGGCGCAGATGAACGAGAAGGCCGTGGCCTTCTGCGCTGCCCATCCCACGCGCTTCAAGGCGCTGGCCCAGGTGCCGCTGCAGGACCTGAAGCTCGCCTGCGCCGAGGCCTCGCGCGCGATGAAGCTGGGCTGCGTCGGCGTGCAGATCGGCAACCACGTGGGCGACAAGGACATGGACCACCCCGACCTGGTGGACTTCCTGACCTACTGCGCCGAGAACGGCATTCCCATCCTGGAGCACCCCTGGGACATGATGGGCAGCCCCGGCCGCATGCAGCAATGGATGCTGCCCTGGCTGGTGACCATGGCCGCGGAGACGCAGCTGAGCATGATGTCGCTGATCCTGTCGGGCGCGCTCGAGCGCATTCCCGAGTCGCTGCGCATCTGCTTCGCGCACGGCGGCGGCAGCTTCGCGTACCTGCTGGGCCGCGCCGACAACGCCTGGAAGCACCGCGACATCGTGCGCAAGGACTGCCCGCGCCCGCCGTCGGAATACGCACGCCGCCTGCATGTGGACTCGGCCGTGTTCGACCCCGGTGCGCTGCGGCTGCTGGTGGATGTGATGGGCACGGACAACATCATGCTGGGCTCGGACTATCCCTATCCACTGGGCGAGCAGCGCGTAGGCGCGCTGGTCAGGGACGTGCCCTTCCTGGGTGCGGCGCAGCGCCAGGACATCCTGGAAAATAACGCCCGCAGGTTCTTCCGGCTCGACGCCGGCGCCAGCGCCTAGCGCTGCACCAAGGCCATGCCCGCCCGGGCATGGCCTGGCACCATCGGATAGATGAATCCGATTTGGTATACCAATAATCCAACCATCATCGCAGCCCTCAATCGGGGCTGCGCTCGCCTGCCTGCGCCGTGCAGCTTTCGGCTTGGCGTGCCCACGACAGCATCTTAGAAGCCAGTATCCAAGCGGGCTTATCGCAACTTCACCGGCAGCACACAGGCAACGCCGCAGCACCACAGGCGACGGAATCGCGGCTGTGCCTTGCTCGTTTTCACTAGGTGCATGCGTCTCGACTACATATTGTGTTGCACATAATATATTTTGTTGGTATACCTATATATGTTGATGTATTCAATCTACATGCAACCATGAAACAAGAGACACAACCAACCCCAACACAGGAGACATTCATGAAAATCAAGCGCATTGCGGCGGCGGCGCTGCTGCTGGCGGGAGGGGCGGCTTTCGCGCAGTCCAAGGTCACGCTGTCGGGCTTCGTCGACCTGAACCTGGAGTACCTGAAGAACTCGGGCGCCGACGGCTCGCTCAAGCGCATCAGCAGCGGCGGCCTGAACAATTCGCGCATCAACTTCAGCGGCGTGGAGGACCTGGGCGGCACGAACAAGGCCTACTTCACCATCGAGCCCATGTTCTCGGCCGACACCGGCGCGATGAGCCCGCAGTTCCGCCAGTCCTTCGTCGGCGTGCGCGGCGACTGGGGCGACGTGACGCTGGGCCGGCAGTTCACGCCGTCGTACTGGGTGGCCGGTTATGCGGACCCGAACTGGGCCTCGGCCTACAGCGTGGTCAACAACATGCAGTTCTTCTACGCGTCGTACCGCGTGGACAACGCCATCCAGTACAAGACCCCGAGCTTCGGCGGCCTGACGGGCCGGGTGATGTACTCCTTCGGCAAGGAGGACCAGACCAAGAACGGCCGCTTCCTGAGCACGGCGCTGGAATACCGCAGCGGCCCGCTGTTCGTGGGCTTCGCGAGCGAACGCACCTACACGCAGGACGTCTTCAACAAGGCCTCGATGCACGACTCGCGCGACAACTACCTGTCCGCCGTCTACCGCATCGGCGGCTTCGAGCCCACCCTGGTCTTCCACACCTACGACGGCTACTACGCTTACCCGCCCTACGTCGGCTTCACTTCCAAGGGCTGGGACGTGCAGCTCGGCGCGCGCTGGAACATCGACGGCACCAGCCGCGTGCATGCCAGCTTCGTGCACCGCAAGGACGACAACAACCGCGACATCGGCAGCGCCAACGGCCTGACGCTGGGCTACACCTACGGGATGTCCAAGCGCACCGACCTGTACGTGCTCGCCTCGCACATCAAGAACAAGAAGGACGTGCAGGTCGCCTACCCCGTGACCTGGAGCGCCAGCCCCTCGGCGGGCCAGAGCCCGTCGGGCATCGCGTTCGGCATCCGCCATGCGTTCTGACCGTTTTCCCCAAGAGGTTTCCACCATGAGTTTTGGACATGCACGCACCCGCATCGCACTCGCAGCGATGCTCCTCTCCACGCTGGGCGCCACCGCCTTCGCGCAAAGCCCCGCCGCGGCCGCCCCGCAGCCCGCCGGCAGCTTCGTGCCCGGCACGCCCGACATGAAGGACCCCTGGCTGGCGAAGTGGCTGCTGGCCACGCCCGACCGCCGCCCCAAGGACCTGAAGGCCGGCGTGGACTACGGCATGAACCCCCAGACCGGCGAATTCGTCTGGCCCAAGGCCACGCCCGAGGTGCACAAGGGCCAGCCGTTTCCCGGCATGCTCGACCACTGGGACCAGACCACGTTCAGCCAGAACGTGAAGGTGCTGGCCTTCTACGAGGGCGTGGGCTCACCCTTCCACGCCTGGAACAACATCGCCGACTTCGACGGCAAGCGCTACCTGTACATCCACGACCGCGACTACCTGCGCATCATGGACGTGACCGACCCGGCCCATGCCAAGGTGGTGTATTCCAAGGGCGCGGTCTGGGGCCCCAAGGGCCCGAGCGAGCGCTGGAACGCCGCGACCGTGACCGACTACCTGGGCGGCGCCACCATCGCCTGGAGCAAGAAGCTGAACAAGCCGGTGATGGTGGCCTCGTACGAGATCGGCCGCTACGGCCTGATGAACGAGAAGCTGCAGGAGCCCGACAAGGTCGCGGCGCAGCGCAGCTACAGCTCGCTCAAGGGCTTCAAGGTCTACGAGATGAACGGCCCGCTGCCCGGCGACTGGAAGCTGATCGCCACGCGCACCACCGACTACCAGCACCCCGACGCGCCCATCGGCCAGCAGCAGGGCTCGGGCTCGCTCGATGCGCCCGAGTACTACGGCGGCAAGTACATGATCCTGGCGGCCGCGCCCAACGACAGCTACGCGCTCACCGAATACCCCAACTACCTGTACTCGCCCGGCTACCAGGTGTGGGACATGGCCGATCCGGCGGACCCGAAGTTCGTCACCCAGATCACCGTGCCGGGGCAGGTCGCCGGCGACAAGGCGCATGAGTTCGCCTACCTGCAGAACCCGCGCGCGGGCAACCGTTCCTCGTGGATGGGCGCGCGCATCCCGCTGTTCCTGCCCAAGCCGCTGGAAAGCGGCGGCAAGCTCGGCTTCGGCGCCATGGGCGGCCTGGGCCTGTGGTCCTTTGACCTGTCCGACCCGGCGAACCCCAAGATCCTGGGCAACGTCAACACGCCGCCCTCGTTCGCCGGCACCGAGTACGACAACGCCGACGTGAGCCAGTACGAGCGCACGGGCTATGTGCTCACCAGCGGCTACCCGATGAACCGCGACTGCTACGAGCCCTACAAGGACATCTTCGTGGTCAACGCCAAGGACCCGGCGAAGATGCAGGTCGTCACCACGCTGCCGCGCCCCAAGCCGCCCGCAGGCGCGCCCTACACCGATTTCTGCCAGCGCGGCGGCAACTTCGGCCCCAAGCGCTCGAATGCCATCGGCCAGCCCGGCCAATGGCGCCAGAACATCGTGCCCTACTCCTTCTACAACGCCGGCGTGCAGATGTTCGACGTGACCGACCCGGCCCAGCCCAAGATCGCCGGCTACTTCGTGCCGCCGCTGGCCAACGAGAGCCAGCTGCCCAGGTACACGCTGGGCAAGGGCGTGCTGGCGATGTACACCGAGTACGACCGCAACATCATGTGGGCCTTCACCGAGAACGGTGCCTACGCGCTGTCGTCGCCGCTGCTCGGCGAACCGGTGCTGGGCCCCGCGCCCCAACCCTTCCCGCAGCACGGAGGGCATTGAACCGGCATCGCTGACTCCAAGGTTTTTGATGGGCCGTCCGGCAACGGGCGGCCCTTTTTTTGCGCTGATGTTTTCATGCATCAATCGGTGGATTCCATGTTTCTATTTGGTATACCAATACTGTAATATGTATTTAAGCAGAGCAATCAACCAACGGAGACCACCATGAAACCATCCTCTTCGCGCCGGGCGCTGCTGGCGGCCGCCTGCCTGGGCCCGCTGGCGCTGCCCGCGCTGGCCCAGGCCGACGGCAGCAGCGTCAGCATCTACGGCTTCCTGAAGGCCGACGTGGAGCACGTGCGCGCCAGCGGCGGCGGCGCCCCGTCCACGTCACTGAACCGGCTGTCGAACAACCTGTCGGTGCTCGGCTTTCGCATGCGCGAGGACCTGGGCGGCGGCACCGCGGTCTGGGCGCAGATCGAGACCAATGCGCGCGTGGACACCGGTGACGGCCCCTGGGGCGGGCGCAACACCGGCATCGGCCTGAAGACCGGCGCGGGCCAGCTCGTGCTGGGCCAGTGGGAGACGCCGCTGCGCTTCGTCTCGGTGTACGCGATCGACCCGTTCACGGCGGGGATCTTCGCGTCCAACTCCCTCATGGGCAACGGCTTCGCCACCGCGGCGAATGGCGGCTCGCCGTCGTCGTTCGACCGCCGCGCCCCCAACCTGGTGCAGTACTGGTCGCCGCAGCTGCAGCACTTCGAGTTCCGCCTCGCCTTCGGCATGCCGGAGGAAAAGACCGCCACCACCAACCCGCGCCTGTTCAGCAGCCTGGTGACCTACAAGGACGGCCCGCTGTACGCGGCCTGGGGCTACGAGCAGCACCGCTCGTACTTCTATGGCGGCAGCCAGGACGATGCCCACCGCCTGGGCCTCGCCTACTCCTTCGGCCCCACGCGCGTGCGCGGCAGCTGGGAGCGCCTGCGCTACGAGCCCGCCCCTGGCCAGACGCTGACGCGCAACGCCTGGCAGATCGCGGTGACGCACAAGCTCAGCGAGCAGCACGAGCTGATGGCCTCCTTCGTCAAGGCCCAGGGCGCCCACGGCAGCTATGGCAAGCAGCTGGGCGGCATCGGCATCCCGGGCACGGACTCGGGCGCCAAGCAGGTCTCGCTGGGCTACACCTACCACTGGTCCAAGCGCACCGACCTGTGGACCGCCTACACCCGCATCAGCAACGGCGCGACCGCAGCCTACAACCTCTCGGCCAACAGCATCCCCGGCATGGCGCCGGGGCAGTCGCCGTCGGGGCTGGGCGTGGGCATCACGCACCGCTTCTGAGCGGTAGCCACTACCAATTCAGGAGCTGCTGGCGCTTTATAGCAAATACTTTCAAATAGAAAACCATCTGAAATCATTGCATAGTAAGCGCCAGCAGCTCCTGTTTTTATAAACTGCCCAAGAAAAAACCCGGCAGCGGTGCTGCCGGGTTTCAGGGTTGGCGTGGATCAGGCTACCAGGCGCTTTTCCAGGGCAGCCTTGATGTCCAGCAGCTCCTGCGGCAGGCGCTGGGCCAGCTTGTCGAAGTGCTCGGTGTGCGACACCAGCTCCTCGGCCCAGACGGCCTTGTCGATGCCGGTCACGGTCTCGAACTGCTGGGCGCTGAAGTCCAGGCCGGTCCAGTTGATCTCGGCGTACTGCGGTGCCACGCCGAATGCGGTCTGCACGCCTTCGGCCTGGCCGTCGATGCGGTCCAGCATCCACTTGAGCACGCGCATGTTCTCGCCGTAGCCGGGCCAGACGAACTTGCCGGCCTCGTCCTTGCGGAACCAGTTGGTGGTGTAGATGCGGGGCAACGTGGCGCCCGAGGCCTCGAGCTGCTTGCCCAGGTTGAGCCAGTGGGCGAAGTAGTCGCTCATGTGGTAGCCCATGAAGGGCAGCATCGCGAACGGGTCGCGGCGCACCACGCCCTGCTGGCCGAAGGCCGCGGCGGTGGTCTCGGAGCCCATGGTCGCGGCCATGTACACGCCTTCCTGCCAGTTGCGCGCCTCGGTCACCAGCGGCACCGTGGTGGAGCGGCGGCCGCCGAAGATGAAGGCATCGATCTTCACGCCGGCCGGATCGTCCCAGGCCTCGTCCAGCGCCGGGTTGTTGGTCGCGGCCACGGTGAAGCGGGCGTTGGGGTGCGCGGCCTTGGCGCCGGTTTCCTTGGCGATCTGCGGCGTCCAGTCCTTGCCCTGCCAGTCGATCAGGTGCGCGGGCAACTGCTTGTTGGGGGCATCGGCCTCCATGCCTTCCCACCACACGTCGCCGTCATCGGTCAGCGCGACGTTCGTGAAGATCACGTCCTTGTCCAGGCTGGCCATGCAGTTCGGGTTGGTCTTGTAGTTGGTGCCCGGCGCCACGCCGAAGTAGCCCGCCTCGGGATTGATGGCGCGCAGCGAGCCGTCGGCCTGGGGCTTGATCCAGGCGATGTCGTCGCCGATGGTCGTGACCTTCCAGCCGTCGAAGCCTGCCGGCGGCACCAGCATCGAGAAGTTGGTCTTGCCGCAGGCGCTGGGGAAGGCCGCGGCCACGTGCGACTTCTTGCCCTGGGGATTGGTCACGCCCAGGATCAGCATGTGCTCGGCCAGCCAGCCCTGGTCGCGGCCCATGGTGGACGCGATGCGCAGCGCGAAGCACTTCTTGCCCAGCAGCGCGTTGCCGCCGTAGCCCGAGCCGTACGACCAGATCTCGCGCGTCTCGGGGTAGTGGACGATGTACTTGGTCTTGTTGCAGGGCCAGCTGGTGGTGTCCTTCTCGCCGGCGGCCAGCGGCGCGCCCACGGTGTGCACGCAGGGCACGAACTCGCCCTCGGTGCCGATCACGTCGTACACGGCCTTGCCCATGCGGGTCATGATCTTCATGTTCACGGCCACATAGGCGCTGTCGGACAGCTCCACGCCCACGTGGGCAATCGGACTGCCCAGCGGGCCCATCGAGAACGGCACCACGTACATGGTGCGGCCCTTCATGCAACCGTCAAAAAGCGGCTGTAGAGTAGCGCGCATCTCGGCGGGGTCCATCCAGTTGTTGGTCGGGCCGGCGTCGTCCTTCTGGGCCGAGCAGATGAAGGTGCGGTCTTCCACGCGCGCCACGTCCGACGGATCGGACCAAGCCAGGTAGCTGCCCGGGCGCTTGGCGGGATTGAGTTTCTTGAAGGTACCGGCGTCCACCAATTGCTGGCAGAGGCGCTCGTATTCGGCCTGGGAGCCATCGCACCAGTAGATGCGGTCGGGCTTGCACAGGGCCGCCATGTCGGCCACCCAGGCGATCAGCTTGGGGTTCTTGACGTAGTCGGGGGTCTGGAGATCCAGGCCGGGCTTGAAACTTGCGTTCATCGGGATGCTTTCAAAGTTGGAAACGGTTCATCAAAACCGCCCGCAAGCGTTCAAAGCATGAAAGAAGCAGGCCCTTTGATCAACCGTTTGGCCTCTGGCACTCGGAGTCGGGGCTTCGATTTTAGGCGGGGTGCCTAAAAATGCTACAGCAACATGGTCAAAATCTATGCATTTTCCGCATCAGAATATGCGTTAAACAGCACTGGTAAAAGACGCAAAAAGGCGCAAAAAAACCCGCCGGAGCGGGTTCTTTGGCTGGCGGCCGGGGCCGGTTCAGGCCATGTGCACGGCGATGAAGGCCAGCAGGAACATCATGATGGCGCCGACCACCGGCAGGACCACCGGGATGACCGGCACGATGGCTTCGACGGCGTCTTGCGGCTGGTGTTCGGTGCTGTGGTCGTGGGACATCGGGCGTTCTCCAAATCTGGTTGTAAGAGGTAGTTCACAAGCATTGTAGCGAGGCCTGCCGGCACCTGCCAATGCGGCCCGCGCGCCACAGCGCCAGCCGCAGAAGCAAATTGTTTCACATCACCGATGAATCCAACACTTCCTGCTATCAATACAGGAATTTTCCGGCGCGGTTTCATGGCCTTGTCATGGTGCTTTCCTAGAGTGGAGCCCGCTTGCGCAGGCGCAGGCCCCTCCGGTTTTCCCAACACTCCATAACTACCCACACCCATGAACTCACGCCGCCAATTCCTGCAGGGCACGCTCGGCACCGGCATGGCCGCCGCTACGCTGGCCGCCTTCCCGCCCAGCATCCGCCGCGCGCTCGCCATTCCGGCCAATTCCCAGACCGGCACCATCCGCGATGTGGAGCACATCGTGATCCTGATGCAGGAGAACCGCTCGTTCGACAGCTACTTCGGCACGCTGCGCGGCGTGCGCGGCTTCGGCGACCGCTTCACCATCCCGCAGCCGAACGGCCTGTCGGTCTGGCAGCAGCGCAACGCCAGCGGCGCGCCGGTGCTGCCCTACTACCTGGACAGCAACCAGGGCAACGCCCAGCGCGTGAGCGGCACGCCGCACTCATGGAACGACGGCCAGAACGCCTGGGATGGCGGCCGCATGTACCAGTGGGCCCGCTACAAGACCACGGCCTCGATGGGCTACTACCAGGAGAAGGAGCTGCCCTTCCAGTTCGCGCTGGCCAACGCCTTCACGCTGTGCGACGCCTACCACTGCGCGCTGCACGGCGGCACCAACCCGAACCGATTGTTCCTGTGGACCGGCACCAACGGCCCCACCGGCGCCGGCGTGGCCGCCGTGGTGAACGAGTGGGACGACATCGGCCCCTCGACCAGCGGCTACAACTGGACCACCTACCCCGAGCGCCTGCAGACCGCCGGCGTGAGCTGGAAGGTCTACCAGAACATGCCCGACAACTACACCGACAACTCGCTGGCCGGCTTCACGCAGTACCGCATGGCCAACGAGGCCTCGGGCAAGCCGGTGAGCAACAGCGGCAGCGTGGTGTCGCTCGCCTACGACCCGGCCGACGACCTGAACAACCCGCTGTACAAGGGCATCGCCAACACCATGCCCGACGGCGGCTTCCTCGGCAGCTTCAAGCAGGACATCCTCGAGGGCAACCTGCCCCAGGTGTCGTGGATCGTTGCGCCCGCCACCTACTCCGAGCACCCCGGCCCATCCAGCCCGGTGCAGGGCGCCTGGTACATCCAGGAGGCGCTCGATGCGCTCACCGCCGTGCCCGAGGTGTGGAGCAAGACCGTGCTGCTGGTCAACTTCGACGAGAACGACGGCTATTTCGACCACATCCCGTCGCCGGCCGCGCCGTCCATCAACCCCGACGGCACGCCCGCCGGCAAGACCACGCTGCCCGAGGCGGCGCTGGCCTCCGAGCGCTTCAACCACCCCAAGCCGCCAGGCACCAAGAGCCAGCCCCAGCCCGACGGCCGCGTCTACGGCCCCGGCGTGCGCGTGCCCATGTACGTGATCTCGCCGTGGAGCCGCGGCGGCTGGGTCAACTCGCAGGTCTTCGACCACACCTCGGTGCTGCGCTTCATCGAGGCGCGGTTCGGCGTGGCCGAGCCCAATATTTCGCCGTTCCGCCGCGCCGTCGCCGGCGACCTGACCAGCGCCTTCAACTTCGCCCAGCCCAACGACGAGCCGCTGCCCACACTGGCCGGCCGCAAGGACAAGGCCCAGGCCGACCTGCTGCGCGCCCAGCAGCAGGCGCTGCCCCAGGTGGTGCCGCCGGCGAACCGCGACTTCCCGCCGCAGGACACCGGCACCCGCCCCTCGCGCGCGCTGCCGTATGAGCTGAACGTGGACGCCCGCGTCGACGCCGGCGCGAATGCCGTGCGCCTGTCGTTCAGCAACACCGGCGCCGCCGCGGCCGTGTTCCACGTGTACGACCGCCTGCACCTCGACCGCCTGCCGCGCCGCTACATGGTCGAGTCCGGCAAGACCCTGGACGACCAGTGGACGGCCGCCGCCGACGCCGGCCGCTACGACCTGTGGGTGCTGGGCCCGAATGGCTTCCACCGCCACTTCATCGGCGACCTGAAGCGCCAGGGCGCCGCCGGCACGCCCCAGCCCGAAATCGCCGTGAGCTACGACCCCAAGCACGGCCGCGTCGAGCTGGAGTTGCGCAACGACGGCGCCGGCGAGTGCACGCTCAGCGTCGAGGCCTATGCCTATTTCGACGAGGGCCCGTGGAGCTTCAAGCTCAAGCGCGGCCAGCGCAAGAAGCACCACTGGAAGCTGGGCGACAGCGGCAACTGGTATGACTTCGTGGTCACCAGCAGCGCCGATCCGTCCTACGTGCGCCGCTTTGCCGGCCGCGTGGAAACCGGCGCCCATTCGGTCAGCGACCCGGCGATGGGCCTGGGCGAGCTGTGATACGATAGCTATCAATAAAATAGCTATTCGCGCTTGATTGGCCTGCCCCGCAGGCCAATTTCATTCATAACCCGAGCACCGGGTACAGCGACAGCACCAGCAGCGCCGCCATGCCCCAGTTGAAGCGCTGCAGCGCCCGAGGCGTGCGCAGGGCCCGCCCCACGGCGCTGCCGAACAGCGTCCAGACGCTGACGCTGGGGTAGTTCACCGCGCCCAGCACCAGCGCCGCCAGCAGCAGGTTGCCGGCCTGGCCGTCGCGCGGCATGTAGGTGGCGATGATGCCTATGGCCATGATCCAGGCCTTGGGGTTGACCCACTGGAAGGCCGCGGCCTGCCAGAAGCCGAAGGGCCGGGCGCCCGCCTGGCCCGCATCCACGCGGCCGGCGCGCGCGATCTTCCAGGCCAGCCACAGCAGGTAGGCCGCGCCCAGGTACTTCAGCACGGTGTACAGGCGCGGCTCGCGCTCGAACACCGCCCCCAGGCCCGCGCCCACCAGCAGCAGCATGGCGACCACGCCCAGGCTGATGCCCAGCATGTGCGGCACCGTGCGGCGGTAGCCGAAGGTGGCGCCCGAGGCGGTGAGCATCACATTGTTCGGCCCCGGCGTGACCGAGCTGACAAAGGCGAACAGCGCCAGCGGCAGCACAAAGGCGGAGGTTTCGGGCAGGACGGGCATGGCAGGAAGCAGCGAAAGGGACATGCTGCTATGCTAGGCGCACATACCAGTACAGTTACCATACACTTTGCCGGTTCACTGCATGGATTGGCCTGCTCCCATGACCCAGACACTTTCTTCGGCAAACCCGGCGGCGGCCTGGGGCTGGCAGCCGCTGCGCACCGGCGGCCAGCCGCTGGTCGAGCAGCTGGTCGAGCATTTCGGCGGCCGCATCCGCAACCACGGGCTGCGTGCCGGCATGCGCCTGCCCTCGGTGCGCGCGCTGGCCGAGCAGGCGGGCGTGAGCCGCGACACCGTGGTGCAGGCCTACGACCGGCTGGCGGCCCAGGGGCTGGTGCAGTCGCGCCGGGGCGCGGGCTTCTTCGTCTGCGCGCAGCGCGCCGTGTCGGTGGCGGCGCCGGTGCCCGCGGCCACGCTGGCCCAGGGCGCGGCCTTCGACACCACCTACCTGCTGCGCGGCATCTTCCGCGAGGATGCCGACGGCTCGGGCAACACCGGCAGCGCGGGCTGCCTGCCCGCCAGCTGGATGGACGAGGGGCTGATCAGCGGCGCGCTGCGCGCCATCCTCAAGCAGGGCGCACGCGCCGAACTGGGCCTGCTGGGCTACGGCCTGCCGCAGGGCTATGCGCCGCTGCGCCAGCAGATCGCCTCCACGCTGCAGGCGCAGGAGGTGCCGGCCCACCCCGACACGCACCTGATGACAGTGAGCGGCGTCACCCACGGGCTGGACCTGATCGTGCGCCGCTTCCTGCAGCCCGGCGACACGGTGCTAGTCGAGGACCCGGGCTGGTTCCTGGTCTTCGGCCGCCTGAACGCCATGGGCGTGAACGTGGTGGGCGTGCCGCGCCTGCCCGGCGGCCCCGACGTGCAGGCCCTGCAATCGCTGGCCGAGCAGCACCGCCCCAGGCTCTTCATCCTGAACACCGCCGTGCACAACCCCACGGGCCTGAGCCTGTCGGCCGGCGTGGCGCACGAGGTACTGCGCATCGCCGAGCGGCACGACTTCCTGCTGGTCGAGGACGACACCTACGCCGACTACCTGGGCAGCATGCCGCTGCGCCTGGCGGCCATGGACCGGCTGCAGCGCGTGCTGCTGGTCGGCGGCTATTCCAAGACCCTGTCGGGCGGGCTGCGCGTGGGCTACGTGGCGGCGCGGCCCGAGTTCATCCACCAGCTCACCGACCTGAAGCTGCTGGGCGGCCTGACCTCGGCGCTGCCCAGCGAGCAGATCGTGCACCGCATCCTGGCCGAAGGCGCCTACCGCAAGCATGTGGACCGGCTGCGCGAGCGCGTGGACAAGGCACGCCACCGCTGCCTGCGCCAGCTCGAGGCGCTGGGCTGCCCCGCGGTGCACGAGCCGGTGGCCGGCACCTTCGCGTGGGTGGACTGCGGCATGGATTCCGAGCTGCTGGCCCGCCAGGCGGCCGAGCAGGGCCTGCTGCTGGCGCCGGGCCTGCTGTTCTCGCCGCGCCAGGCGCCGTCGACGCTGCTGCGCATCTCGGTGGCCATGGCCGAGCAGCCTGCGGCCTGGGCCACGCTGGAGCAATTGCTCAGGCGCCACCGCCGCGGCTGAGGCCGCCGTCCGGGTAGCGGGCGCCCCGGCGCCGCGCCATGTCGTGGCCCATCGCGGCCTGCTCGGGCCCGCCCAGGCGGGCGCGCACCGCCGGGTAGGCCCGGCTTTCCTCGCGCTGCAGATGGCCGGCATGCAGCGCCGCGAAATCCGCCCAGCGGCGGCGGGCCTGCGCCAGCGCCTCGCCACCGGCCAGCTGCTGGGCCTGCACGGCCTGCAGCTCGGCGCGGATAGATAGCCATTGCTGCTCCATCGCCTCGTGCTCGGCATGCAGGGCGTCGGCCAGCGCGGCCTCGCCCGCCGCGCGCAGCGCGGGCAGCACATGCAGCTCCTCGTCCTCGTGGTGCAGCGGCCCGGCCAGGTCGAAATAGCGCTGCACGTCGGCCGCGGCGCTGCGCGCCTGGGCATCGCAGCCCTGGGCCGCCAAATGTTCGCCCAGGCGCCCCAGCAGCGCGAGCATGCGCTGCAGCCGCCCGTGGCAGGCGTGCAGCATCTCGAAGGGTTCGTCGAAGCCCGCGGCGGGCGGGGTGTGCAGGTCCAGGGTCATGCGCGCTCATCGGCGCCCGGCGGGGCGCTGGCCGCATTATGGCGCCGCGGCAGGCTTACACTGCGGCCTATGCGCCAGCCGCACAAGCTGTATCTACAACACCCATCGGAATGGACACATCGAGATGAAAAAAAAGCTTCCCCCCGCCGTCTGGATCCTGGTCGCCATGGTGCTGGGCATCCTGATCGGCTACATGATCTTCCTCAACTTCCCCGACAAGAAAGCCGCCGCCGAGATCGCCGGCTACATCTCCATCGTCTCGGACGTGTTCCTGCGCCTGATCAAGATGCTGATCGGCCCGCTGGTCTTCTCCACGCTGGTGGTGGGCATCGCCCACATGGGCGACGCGGCCTCGGTGGGGCGGGTCTTTCTCAAGGCCATGGCCTGGTTCGTCACCGCCTCGCTGGTGTCGCTGGTGCTCGGCCTGGTGCTGGCCAACCTGCTGCAGCCCGGGCACAACCTGGGGCTGCCGCTGCCCGACATCGGCGCCTCGGCCAACCTGGCCACGGGCAAGTTCACGCTCAAGGATTTCGTCAGCCACCTGGTGCCCAAGTCCTTCGCCGAGGCCATGGCCAACAACGAGATCCTGCAGATCGTGGTGTTCTCGATGTTCTTCGGCGTGGCGCTGGCGGCGCTGGGTGAGAAGGGCAAGACGCTCGTGGCCGCCATCGACGAGCTGGCCCACGTGATGCTCAAGATCACCGGCTATGTGATGAAGCTCGCGCCGCTGGCCGTGCTGGCCGCCATGGCCGCGACGGTGGCCGTGAACGGCCTGGAGATCCTGCTGAAGTTCGCCGTCTTCATGGGCGACTTCTACCTGGGCCTGTTCCTGCTGTGGAGCCTGCTGGTGCTGGCGGGCTTCACCTTCCTGGGCAAGCGCATCTTCAAGCTGATGGTGCTGATCAAGGAGGCGTTCATGCTGTCCTTCGCCACCGCCAGCTCCGAGGCGGCCTACCCCAAGATCCTCGACGCGCTGGACCGCTTTGGCGTCAAGCGCAAGATCTCGAGCTTCGTGATGCCCATGGGCTATTCGTTCAACCTCGACGGCTCGATGATGTACTGCACCTTCGCGACGCTGTTCATCGCCCAGGCCTATGACATCCACCTGTCGCTGGGCACGCAGATCACGATGCTGCTGATCCTGATGCTGACCTCCAAGGGCATGGCGGGCGTGCCGCGCGCCTCGCTGGTGGTGATCGCCGCGACGCTGAACCAGTTCCACATCCCCGAGGCCGGCCTGCTGCTGATCCTGGGCGTGGACACCTTCCTCGACATGGGCCGCTCGGCGACGAACGCGGTGGGCAACTCGATCGCCAGCGCCGTGGTCGCCAAGTGGGAGGGCGAGCTGCTGCCCGAGGCCGAGGCCGCCGCCAATGCCGCGCGCATGGACCAGGAGCTGCAGGCCTCGCTGGCCCAGCCCGCGCCCGCCGAGGCGACGAGGAGCGCGCTGTGAGCCGGCTGCGGCTCGGCGTGCTGGCCTGCGCGCTGGGGCTGGGCCTCTCGCTGGGCGCAGGCGCCCAGACCATCGGCAGCCCGGTACAGGCCGCCGGCGCCCAGTTGAGCGGCACGCTGGCCAAGCTGCGCGCCAGCGGCACCATCGCGCTGGGCTACCGCGAGGCCTCGGTCCCGTTCTCGTACCTCAACGCCCGCCAGCAGCCCATCGGCTATTCCATCGAGCTGTGCAAGGCGCTGGTCACGTCGATCGAGGACGCGATCAACAAGACGCTCACCATCCAGTGGGTGCCGGTCACCTCGGACAACCGCATCGCCGCGGTGGCGAGTGGCAAGGTGGACCTGGAGTGCGGCTCCACCACCAGCAACCTGGAGCGCCGCAAGCAGGTGGCCTTCTCGCCCATCATGTTCGTGGCCGGCACCAAGGTGATGGTGAGGCAGGGCACGGCCATCCGCAGCTTCCGCGATCTGGCGGGCAAGAAGGTGGCGGTGACGGCCGGCACCACGAACGAGCAGGTGCTGCGCAACCTGGATGCCAAGTTCAAGCTCGGCATCCAGCTGCAGGTGGTGCCCGACCATGCCCAGGGCTTTGCCCAGGTGGCCGCGGGCACGGCCGATGCCTTTGCCACCGACGATGTGCTGCTGTACGGGTTGATAGCAGAGAACGCGGGCAAGAACGCTGGCCAGGGCGGCAAGTTCGAGGTGGTGGGCGACTACCTCTCGTACGACCCCTACGCCATCATGTTCCGCAAGGATGATCCGCAGCTCGCGCAGGTGGTTGCCAAGAGCTTCCAGGAGCTGGCCGAGGACGGCGAGATCGAGCGCCAGTACAAGCGCTGGTTCCTGCGCAAGCTGCCCTCGGGCACCAGCCTGGACCTGCCCATGAGCGCGCAGCTGCAGACCATCATCGAAACCATGGTCATCAAGCCGGAGTGAGCGGGATGTTCAAGCCCTTCGTTGAGGGCAGAGGCCGGGATGTCGTCCCGGCGGCCGACCTACTTTTCTTGCGCGCGCAAGAAAAGTAGGCAAAAGAAAGCGCCCCTGCTGTCTGCGACCCCAACGCCTTGCGTTGGGGCAACCTGTGGCGTGACGTTTGCGGGGTGCGCCGTAGAACTCTCTCCGCGCCCAAGGGCGCTCCGTTCAAACAACCCCGGCGAGTCAGATAACGAAGCATGCGCGCTCCGACGCGCATGCCACCCCGCAAACGCCACGCCACAGGCGCATACAGAAGGGGGTTGTACGGGCCATCGCTGCGCTCGGCCCGATGAAAGCCCAAGCACAGCAATGGCCTGTGTGGCCGTTTGGGATTCCCTTCCGTTTGCAAAAACAATAGCCTCTAGCGCTTATCCACAGCCATATTCAAATAGATTTATATTTAAAATCAAGAAGCAGCAAGCGCCAGCCGCTCCTGTTTTCGTATCAAGCCACCACCACCTGCATCCCCGCCGCCTGCAGCCGCTCCATCACCTCCTGGATATGGGCCTTGCTGCGCGTCTGCAGCACGATCTCGATCTCGGTGTTCTGCGCCGCCAGGCTGGTGAAGGCGCGCTGGTGGTGCACCTCCTCGATGTTCGCGCCGGCCTCGGCCACGATGGCCGTGATGCGTGCCAGCATGCCCGGCACGTCGCGGGCGTTGATGCGCAGCCGCGCCAGCCGGCCCGAGCGCACCATGCCGCGCTGGATGATCGAGGCCAGCAGCAGCGGGTCGATGTTGCCGCCCGACAGCACCAGCCCCACCTTGCGGCCGGCAAAGCGCTCGGGCGTGCGCAGCAGCGCCGCCAGGCCCACGGCGCCCGCGCCCTCGACCAGGGTCTTCTCGATCTCCAGCAGCATCAGCACCGCCTGCTCGATGTCGCCCTCGTCCACCAGCACCAGGTCGTCCACCTGCGCGGCGATCACCTCGCGCGTCAGCGTGCCGGGGGTGCCCACCGCGATGCCCTCGGCCATGGTGGACACGCCCTGCGGGTGCTCCGTGCCCTTGACGGCGTTGACCATCGCCGGAAAGCGCGTGGTCTGCACGCCGATCACCTCGATGCCCGGCTTGGCGGCCTTGGCCGCCACGGCCATGCCGGCGATCAGCCCACCGCCGCCCACTGCCACCAGCAGCAGGTCGAGGTCGGGCTGCTCTGCCAGCATCTCCAGCGCCAGCGTGCCCTGGCCGGCGGCGATCTGCTCGTCGTCGTAGGGGTGCACGAAGACCAGCCCCTGCTGCTCGGCCAGTGCGTAGGCGTGGGCGCGGGCCTCCTCCAGCGAGTCACCGTGCAGCACCACCTCGGCGCCGAAGCTGCGCGTGCGCTCGACCTTCACGCCGGGGGTGAAGCGCGGCATCACGATCACCGCGCGCAGGCCCAGGCGCTGCGCGTGGTAGGCCACGCCCTGGGCGTGGTTGCCGGCGCTCATCGCGATCACGCCGCGGGCGCGCTCCTCGGCGCTCAGCTGGCTGAGCTTGTTGCAGGCGCCGCGCTCCTTGAACGAGGCGGTGAACTGCAGGTTCTCGAACTTGAGGTAGACCTGCGCGCCGACGATATTGGACAGCGTGTGCGAGTACAGGCAGGGCGTGCGCTCGATCTGGCCTTCGAGGCGCGCGGCGGCGGCGTGGATGTCTTGGATGCTGAGCATGGTGTGCGGATTGTGGCGTGGCCCGCGCCGTTTGGCTATGGCCGGTCTCTATCGTTTTGCTAGCGGTGTTTGCCGGCTCACTCAGGGTTGCTCCCCACAGCCGAGGCCCGCCAGTATCCAATATATTAGGCAGCTCCATCACTGCAGCCGTCTGGCCATCCTATGCACCACCCTTCCCGCAGCCACCGCGTTTCCACCCTTGTTTCGCGGCTGCGGCCGGTGGCCTTGCTGGCCGGCGCCCTCCTCGCCGGCGCCGCTGGTGCCGGGGGGCCGCAGCCCCCCGCCGCGCTCACCGGCCTGGTCGACCAGATGTACCCCGGCCTGCAAAGCACCTACGAGGACCTGCACGCCCACCCGGAACTGGGCTTTCAGGAAACCCGCACCGCCGCCAAGCTGGCGGCCGACATGCGCGCGCTGGGCTTTGAAGTGACCGAAGGCGTGGGCAAGACCGGCGTGGTGGCCATGTACCGCAACGGCGCCGGGCCGACGGTGATGGTCCGCACCGAGCTCGATGCCCTGCCCATGGAGGAAAAGACCGGCCTGCCCTATGCGAGCCGGGCCAAGGCCCAGTACAACGGCAAGGAGAGTTTCGTCACCCACAGCTGCGGCCACGACGTGCACATGACCAGCTGGCTGGGCACCGCCCGGGCGCTGCTGGCGCTCAAGGACCAGTGGAAGGGCACGCTGATGTTCGTGGCCCAGCCGTCGGAGGAAACGGTCACCGGCGCCCAGGCCATGCTCGGCGACGGGCTGTTCGAGAAGTTCGGCAAGCCCGACTTTGCCTTCGCGCTGCACACGGGCGCCATGCCCTTCGGCACCGTGGGCTACATCGCCGGCCCGACCACCTCCAGCTCCGATTCGCTGGACATCCGCTTCCACGGCCGCGGCGGCCATGGCTCGGCGCCCGACAAGACCATCGACCCGGTACTGATGGCCTCGAAGTTCGTGGTGGACGTGCAGAGCGTCGTCAGCCGCGAGAAGGACCCCATGGAATTCGGCGTGGTCACCGTGGGCGCCTTCAACGCGGGCACGGCCGGCAACATCATCCCCGACCAGGCCCGCGTGCTGGGCACCATCCGCAGCTACCGCGACAGCGTGCGCACCCGGCTGCATGACGGCATCACGCGCACCGCCAAGGCCCAGGCTGCCATGGCCGGCGCGCCCGAGCCCGAGATCCAGCTCGTCAAGGGCACCGATGCCGTGGTCAGCGATGCCGCGCTGGTGGCGCGCACCGTCAAGGCCCTCGAGGCGGCCCTGGGGCCTGCCAACGTTCGGCCCGTTGCGCCCATCACGGCCAGCGAGGACTTCTCGGCCTTCATCAACCGCGGCGTGCCGTCCATGTTCTTCACGCTGGGCATCTACGATCCCCAGCAGATAGCCGCCGCCAGCCAACCCGGCGGCAAACCCCTGCCCTTCAACCATTCGCCTTTCTTCGCCCCGGTGCCCGAGCCCACCATCAAGACCGGCGTGCAGGCCATGACCGTGGCCGTGATGAACGTGATGCAGTAGCGCCCGGCCCATGGCACGCCCGCTGCCGCGCCCACTTTTGGTGCAAAGATGGGCGCCCGGCCGCCGGCCCTGGCCGCATGCGCTATGATTTTTGCCATCTTCCTGCCGCCTGAAAGCATTTCATGACTTCTTCGATCGACCGCCGCCACGTCGGCGCCCGCCTGTCCGAAACCGCCATCTACAACGGCACGGTCTACCTGGCCGGCCAGATCCCCGAGAACAGCCCCGGCGCCGACATCACCACGCAGACCCGCGAGGTGCTGGGCCACATCGACCGCCTGCTGGCCGAGGCCGGCTCCAGCAAGCAGAGCATCCTGCAGTGCCAGATCTTCCTGACCGACGTGACCGAGATCGGCGCCATGAACGCCGTGTGGGACGCCTGGGTCGCCCCCGGCCACACGCCGCCGCGCGCCACGGTGCAGGCGCTGCTGGCCAACCCGGCCTACCGTATCGAGGTGGTGGTGGTGGCCGCCGTGGAAACCGCCCGCTGAGCCCTTCCCTGCAGGAATAGGACTTATGCACCGGCGCGCGGCCAGCGCCCGCCGATGCGCCCCAACCCCAGGAGGCATGCCCGTGGAGACCCCATGGCATGCCTCTTGCTTTTTCCGCCGCACAGCCGTCCGCCACCGGGAATACCCGCTGCACCGGTGAATGGGCCCTTGAGTACATTCTTGTACACAAGATAAAAATAATCTTGTATACAAAACCTTTCCCAAGGAATCCTCCTATGCGCCGCTTCGTCAAATCCCTCTTCGGGCAGGTGGTGATCGCACTCATCGTGGGTGTGCTCGCCGGTCTGCTGGTGCCCGAATACGCCGTCAAACTCAAGCCGCTGGGCGACGGTTTCATCAAGCTGATCAAGATGATCATCCCGGTGCTCGTGTTCTGCGTGGTGGTGCATGGCATCGCCGGCGCGGGCGACCTCAAGCGCGTCGGCCGCGTCGGGGTCAAGGCACTGATCTACTTCGAGGTGCTGACCACCATCGCGCTGGGCCTGGGCCTGGTGCTGGGCTTCCTGTTCGAGCCCGGCGTGGGCATGAACGTGGACGTCAGCAAGCTCGACCCGTCGGCCATGGCGGCCTACGCCAGCAATGCCGACAAGCTCACCAGCGGCGGCACGGTCGACTTCCTGATGAAGCTGATCCCCACCACCGTGGTGGAAGCCTTCGCCAAGGGCGACGTGCTGCAGGTGCTGCTGTTCGCGGTGCTGTTCGGCTGCGCGCTGGCGCTGCTGGGCGAGCGCGGCAAGCCGGTCTCCGACCTGGTGGACACGCTGTCGCTGGTGCTGTTCAAGATCATGGGCATCATCATCAAGCTGGCGCCGCTGGGCGTGCTGGGCGCCATCGCCTTCACCGTGGGCCAGTATGGCATCGGCTCGCTCAAGCAGCTGGGCCTGCTGGTGGCGCTGTTCTACGTGGCCGTGCTCCTGTTCGTGTTCGTGGTGCTGGGCCTGGTGATGCGCCTGTCGGGCTTCAGCCTGATCAAGCTGCTGCGCTACCTGCGTGAAGAGCTGACCATCGTCTTCGCCACCACCTCGTCCGACAGCGTGCTGCCCCAGATCATGGCCAAGCTGCGCAACATGGGCGTGCGCGATTCCACCGTGGGCCTGGTGATCCCCACCGGCTACTCGTTCAACCTGGACGCGTTCTCGATCTACATCACGCTGGCCGCCGTGTTCATCGCCCAGGCGACCAACACGCCCATCTCCATGGCCGACCTGCTGACCATCCTGGCCATCGCGCTGGTGACCTCCAAGGGCGCGCACGGCGTGCCGGGCTCGGCCATCGTGGTGCTGGCCGCCACGCTGCATGCGATCCCCGCCATCCCCGCGATCGGCCTGGTGCTGGTGCTGTCGGTGGACTGGTTCATGGGCATCGCCCGCGCACTGGGCAACCTGATCGGCAACTGCGTGGCCACCGTGGCGATCGCCGCCTGGGAAGGCGACATCGACCGCGAGCGTGCCCACCGCGTGCTCAACGGCGAACTCCCTGCCGATGACACCGCAGCGGACACGGCACAATTGGCAACTTCCCCATCCCAAACCCACACCTGAGTCCATGTCTCCTGTCACCCCCACCTCCATCGCCGAGCGCGTTGTCGAAGCCATCCTGGCGCAGAAGCTGTCGCCCGGCGAGCGGCTGGGGGAGCAGGATCTGGCCGACAACTTCGCCGTCAGCCGCACCGTGGTGCGCGAGGCGCTGATGCAGTTGCAGGCGCGCGGCTTCGTGCAGGTGCAGCCGCGCCGCGGCTGGTACGTGGTGCAGCCCAGCGCCGACGAGGCGCGCGACGCCTTCGCGGCGCGGCGCATCATCGAGTCCGGCATCATCGACACGGCCGGCCGGCCGATGCAGAAGGTGATCCGCCAGCTGCGCCAGCACATCGGCGAAGAGGAGCGCGCCATCCAGGCCGCCGACGCCGCCACCCGCGCCTTCCTGCTGGCCGACTTCCACGTCTGCCTGGCCGAGCAGATGGGCCACCGCTTGCTGGCCAACACCCTGCGCGACCTGACCGCCCGCACCACGCTGGCGGCCACGCTCTACCAGTCGCAGCACAGCGCCGAGCAGTCCTGCGCCGACCACGCCAGCATCGTCGCGGCGCTGGAGCGCGGCGACACCGCCCAGGCGCGCGAACTGATGCTGGAGCACATCGGCCAGGTGGAGGAGGCGCTGGAGATCACGCCGCCCACGCCCGAGCCCGGGCCCAGCGAACGCCTGCGCGCCACCCTGGCCCCGGTGGTCCGATGAGGCCGCGCACCGCGCGGCCCCAGCCGGCGCGCGCACCATCCACCGCCGCGCCACGCCTGCTGTGCTTCAACAAGCCCTATGGCGTGCTCAGCCAGTTCACGCCCGAGGGGCGCTGGCGCGGGCTCAAGGACCATATAGCCGTGCCCGGCGTCTACGTGGCGGGCCGGCTCGACGCCGACAGCGAGGGCCTGCTGCTGCTGACCAACGACGGCCAGCTGCAGGCGCGCATCGCCGATCCGCGCTTCAAGATGGAGAAGACCTACTGGGTGCAGGTCGAGGGCGTGCCGAGCGACGAGGCGCTGGCGGCGCTCGCCCGCGGCGTGCAGCTGAACGACGGCGCTACCCTGCCGGCCCGCGCGCGCCGGCTCGACCCGGCGCCGCAGCTCTGGCCGCGCGACCCGCCGATCCGCGTGCGCCAGAACATTCCGGACAGCTGGATAGAACTCGTCATCCGCGAGGGCCGCAACCGCCAGGTGCGGCGCATGACGGCCGCCGTGGGCCACCCCACGCTGCGCCTGGTGCGCATGGCCATCGGGCCCTATTCGCTGGACGGGCTGGCGCCCGGCAGCTGGCGCGACGTGGCCGTTTGACTATCAAAAAAAGAGCGGCTTGCGCTCACCTCACAAGCATTTCAATGCCAATCGATATTGAAATGCTTGCAGGGAAAGCGCCAGCCGCTCTCTTTTCAGAAGCAACTCAGAAGTAGGTCTGCACCACGTCGACCACGTTGTACGCGTCGTCGATGACCGGCACCTGGCGCCACTTGTCGAAGGTCAGGCAGGGGTGCGAGATGTCGAAGGCCAGCATGTCGCCGACCTTGATGTCGTCGCCCGGCGCGATCTTCAGGTAGGCGTGCTGGTCCATCATGCCGGTGACTTCCCAGTGTGCGGGCGTCGCCACGGGCGCGGCGCTGCCGGGCCGGTAGTGCTGCACCGGCAGCGGCATGCCGGCGTCGAAGGCCGCGTCGCGCTTGCCCAGGGCAACGATGGCGCGCTCGGCCTCGGGCACCGATTGCACATAGGCCCACAGCTGTAGCGCCGGCTGCAGGCTGGTGCGCATGCGGTGGGCCACCGGGTTGCGCACGTTGATCTGCGCCTGCGCGGCCTTGTAGATGCCCACGTCGTGCGTCAGGTAGCAGCCGGGGCGCAGCACCACGTCCAGCGGCTGGCCGATGTCGGCCTTGGCAAACTCTTCGGCCACCACGTCGTACCAGGCCGAGCCGGCGCCGGTCAGCACCGCGGGGCTGCGCTGCAGGCGGCCGGCCTTCGCCAGGTCGCCCAGCACCCGCACCGCGCGCTGCAGGAAGGCGCGGATGTCCGCCTCGGTCTGCAGCACGCCTTCATAGACCTCCACGCCGGCCAGCTTGACGGCGCCATTGGCGCGCGCCAGCGCATCCAGCACCGACTGCAGCTGCGCGTCGTCGCGCACGCCGGTGCGCCCGCCCTGCACGCCCAGCTCGATCAGCACCTGCATCGACTGGCCGGTCTGGCCGTAGAAGGCCGCCAGCTGGTCGACCTGGTCGGCCGCGTCCACCAGGCAGAAGAATTCAAACTCCGGATCGGCCATCAGCTCGCCCAGGATGGCCATGTTGCGCTTGCCCACGAGCTGGTTGGCCATGAGCACGCGGCGCACGCCGTGGGCGTAGGCCGCGCGGGTCTGGTGCGCGGTGGCCAGCGTGATGCCCCAGGCGCCGCCCGCGAGCTGCTTGTGGAACAGGCGCGGCGCCATCGTGGTCTTGCCGTGCGGCGCGAGCTTGGCGCCGTATTCGTCGACGAAGCGCTGCATCCAATCGAGGTTGTGCTCCACCTTGGACTGCAGCAGCACCGCCGCCGGCAGGTTCAGGTCTTCCCGCAGCACGTTCCAGCCCAGCGCCGCGATCTGCTCGGGCGCGCAGGCGTTGTCCAGGGCGCCCAGGCCCTTGTCCAGCGGATGGACCAGCGCGTCGGCCACACCACCTTGATACTTTTTATCAAACATAGAACAGTCTCCAATTGCCCATCGGGTAAACATGAGGTTGACATGATGATACCTTCGAATTTATTCTTCGCACCATCTTGTTATAAAGTAACACAGCCTCCAGCCCATGTCCGCCAGCGCCATCATGCACCAGCCGATGGATATCGTCACCCGCATCTCGCAGCGGGCGGCCGAGCTGCGCCCGGCCGAGCAGAAGGTGGCGCAGACGGTGCTGGGCAACGTCGCCGAGGCGGCCTCGGACAGCATCCAGACGCTGGCGCGCCGCGCCTCGGTCAGCGAGGCCAGCGTCACGCGCTTCGCCAAGGCCATGGGCTGCCGCGACGTGCGCGAACTCAAGCTGCAGCTGGCGCAGGCCGCTGCCGTGGGCCGGCGCTTCCTGGACGCCGCCCCCAGCCATCCGCCGTCGAGCGCCGACGGCATCCTGGCCGACATCCACCAGGTGCTGGCCGCCAACCGCGCGCTGCTGCGGCCGGCGGCCTTCGAGCAGGCGGCCGCGCGCATCGCCGCGGCGCGCATGGTCGTGGTCTTCGGCATGGGCGGCGGCTCCACCACGCTGGCCGACGAGGCGCGCTTTCGCCTGGCGCGGCTGGGCCGGCCCGTGGCCACCTACCACGACCCGGTGCTGCAGCGCATGGTGGCGGCCACGCTGGGCCCGCAGGACGTGGTGCTGGTACTTTCCACCACCGGCCAGGTGCCCGAGATCATCGCCAGCGTCAACGTGGCGCGCGAATATGGCGCCCAGGTGGTGGCCATCACCGCCATCGCCTCGCCGCTGGCCGCGCTGGCCGACGAGCTGCTGCCGGTGCAGGCGTTGGAAACAGATTTCATCTACAAGCCCTCGTCGTCGCGCTACGCGATGATGATGATGATCGACGTGCTGGCCACCGAGGTGGCGCTGGCACAGGAGGGCCGCAGCAAGGAGATGCTGCGGCGCATCAAGTACGTGCTCGATGCCCACCGCGGCGGCGGCGACCGCCAGCCGCTGGGCGACTGATCCGAGATTGACCCGAGACCGACCGGAGACCGAGATGACGCAATACGACAACCTGATCCGCAATGTCCGCATCGTGGACGGCAGCGGCGACGAGCCCGCCGCCGGGCGCTTCGACGTGGCGCTGGCCGGCGGCCGCATCGCCGCCATCGCGCCCGCGGGCGCGGCCGACGGCTGGCAGGCCGGCGCGCAGATCGACGGCAGCGGCCAGGTGCTGGCGCCCGGCTTCATCGACGTGCATACGCACGACGACACCAACGTGATCCGCACGCCCGACATGCTGCCCAAGGTGTCGCAGGGCATCACCACGGTGATCGTCGGCAACTGCGGCATCAGCGCCTCGCCGGTCACGCTCAAGGGCAACCCACCCGACCCGATGAACCTGCTGGGCCCGGCCAGCGTGTTCGGCTACCCCACCTTCGCGGCCTACGTGGCGGCGGTGGAACAGGCGCAGCCCGCCGTCAACGTGGCGGCGCTGGTGGGCCACACCGCGCTGCGCAGCAACCACATGGACCGCTTCGACCGCCCGGCCACCGAGGCCGAGGTGGCCGCCATGCGCGGGCAGTTGCAGGAGGCGCTCGACCACGGCGCGCTGGGCCTCTCGACCGGCCTGGCCTACCCCAATGCCTATGCCTCCACACCCGAGGAGGTGATGGGCCTGGCCGAGCCGCTGGCCGCCGCCGGCGCCCTGTACACCACACACCTGCGCACCGAGTTCGCCGCCATCCTGGATGCGATGGAAGAGGCCTACGCCGTGGGCAAGCACGCGCGGGTGCCGCTGATCATTTCCCACCTCAAGTGCGCAGGGCCCGAGAACTGGGGCCGCGCCGGCGAGGTGCTCGACTCCATCGACGCGGCGCGGCGCTGGCAGCCGGTGGCCTGCGACTGCTACCCCTACACTGCCAGCTCGACCACCATCGACCTCAAGCAGGTGCGCGACGACATCGAGATCTTCATCACCTGGTCCGACCCGCACCCGCAGATGGCGGGCCAGACGCTCAAGGAGATCGCCGCCGCCTGGGGCGTGGACACCATGGAAGCCGCACGCCGCCTGCAGCCCGGCGGAGCGGTCTACCACAACATGTCGGCGGCGGACCTGGAGCGCATCCTGGCTCACCCCTCCAGCGTGGTCGGCTCCGATGGCTTGCCCAACGATCCCAACCCGCACCCGCGCCTGTGGGGCTCCTTCCCGCGCGTGCTGGGCCATTTCAGCCGCGACCGCGGCGTGCTCACGCTGGCGCAGGCGGTGCGCAAGATGAGCGGCCAGTCGGCCGAGCGATTCGCCCTGGCCGAGCGCGGCCTGGTGCGCGAAGGCTGGTGGGCCGACCTGGTGCTGTTCGACCCCGAGACGGTGCGCGACGTCGCCACCTTCACCGATCCCAAGCAGCCCGCCGTCGGCATCGCCGCCGTGTGGGTCAATGGCCAGCTCTCGTACCGCGACGGCGTGGTGCAGCCGGCGCATGCCGGGCGCTTCCTGCGCCGCGGCCCCCGCAACCAGGCCGCGTTTGCCTGAATCCCAAACCTGAACTTTTTTCGTTGGAAAGGAAATCCCCATGAGCATTACCCGAATTGGCGTCGAAGGCGGCACCGGCACCGGCGGCCAGCACCTGCCCTTTGCCCGCGCGGCAGGCGCCGACGGCTGGCTGTTCGTCTCGGGCCAGACCCCCATGGTCAATGGCGAGGTGGTCGGCAACGGCATCGTCGAGCAGTCGCACCAGACCATCCAGAACGTGCTGGCCATCCTGAAGGAAGCCGGCTACGGCCCCGAGCACGTGGTGCGCTGCGGCGTGTGGCTGGACGATCCGCGCGACTTCCAGTCCTTCAACAAGGTGTTCAAGGAGTACTTCGGCGCCAACCCGCCGGCGCGCGCCTGCGTGGTGTCCAGCATGGTCATCGACTGCAAGGTCGAGGTCGATTGCGTGGCCTACAAGAAGCCCTAAGCACCTTCCATAGCAGCCCTCCAGGAGACACACAATGACACCACTACAAGGCAACTCCCTGCTGCTGGCGGCCGCTCTGGCCGTGGTCGCGCTGATCTACCTGATCGCCGTGCAGAAGCTCAACCCCTTCGTCACGCTGATCGTCGTGTCGCTGGCGCTGGGCGCCGCCGTGGGCATGCCCATGGGCGGCATCGTCAAGGCCTTCGAGACCGGGGTGGGCGGCACGCTCGGCCACATCGGCCTGGTCGTGGGCCTGGGCACCATGCTCGGCAAGATGATGGCCGAATCCGGCGGCGCCGAGCGAATAGCGCGGACGCTGATCGACTTCTTCGGCGAGAAGAACGCGCACTGGGCCATGCTGGTGATCGCCTTCATCATCGGCCTGCCGGTGTTCTTCGAGGTGGGCTTCGTGCTGCTGATCCCGATCGCCTTCAACGTGGCCAAGCGCACCAACACGCCCATCCTGATGGTGGGCCTGCCCATGGTGGCCGGCCTGTCGGTGGTGCACGGCCTGATCCCGCCGCACCCGGCCGCGCTGCTGGCCGTGACGGCCTACCAGGCGGACATCGGCAAGACCATCCTGTTCGCGCTGATCGTCGGCGTCCCCACCGCCATCCTGGCCGGCCCGGTGTTCGCCAAGCTGATCTCGCGCGTCGTCGTGGCCGACCCGAACAACCCGCTGGAGAAGGAATTCGTCGAGAAGGACAGCCAGCAGCGCGAGCTGCCGGGCTTCGGCATCACGCTGTTCACCATCCTGCTGCCCGTGGTGCTGATGCTGATCGGCAGCTGGGCCGACGTGTTCACCACGCCCAAGAGCCTGGCCAACGACATCCTGAAGTTCGCCGGCAACTCGGTGATGGCCCTGCTGATCGCCGCGCTGGTGAGCTTCTTCACCTTCGGCAAGGCGCGCGGCTTCTCGCGTGACCAGATCCTCAAGTTCACCAACGACTGCCTGGCGCCCATCGCGGGCATCACGCTGGTGGTGGGCGCGGGCGGCGGCTTCGGCCAGATCCTGCGCGACTCGGGCGTGTCCAACGCCATCATCGGCGTGGCCAACGCGGCGCACCTGTCGCCGCTGCTGCTGGGCTGGGTGGTGGCGGTGATGATCCGCATCGCCACCGGCTCGGCCACCGTAGCCATGACCACGGCCTGCGGCATCGTCGCGCCCATCGCCGCCGCCTCGGGCGTGGCCGTGCGGCCCGAGCTGATGGTACTGGCCACCGGCGCCGGTTCGCTGATCCTGTCGCACGTGAACGACGGCGGCTTCTGGCTGGTGAAGGAGTACTTCAACCTGACCGTGCCGCAGACCTTCCAGACCTGGACGGTGCTGGAGACCATCATCTCCATCGTCGCGCTGCTGGGCACGCTGGCACTGTCGACCGTGGTGTAGGCCTCGGCGCCTCAAAAAGAATAGCTGCTGGCGCTTGCTGCATAAGCGCCAGCAGCTTTTTTTATGCCCACATCGCCAGGGCGCCTGTTTACCCGGCGTGGCAAGACCCGTCCATTGGGAGTTCCCGCATGGTCTTTCGAGGGGCATCACCCCTTAACACCCTCCAACATATTCAAACAAAACAATACAATTTCATCAAATTCTTCCATCACGCCCCCGCGGATAAGAACTTCTGAAAGGTAGCCCCATGCGCATGTCCTTGCAAAAACAGCTTTCCCGCGGCGCGGCATTCATGGCCTTCGCGTCGGCCATGTCATTCGCCGGCGCACAGGAGGCGCCCGGTACGTGTGCAAGCTATGCGCTGTCTCAAGAGGTGGAGCCGGGAGCCACCGACGGCGCGGGTGTTTCGGTCGCGGTCGGCGATACCTTCACCTTCACCATGACCCCGGGGACGGCGACCAGCGCGTCATGGCGCATCGTGAGCGACGGGAGCGGGTCGCCCGGGTCCACGCTGACGCCTGGCGGCACCGTGTCCGGCACCCTGACGTACACGGTGACCGCTGCCAATCCCAGCGCACCCGTGGGTTACTACGTCGACTCCGTCAACGGCACGGCCACCATCACGGCCAGCTGCCGCAAGACGGTGCCAGCCACGGCGGTGCCCTCCCTGTCGGAGTGGGGCTTGCTGCTGACCAGCGGCCTGCTGGCCATGGCCAGCGGCATGGTGCTGCGCCGCCGCAGGGCGCCAGGCCGGAAAGCCTCGCAGGCCGCTCAATAGACCTGCCCCGGCCCTGCTGCCGGCGCATCCCCCTGCTTGAAGCGCGCCGCCAGCGCGCTGGTGGCGCGGGCCAGCAGGCTGGTGTCCATGCCCACGGCGACGAAGCTGCAGCCCAGCTCCAGGTAGCGCCGGGCCTGGGCCTCGTCCGAGCTCAGGATGCCGGCAGCCTTGCCCGCGGCGCGGATGTGGGTGATAGCCTGCTCGATGGCCGCCTGCACCTCGGGGTGGCCGGCATCGCCCACATGGCCCATCGACGCCGACAGGTCGGCCGGGCCGATGAAGACGCCGTCCACGCCCTCGACCTGCGCGATCGCATCCAGGTTCTGCAGCGCCGCGCGGCTTTCGGCCTGCACCAGGATGCAGACCTGGGCATTGGCCTCGTGCACGTAGCCGGCGCGCCGGCCCCAGCCGCTGGCCCGTGAGCCCGCCATGCCGCGGATGCCGCCGCGCCCGTCGTCCTGCGGATAGCGGGCGGCGCGCACGATCTGCGCGGCCTGCTCGGCCGTATCCACCATGGGCACCAGCAGCGTCTGCACGCCCAGGTCCAGGTACTGCTTGATCAGCATCTCGCCGACATGGCCGTGGCCCATGGGAATGCGTGCAATCGGGTGGCTGCCGGGGTAGCCGGCGATGGCGTGCAGCTGCGGCAGCACCGTCAGCGTGTCATTCGGGCCGTGCTCGCCGTCGATCAGCAGCCAGTCGAAGCCGGCGCCGGCGCAGATCTCGGCGCCAAAGGCGTGGCCCAGGCCCAGCCACAGCCCGATCTGCGGCCGCTGCGCGGCCAGCGCGGCCTTGAAGGTATTCGTGGGTGTCTGCATGGTGATTTCCTTTCGCTGCCCAGGATGCCATACGGCAGCGCCTACACTTGCCCCTTTGACGACAGACACCTGCTTTGCCATGAATATCTCGAAAGACAGCGCCGTCACGGTGCAGTACAAGGTCACCGACGCCCAGGGCAAGCCGCTGGACCAGGGCACGCTCGCCTACCTGCACGGCGGCTATGAAAACCTGTTCCCCAAGGTCGAGGCCGCGCTGGACGGCCAGGCCCCGGGCTTCGCCACCACCATCGACCTGGCCGTGGAAGACGCCTTCGGCGCCCGCGACGAAAGCCTGGTACGCGTCATCCCCAAGAGCGAGTTCCCGCCCGGCGTGAAGGTCGGCGGCCAGCTGCGCGGCACCAACGACCAGGGCGAGCCCCAGGTCTACCACGTGCTGAAGATCAAGGGCCCCGAGGTGCACCTGGACGGCAACCACCCGCTGGCCGGCGTGGCCCTGCGCTTTGCCGCCAAGGTGCTGGAAGTGCGCGCCGCCACGCCCGAGGAGATCACCCACCGCCATGTGCACGGCGCGCATGGCCACCACCATTGAGCTGATCGAGCCGCGCACGCCGCGGCTGCAGCTGCGGCAGTGGCGCGATGCCGACCTGCCCGCCTTCGCGGCGCTGAACGCCGACGAGCAGGTGATGGAATACCTGGTCGGCCCGCTCACGCAGGCGCAGAGCGATGCCATGGCGCAGCAGATCCGCGAACTCATCGCCCAACGCGGCTGGGGCTTCTGGGCGGTGGAGCGGCTCGCCGACGGCCGCTTCCTGGGCTTCGTGGGCCTGCACACGCCGCGGCCCGAGCTGCCCTGCGCGCCCTGTGTCGAGATCGGCTGGCGCCTGGTGCGCGATGCCTGGGGCCAGGGCCTGGCCACCGAGGCCGCGCAGGCGGCGCTGCAGGTCGGCTTCGACCGGCTGCAGCTGGAAGAGATCGTGGCCTTCACCGCCGTGGACAACCTGCGCTCGCAGGCCGTGATGCGGCGCCTGGGCATGGAGCATGTGCCGGCACGCGACTTCGAGCATCCCTTGCTGCCGGATGGCCACCGGTTGCGCCCGCACCGCCTGTTCCGCCTGACGGCCGGGCAGTACCGCGGCAACCACGTTTGATCTGTTACAGGGGTTTCACTGATATTGGTGGGGTGAATGCTTTCACCCCGGCGAATGCGGGTTAGCATGAGGGCGTCTACCTGCCGCGGCCATTCGGCAGCGGCCTCTCTAGCGACCGTGAAAGGAGCCCATCTATGCAAGTTCAGGTACATGCGGATGACCATGTACAAGGCGGCGAATCGCTCGCCCATTGGGTACAGGAAGAAGTGGGCGGCAAGCTGTCGCGCTTTCGTGAGCACCTCACCCGTGTGGACGTCTATTTGACCGACGTGGATGCCATCAAGAGCGGCGGCAAGGGCAAACGCTGCGTGCTGGAGACGCGCCCGGCGGGCCGCCAGCCGCTGGCCGTGAACGCCGAGGCCGAGAAGGTGGCCCAGGCCTTCAGCGGCGCGCTCGAGAAGCTGCAGCACGCGCTGGAAACCGATCTGGCCAAGATGCGCGACAAGAACAACCGCGAATCCATCCGCCTGGCCGCGACCGACGAAGAATAAGGGTCCAACCCCCAAAAGCCAACCGCCCCCCGGGGCGGTTCTTTTTTGCCCGAACCGCTCCTACGCCTTGGGGCTGGCGGAGCGCAGGTGCAGGCCGTCCATGCTCGGCGCGGCCAGGTGGGGCAGTTGCGAGGCCACCGGCGCGCCAAAACCCTCGCAGCGTTCCCAGCGGTCGCGGAACTCGCGGATCTCGTCGCCGCTCTGGCCGACGAAGTTCCACCACATCACGATGTCGCCGTCATACGGCGTGCCCCCGAGCAGGAAGAAGCGGCTGTCGGCCGAGGCGCGCACGGTGGCGCCGGCGCGCCCCGGCGCCAGGTACAGCAGCGACTCGGGCGAGGCCGTCTGGCCTTCGACCTCCACCTGCCCCTGCAGGCAGAGGATGGCGTATTCGAAATCGGGGCGCAGCGCCAGCGTGGCCTCGGCGGCCTGCGCGGCGTGCATGTCCACGGCCATCAGCGGGCTGTGCACCTGCGCCGGCGAGGCCTGGCCCAGCCACTCGCCGGCCAGCACCGTCATCGCCAGGCCCTGCTCCTGCATCTGCGGCAGCACCGGGTAGTGCTGGAAGCGCGGCGCCATCAGGCGCTCTTCGCGCGGCAGCGCGATCCACAGCTGCACGGCGTGGAAATCCGGGTGGCCCAGGCTCTCTTCGGAATGGGCGATGCCGCGACCGGCCGTCATCAGGTTGACCTGGCCGGGGCGGATCACCTGCTCGCTGCCCAGGCTGTCGCGGTGCAGCACCTCGCCGCGGATCATCCAGGTGAAGGTCTGCAGGCAGGTGTGCGGGTGCGGGCCGACCTGCATGCCCGGGCCGGACTCGAAATGCGCCGGCCCCGCGTGGTCGAGGAAGCACCAGGCCCCCACCATGCGCCGCCCCTTGGTGGGCAGGGCGCGCAGCACCGGGATGCCGCCGACATCGGCGATGCGGCTGGGGTACGAAACGGCGGTGGGGGATTCGGGCATGGCAGGCTCCTGTTCAAGCTGCCTGCAGTCTACCCCCGCGCGCTGGCGATCGCGTGGCGCTGCAGGGTCTTGCGCGCCAGGTGGATGACGGGTGCGTCCACCATGCGGCCATTGACCACGCAAACGCCGCCGTGGGCGGCCTCGAAGGCCGCGAGCACCTCGCGGGCGGATGCCACCTGGGCCTCGGTGGGGGCGAAGGCGGCGTTGACCTGGGCCGGCTGCATGGGGTGGATGCACAGCTTGCCGCCGAAGCCGCCACGCAGGCTGCGGTCGGCATCGGCGCGCACCACGCTGGCGTCCTGGGTGTTGACGGTCACGCCGTCGATGGGCGCGGGCAGGTGGGCGCGGCGCGAGGCCAGCACCACGGCCAGGCGCACCGGCACCAACTCGGTCTCGTCGGCCGCGCAGGCCATGCCGGCATCGACCTGGAAGTCGAGGTGGCCGAAGGCCAGGCGCAGCACGCTGGGGCCTTGCGCCACCGCGTCGATGGCATCGAGCCCGGCCACCGATTCGATGATGGGCACGACCACGCCGGCCGCGCCCAGCGCGGCATGCACCCGGGCCAGGGTCAGCGCGTCCTCGGCCTTGGGCAGCATGGCGCCGGCGCAGCCCTGGGCCACCAGGGCCTGCACCGCCTGCAGGTCCTGCGCGAACCATTCGGTGCCGCCGCTGTTGATGCGCACCAGGATGCGCGCGCGCTCGGCCGCCGAGAGGGCAGCGAGCGCCGCCGCCAGCCCGTCGCGCGCGGCGGGCTTGTCCTGCGGGGCGACGGCGTCCTCCAGGTCGACGATGACCCCGTCGGCGCCGCTGGCCAGGGCCTTGGCGATGCGCTCGGGGCGCGTGGCGGGAACGAACAGGAACGACGCGGCGGTGGCCAGCGGGTGGGCTTGGTGGCTCATGGATCTGGAGAGATGGCTAGAAACTACTGCTGCTCGACATGCGCCTCGCGCATCACCTTGCCCCAGCGCTGCACCTCGGTGGCGAGCTGCTGCTTCAGCGAGGCGGGCGTGGCCTTGTCGGGCGTGGCGAGGTCGGAGCTGAGTTCGGCGATGCGCTTTTTCACCGTCTCGTCCTTCAGCGCCGCGAGCAGCGCCTGGTTGAGTTTGGCGATCACCTCGGGCGGCGTGCCCTTGGGCGCGTACATGCCGTGCCAGACCTTCACGTCGAAGCCCTTGAGGCCCTGCTCGTCGAGCGTGGGCACGTCGGGCAGCGTGGACAGACGCTTGGGCGTGGTCACACCGAAGACCTTGACGCGCTTGCCATCCTGGATCACCGGCACGGTCTGCGTGGTCTGGTCGCACAGCAGGTCGACCTGGCCGCCCATCAGGTCGTTCATCGCCGGGCCCGCGCCCTTGTAGGGCACGGTGGTGAGCTTGACGCCCACCTGGTGCATGAACAGCAGGCTGCACAGCTGCGACACGGCGCCGGTGCCGGCATGGGCCATCGACACCTTCTCCTGGTGCTGCTTGAGGTAGTCGAGCAGCTCGGGCAGCGTGTTCGGCGGGAAGTCCTTGCGCGACAGCAGGGTCATGGGCACGTCGAGCACCTGGCCGATGTACTCGAAGTCCTTGAGCGGGTCGTAGGGCAGCTTCTTGTACAGCGCGGGCGCGGTGGCCATGCCCATGTGGTGGATCAGGATGGTGTAGCCGTCGGGCTTGGAGCGCACGATGCGCGCCGGCGCCAGCGTGCCGCCCGCGCCCACGGTGTTCTCGACGATCACCGTCTGCCCCAGCGACTGGCCCATGGGCACGGCCAGCAGGCGCGCCACCACGTCGGTCGGGCCGCCGGCAGAGTACGGAACCACCAGCGTGACCGGCTTGGCGGGCCAGGTCTCGGCGGGAGCATTCAGGTGCAGGCCCAGGGCGGACAGCCCCGCGAACAGGGCGGCGCCCAGGCGATGCCAGCGTTTTTGCATGTCTTGTCTCCTTGGTGGTTCTTGTCTCGGAATGCCGGGCCGCGGGCTCAGCGGGCCAGCAGCGTGCCTACACGCGGCCAGTCGCGCACCTGCCAGGCCGCGGCCACCGATTTTTCCATGCGCTCGGCGGCGACGGCGTTACTGAATGCACCCAGGCGCAGCGCCTTGTCGGTCAGCTCGGCGCGGCTCAGCGTGTTGCCCGGGTCGCCCTTGGGCTCGTCCACGCGGCCCTTGAAGACGCGGCCGTCGTTGGTGGTGACGGTGACCTTGCCGATCCAGCGCTGGGGGTAGGCGCCGTCCACCTCGGGGTCCAGCTCCATGCTGACCTTGTCGCGCAGCGCCATCGTGGCCTCGGCGCGGAAGTCGTTGTCGAACTCGGTCAGGCCGGCAAAGCCATGGCGCGCGGCCAGCGCCAGCACCGTGCCCATCGAGAACTTGCTCTGGTGCACCGTGCTCGGGTCGACCACGGGGCCCAGCACGTCGATCGCGCCCTGGTGCACGTGGGTGACCACCTGGGCGATGTCGCCGGCCTGCAGCTGGTTCAGCTGCATCACCTGCAGCAGCGCATCGGCCGCCGGGTGCGTGTGGCGGCACGAGGCATGCCACTTGAACGAGGTCTCGGCCGTGGCCCAGCGGGTGCCCAGACCGTCCGTCAGCTTGGCCGGGTTGGCGTCGGTGGACATGCCCGCCGCCAGGCCCTGCGGACCGCAGAAGATGTCGGCCGCGCCGGTAAAGCCGTCTTTCGCCAAATAGGCCGCCATCAGGCCCGCGCCAGCGGCGTGGGCGGTGTGCAGCTGCTTGCTGTCGGCGGCGGTGCGCAGAAACTCCCACAGGCCGGCCGACTGCGTGCCGGCCGAGCCGAAGGCGTGCAGCATCTGCGCCGCATCCAGCCCCAGCAGGCGGCCCACGGCGGCGGCCGCCGCCAGCGTACCGGCCGTGCCGGTGGTGTGGAAGATGCGGTAGTGCGAGCGGCCGAGGAATTCGCCGACGCGGATGCCGACCTCGTAGCCTGCGACCACGGCGGTGAGCAGGTCGCGGCCGCTGGCGCCCAGCGCCTGCGCCACGGCCACCGCCGGCGAGAACACCACGGTGGCCGGGTGGAAGACCGAGCCGTTGTGCACGTCGTCCTGCTCCACCACGTGCGACGCGGCCGCGTTGGCCATGGCCGCCGCATAGGGGCTGGTGGTGCGGGTGTCGCCGATCACCTCGCTGGGGCCGTCCTGCGGGCCCATGGCCAGCGCGAAGCGCGTGATGCACTGCACCGGCCGCGCATTGTGGCCGGCCACGGCGGAGCCGAACCAGTCGATCCACAGGTCCTCGGTCTTTTGCAGCACCGGCTCGGGGATGTCGCTGAACTGCAGCTCGGCCGCGAAGCGGGCGAGCTGGGCGGCGGCGGTGGTGGCGGTTGCGTTCATGAAGGGCTCTCTCGCGGTCATGGGGGTTCTCAGAAGTCGGAGGGCTTGTCGATCTGCGCCAGCTCGGCGGCGGACAGGCCCAGGTCGGCGAGGATGGCGCGCGTGTGCTCGCCCACGGCGGGCACCGCGTCCATGCGGTAGTCGTAGGCGCTGTTCACGCCCGGCGGCAGCAGCGCGGGCACCTCGCCCACGGGCGTGGCCACGTTGCGCCAGCGGTTGCGGGCCTGCAGCTGCGGGTGCTCCCACAGCCCGGCCATGTCGTTGACGCGGGCGTTGGCGATGCCGGCTTCGTCCAGCCGGCGCACCACCTGCGCGGCGCTCAGGCTGGCGAAGATGCGCAGGATCTCGTCCTGCAGTTCCTCGCGGTTCTCGTTGCGCTTGGCGTTGCTGTCGAAGCGCGGGTCGCCGGCCAACGCCGGCACCATCAGCACCTGGTCGCAGAAGGCCTTCCACTCGCGCTCGTTCTGCAGGCCGAGCATGACGGTGCCGCCATCGCCGGCCTGGAAAGGGCCGTAGGGGTAGATGCTGGCGTGCGAGGCGCCGGTGCGCGGCGGCGGCGGCGCGCCGTCGAAGGCGTAGTACAGCGGGTAGTTCATCCACTCGCCCATGGCTTCGAGCATGGACACATCGATGTGGCTGCCCGCGCCGGTCTTGCCGCGCAAGAGCAGCGCCGACAGGATGTTGCTGTACGCGTACATGCCTGCGGCGATGTCGGCCACCGAGATGCCGGATTTGCTCGGCGTCTCGGGCGTGCCGGTGACGGAGAGGAAACCCGCCTCGCTCTGGATCAGCAGGTCGTAGGCCTTCTTGTCGCGGTATGGGCCGTCGGCGCCGTAGCCGCTGATGTCGCAGACGATGAGGCGCGGGTTCAGCTCCTTGAGCGCCTCGTACGACAGCCCCATGCGCGCGGCGGCGCCGGGCGCGAGGTTCTGCACCAGCACGTCGGCGCCCGCCAGCAGCTGCTTGAGGGCCTTGAGCGCCACCGGGTTCTTCAGGTCCAGCGCCAGGCTTTCCTTGTTGCGGTTGAGCCAGGTGAAGTGCGAGGACTGGCCCCGCACCCGGCCGTCGTAGCCGCGGGCGAAGTCGCCGCTGCCCGGGCGCTCGACCTTGATGACGCGCGCGCCCAGGTCGGCCAGCTGCCGCGTGCAGAAGGGCGCCGCCACCGCGTGCTCCAGCGAGACGATGGTCAGGCCGTCCAGGGGTCGGGTCATGGGCATTCCTCTCGGTCAGTGGTTATCAAAAGCCATAGCTGCTGGCGCTCATCTGCAAATGATTTCAATGCGAAAACCATCTGAAATCCTTGCATACCGAGTGCCAACAGCTCACTTTTTAGAAGGAGCGCGGCAGGCCCAGCACGTGCTCGGCGACGAACGAATAGATCAGGTTGGTGGAGATGGGCGCCACCTGGTACAGGCGCGTCTCGCGGAACTTGCGCTCGATGTCGTATTCGCAGGCGAAGCCGAAGCCGCCGTGGAACTGCAGGCAGGCGTTGGCCGCCTCCCAGCTCGCCTTGGCCGCCAGGTACTTGGCCATGTTGGCCTGGGCGCCCATGGGCTCGTGCTTGTCGAACAGCTCGCAGGCCTTCCAGCGCATCAGGTTGGCGGCCTCGACCTCGATGTAGGCGTCGGCGATGGGGAATTGCACGCCCTGGTTCTGGCCAATGGGGCGGCCGAAGACCTGGCGGTCGCGCACGTAGCTGGTCACACGGTCGAGGAACCAGTAGCCGTCGCCGATGCACTCGGCGGCGATCAGCGTGCGCTCGGCGTTCAGGCCGTCGAGGATGTACTTGAAGCCCTTGCCCTCCTCGCCGATCAGGTTCTCCTCGGGGATCTCCAGGTCCTCGAAGAACAGTTCGTTGGTCTCGTGGTTGACCATGTTGGGGATGGGGCGCACGGTGAGGCCCTTCTTCTGTGCCTCGGCCAGGTCCACCATGAAGATGGACATGCCTTCGCTCTTCTTCTTCACGTCGGCCAGCGGCGTGGTGCGCGCCAGCAGGATCATCCAGTCGCTGTGCTGCACGCGGCTGATCCAGACCTTCTGGCCATTGACCACGTAGCGGCCGTCCTTCTTGACGGCGCTGGTCTTGATCTTGGTGGTGTCGGTGCCGGTGGTCGGCTCGGTCACGCCCATGGACTGCAGGCGCCATTCGCCCGAGGCGATCTTGGGCAGGTACTTCTGCTTCTGTGCCTCGGAGCCGTGGCGCAGCAGCGTGCCCATGTTGTACATCTGGCCGTGGCAGGCGCCCGAGTTGCCGCCCGCACGGTTGATCTCTTCCATGATGACGCTGGCCTCGGTCAGGCCCAGGCCCGAGCCGCCGTACTCCTGCGGGATCAGCGCGGCCATCCAGCCCGCCTTGGTGAGCGCGTTGACAAAGGCCTCGGGATAGGCGCGCTGCTCGTCCACCTTGCGGAAGTACTCGTCGGGAAACTCGGCGCACAGCGCGCGGATGGCGTCGCGGATCTCGGGGTAGTTGTTGGAGCTGGTTTGTTCGATCATGGTTTTTTCAGAAGAATGGGTGGCTGGCGCTTATGCAGCAAGCGCCAATAGCTATTGTTTTCAGAGCACCTTAGCCGTGGCCTGCATGGTGAGCCAGCCTTCGTGGTCGTGCGCCCAGAGGCGGATGGTCTTGCCGTCGCCCTCCGGCTGGCCGAGCACCGTGAACGGGTGCCGGTCGTAGGTGGGGCGCACCGCCTTGAAGGAGAAATCCGTCACCACCGCGCCCGGCGCATTGCGGCGCAGCAGGTCGATCAGCAGCGTGGCGATCAGCGGGCCGTGCACGACGAGGCCGGGGTAGCCCTCCTCCTGCGTGACGTAGCTGCGGTCATAGTGGATGCGGTGGCCGTTGAAGGTGAGCGCCGAGTAGCGGAACAGCATCACCGGATCGGGCGTGATATCGCGCTTCCACGCGGCGTTCTGCTCGGCCGCCGTGGGCTGGGGCGCGGGCTCGCCCGGCTGGGCCGCAGCGCGGTAGACGATGTCCTGCTCCTCGGTGATGGACACGCCGCGCGCATTGCCCGACTCGTGCCGCACCTGCACGAACAGCAGCTCGCCCGAGCGGCCCTTCTTGTGATCCACCGACAGGATGCGCGAAGTGCGCTGCACCGCCTCGCCCACGCGCAGCGGGTTCTCGGGGTTCCACTGCACGCGGCTGCCGGCCCACATGCGGCGCGGCAGCGGCACCGGCGGCAGGAAGCCGCCGCGCGCCGGATGGCCATCGGCGCCGAGCTGGCCCTGGCGCACCACATGGGCAAAGTTCATCCAGTGCCACAGCGGTGGCAGCTCGGTGCCGGCCGCGGGCAGCAGGTCGTCGTCGCGGTCCAGCGTGGCGGACATCCCGCCCACGGCATGGGCGGAAACCAGGTCGCCCAGCGACTCGGACTTGCCGATCCACGACTGCAGGTGTGCCACCTGCTCGGGCGTCAGCGAGGTCACGGGAGTGGAGGTATTGGATTGCATGGTCGGCATGCTCGCAGGCAATGCCGGGCCACGCAATCCGGGAAATTGAAACGGCTCCTTTGGCCGCCGTGAAGGCAGCTGCTGTTGAGAAACTGCAGACTGCGGGCTTTTCCTAGGACAGAGGCCGGGTCTCGCCCCGGCAGGCGACCTACTTTCTTGTGCGTACAAGAAAGTAGGCAAAGAAAACGCCCCGACTGTCTGCGACCCCAACGCCTTGCGTTGGGGCAACCTGCGGCGTGACGTTTGCGGGGTGCGCCGCAGAACTCTCTTCGCGCCGAAGGCGCTCCGTTCGGACAACCGCGGCGAGTCAGTTCACGAAGCATGCGCGCTCCGACGCGCATGCCCACCCCGCAAACGCCACGCCACAGGCGCAGGCAGAAGGGGGTGGGGAGACTGGTCGGGCCATCGCTACGCTCGGCCCCAATGGACTGCCGAGCGAAGCGATGGCCCGTGTGGCTGTGTCCTTCCCTTCTGTCCGTGCCGAGAAGCACAGGGCGCGGGGCCGCATGCGCGTCGGAGCGCGCATGCTTCGTGGTCTGACTTGCCGCTTCTGTCCGAGCGGAGCGCGCCTTGGCGCGCGGAGTCGAGTTAAGCGGCAGGCCCCGCGCCCGCGCATCGCAGGTTGCCCCAGCGCCTGCAGGCGCTGGGGTCACGGACAGCAGGGCGCGCTTCTTTTGCCTACTTTTCTTGCGCGCGCAAGAAAAGTAGGTCGCCCGCCGGGGCGAAACCCCGGCCTCCACCCTTAAAAAAGATAGCAACCCGAGGCCTCCATCCAAGCCCCTGAAGCCCCCGCTTCCATGTTCCCAAACACCATCCTTGCCAATCCCTAATTGGCAAGCGCAGCCTCCGGCGGCATCCTTGCGGGATTCCCTGAAACACACTCCCCCACATTTCCAAGGACACATCCATGAGCAAGATGCTTGAAGGCAAAGTAGTTGTAGTGACCGGCGCAGGCGGCGGCATCGGCCGTGACCTGGCCCTGGCCTGCGCGGCGCAGGGCGCCAAGGTCGTGGTCAACGACATCGGCACCTCCACCACCGGCGAAGGCTCGGATGCCGGCCCCGCCCAGAAGGTGGTCGAGGAGATCAAGGCCGCCGGCGGCCAGGCCGCGGCCAACACCGACAGCGTGTCGGACGCCGCCAGCGCCGAGCGCATCGTCAACTCCGCCGTGGACACCTTCGGCCGCATCGACGGCGTCATCAACAACGCCGGCATCCTGCGCGACCGCTTCTTCCACAAGATGAGCCTGGACGAGTGGGACGCCGTGATCAAGGTCCACCTGTACGGCAGCTACTACATGAGCCGCGCCGCCGCCAACCACTTCAAGGAGCAGAACAGCGGCGCCCTGGTGCACATGACCTCCACCTCGGGCCTGATCGGCAACCTGGGCCAGGCCAACTACAGCGCCGCCAAGCTGGCGCTGACGGCCCTGTCCAAGAGCATCGCGCTCGACATGGCCAAGTTCAACGTGCGCTCGAACTGCATCGCCCCGTTCGCCTGGAGCCGCATGATCGGCTCGATCCCCACCGACACGCCCGAGCAGCAGGCGCGCGTGGCCAAGATCCAGCAGATGACGCCCAACAAGATCGCCCCGCTGGCCGTGTACCTGCTGTCCGACCAGGCCAACGACGTGAACGCCCAGGTCTTCACCGTGCGCAACAACGAGATCTTCCTGATGAGCCAGCCGCGCCCCCTGCGCTCAGTGCACCGCGGCGAGGGCTGGACGCCCGAGGCCGTGGCCGAGCACGCCATGCCCGCGCTCAAGCGCTCGTTCGTGCCGCTGGAGCGCTCGGGCGACGTGTTCTCCTGGGACCCGATCTAAGCCATGGCGATCGACTACCAGCACCTGAAGCAGCGCCCCTTCGCACCGGTGCGCCAGCACTACAGCGAGCGCGACACCATGCTGTACGCGCTCAGCCTGGGCCTGGGCAATGACCCGCTCGACGCCGCCGCGCTGCCCTTCGTCTACGAAGGCGCGCAAGGCGGCCTGCGCACCCTGCCCACGCTGGCCGTGGTGCTGGGCTTTCCCGGGTTCTGGGCCAAGGAGCCCGACACCGGCATCGACTGGGTCAAGCTGCTGCACGGCGAGCAGCGCATGCGCATCCACCGCCCGCTGCCGGCCAGCGCCGACATCGTGGGTCTGAACCGGATCGAGCGCATCACCGACAAAGGCGCTGGCAAGGGCGCCATCATGGTGAACGAGCGCCGCGTCGAGACCAGCGGCGGCGAGCTGCTGGCCACGCTGCAGCAGGTGGTCTTTTTGCGCGGCGACGGCGGCTACAGCCAACTGAACGGCGGCCAGCCCAGCGACGAGCCCCTGCCCGCGCTGCAGCCCACGCCCGAGGACCGCGCCCCCGACTTCACCGACACGCAAGCCATCCGCCCCGAGGCCGCGTTGCTGTACCGCCAGATGGGCGACACCAACCCGCTGCATGCCGACCCCGCCGTCGCGCAGGCCGCCGGCTTCGAGCGTCCCATCCTGCACGGCCTGGCCACCTACGGCCTCGCCGCCTATGCGGTGCTGCGCCAGTGCGCCGGCAGCGATCCGTCGCGGCTCAAGGCCTTTGATGTGCGCTTCACCTCGCCGGTGTTCCCCGGCGAGACGCTGGAGACGCAGATCTGGCGTGTGCCCGGCCAGCCCCACCAGCTGCAGCTGCGCGCCCGCGTGGTCGAACGCGACAAGCTGGTGCTGAGCCACGGCTTCGTCGAACTGGCATGAGCGATCTGCCGTCCCAGCTGCAGGCACAACTGCAAGCACTTGTGCGCCCTGGCGACACCTTCTGGTGGGGCCAGGCCACGGCCGAGCCGCTCACCCTCACGCGCGCACTGGTGGAGCACCGCCATGCGCTCGCGCAGGGCGGGCGGCTGCGCGCCTTTGTCGGCATCGCCGCGTCGGACACCCTCAAGCCCGAACAGGCCGACGTGTTCGACTTCTTCGGCTACTCGGGCGGCGGCGCACACCGCAAGCTGGCCCAGGCCGGCGTGCTGGACATCGTGCCCAGCCACTACTCGCACCTGCCCGGGCTGATCCGCGCGGGCGTGCTGCCCGCCGATGTGGTGATGCTGCAGGTCTCGCCGCCCGACGAGCAGGGCCGCTACAGCCTCGCTACCGTGCACGAATACCTGCCCGCCGCCATCGAGCGGGCGCGCGTCGTCATCGGCGAGGTCAACCCCGACGTGCCGTGGACGCATGGCAGCGTCTACCTGCGGGCCGAGGACTTTGCGCTGCTGGTCGACGCCGAGCACCCGCCCTTGTCGCAGGCGCGCTCCGCGCCCGGCCTGGCGGAACAGACCATTGCCAGCCACATCGCCGCGATGGTCGAAGACGGCGCCACGCTGCAGGTGGGCGTGGGCAACCTGCCCGAGGCCGTGCTGGCCGCGCTGCGCAGCCACCGCGACCTGGGCCTGCACAGCGGCGCCGTGGGCGACGGCATAGCGCAGCTGGCCGAGGCCGGCGCGCTCACCAATGCCCGCAAGACGGTGGATACCGGCGTGGGCATCGGCGGCGTGCTGATGGGCAGCGAGCAGGTGCGCCGCTGGGCGCACCGCAACCCAGGCTTCGCGCTGCGCGGCACCGACTACACCCACGACCCCGACATGCTCGCGGCCAGTCACAAGCTGGTCGCGCTCAACTCCGCCATCGAGGTGGACCTCACCGGCCAGGTGAACGCCGAAGTCGCCGCCGGCACCTACATGGGTGCCGTGGGCGGCGCGGTGGACTTCCTGCGCGGCGCCGCGCGCAGCAAGGGCGGCCTGCCCATCGTGGCGCTGCCCGCCACCGCCAAGGGCGCGACCCGCATCGTCGCCCAGCTCTCGGGCCCGGTGAGCACGCCGCGCTCCGACGCGGGCCTGATCGTCACCGAACACGGCGTGGCCGACCTGCGCGGCCAGACGCTGTCGCAGCGCGTGCGCCGCATGATAGCCATCGCCGCGCCCGAACACCGCGCCGAGCTGGAGCGCCAGGCCCACGCCCTGTTGCGCCAGCAAGGCGCCGCTTTTCCTTCCTGATTCCCGAATCCTCTTTCCCCTAGGAGACCCCCCATGCGCCGAGCCGCCATCGTCACCCCCCTTCGCACGCCCGTCGGCACCTACGGCGGCAGCCTGCGCCCCGTGCCGGTCGAGGAGCTGGCCGCCATCACGGTGCGCGCCGTGGTCGAGAAGAGCGGCATCGACCCCGCCCGCATCGACGACGTGGTGTTCGCCCAGTCGTATGCCAGCAGCGAGACGCCCTGCGTGGGCCGCTGGGCCGCGCTGCAGGCCGGCCTGCCGGTCGAAGTGCCCGGCATGCAGCTCGACCGCCGCTGCGGCGGCGGCCTGCAGGCGATTGCCACCGCCGCGATGATGGTGCAAAGCGGCGCGGCCGACGTGGTGATCGCCGGCGGCGTCGAGAGCATGAGCAACATCGAGTACTACACCACCGACCTGCGCTGGGGCAAGCGCGCCGGCAACGTGACGATGTTCGACCGCCTGGACCGCGGCCGCGAGCGCTCGCAGCCGGTGAGCCGCTTCGGCGCCATCTCGGGCATGATCGAGACGGCCGAGAACCTGGCGCGCGACTACGGCATCACCCGCGAGGAGGCCGACGCCTTCGCGCTGCGCAGCCACCAGCGCGCCGCCGCCGCCTGGGCCGCGGGCAAGTTCGATGCCGAGACCGTGGCGGTGTCGGTGCCGCAGAAGAAGGGCGACCCCAAGCTCTTCACCCGCGACGAAGGCTACCGCGAGGACGCCACGCTCGAATCCCTGGGCAAGCTGCGCGCGCTGATGAAGGGCGGCACCGTGACGGCCGGCAACGCCAGCCAGCAGAACGACGCCAGCGCCGCCTGCCTGATCGTGGCCGAGGACAAGCTGGCCGAGCTGAACCTCACGCCCATGGGCGCGCTGGTGGGCTGGGCCGCGGCCGGCTGCGAGCCCTCGCACATGGGCATCGGCCCGGTGCCCGCCGTCAAGAAGCTGATGGCGCGCCTCAAGCTCAAGGTCGAGGACATGGACCTGGTCGAGCTGAACGAAGCCTTCGCCTGCCAGGCGCTGGCCGTGCTCAAGGGCTGGGAGTGGAACGACCGCGACGCCATCGAGCACAAGCTCAACGTCAACGGCTCGGGCATCTCGCTGGGCCATCCCATCGGCGCCACCGGCGTGCGCATCCTGGCGACGCTGCTGCACGAGCTGGATCGCCGCAAGGGCCGCTACGGCCTGGAGACCATGTGCATCGGCGGCGGCCAGGGCATTGCAGCCGTGTTCGAGCGTTACTGATAAACAAGCCACAGGAGACCGATATGCGCAAGCTCTCTCGCCGCATCCTCTGCCGCACCGGCCTCGCGGCCGCGGCCCTGGCCCTGTGCGGCCTGGCCCAGGCCCAGGGCGGCGCGCCCATGCGCCTGCTGGTGGGCTATTCGGCCGGCGGCCCCGTGGACCAGGCCGCGCGCCTGCTCTCGGTGGCCCTGGGCAAGGAGCTGAACCAGTCCGTGATCGTGGAGAACAAGCCCGGCGCCAACGCCACGCTGGCCGGCAACGAGGTGAGCCGCGCCAAGGCCGACGGCCTGACGCTGTGGTTCGCCGCCAGCCCCACCATCACCATCACGCCCAACGTGATGCGCAAGATGCAGTTCGACCCCGCCAAGGACCTGACGCCCGTCGCCCCCATCCTGAGCTACTACAACGTGCTCGTGGTCAACAACGACGAGCCGTACAAGACCACGCAGGAGCTGGTGAACTACGCCAAGGCGCACCCCGGCAAGCTGGCCTATGCCTCGGCCGGCGTGGGCGGCTCCAACCACCTGGGCGCGCTGCTGTTCGCCAAGCGCGCGGGCATCGAGATGAACCACGTGCCCTACAAGGGCAACGCCCCCGCGATGACCGACGTGATCGGCGGCCAGATCAACATGATGCTCGACATCATCAGCACCGCCAGCACCTACATCAACAGCGGCAAGGTGCGCGCCATCGCCGTGACCTCGCCCAAGCGCAACGCCTCGCTGCCAAACGTGCCCACGTTTGCCGAATCGAAGATCGACGGCCTGCAGGGCTTCGACGTGGGCGGCTGGTACGGCGTGTACGGCCCCAAGGGCATGGTGCCGGAGCTGGCCGCCAAGCTCAACAAGGCCATCAACGCCGCGCTGGCCCAGCCCGAGCTGAAGAAGAAGCTGGTGGACCTGGGCTACGACGACTGGACCGGCGCCCCGCAGCTGCTGGCCGACCGCGCCGCCAAGGAACGCGCCATGTGGTCCACCGTGACCCAAGGCATCGAGGTGGACTGACGCCCATGGCTGAACGCATCCACGAACTGCTGGACCGCTGGCTGGCCGAGGCGCCCGAGCGGCCCTTCATCCACCTGCCCGGCCGCACGCTGAGCTATGCCGACCTGGGCCGGCTGGTCGATGCGCTGGAGCAGGAGCTGCGCGCCGACGGCGTGCGCCCCGGCGACCGCGTGATGGTGGTGGCCGAGAACTGCCCCGAGCACGCGGCGCTGCTGCTGGCCGCGAGCCGCGTGGGCGCGTGGTCGTGCGGCGTCAACGCCCGCATGGCGCCCGGCGAGGTCAAGGCCTTTGCCGACAAGGCCGACGCGCGCATCATCTACTTCACCAACACGGTGTCGAGCGCCGCGGCCCAGCATGCCGAGCGCTACGCGGCGCGGCCCTCGTGCGTGGGCGGCCTGCTGCGCAGCCCGGTGTTTGCCGAGGCCCGCACCGAGCCCGATCCAAAACACGGAAATGAAAGCAAATCCGTGGCCGCCATCATCTTCACCTCGGGCACCACCGGCGCGCCCAAGGGCGTGATGATGAGCCACCGCGGCGTGCTGCATTTCGCCCGCGTGTCGGCCGAATCGCGCCAGCTCGGCCCCGCCGACAAGTCCTACGCCTTCGCGCCGATGACGCACATCTTCGGCCTGGGCACGGTGCTGCTTGCGTCGCTGCACGCCGGCGCCGCGCTGGAGATGCGCAGCCAGTTCGAACCCGCCGATGCGCTGCACGCGCTGGAGCACCTGGGCATCACCCAGCTGCAGGGCCCGCCCACGCTGTTTGCGCGCCTGCTGCAGCACTGCGAACAGCACGGCATCACCCAGCCCGCCACGCCCGCGCTGCGCTACCTGTACACCGGCGCAGGCCCGCTCGACCTCGTGCTCAAGCGCAAGGTCGAACAGCTCTTCGGCCAGACCCTGCACCACGGCTACGCGATGTCGGAATACGCCGGCTCGCTGCACCTGACGCGCCTGGGCGAGAGCCGCACCGATACCAGCGCCGGCTACGTGATCGAAGGCGCCGAGCTGAAGATCGTGGACCCGAGCACCGGCGCCACGCAGCCCACCGGCGAGCGCGGCGAGATCTGGGTGCGCGGCACCGGCCTGATGCCGGGCTATTTCCGCGATCCCGAGTCCACCGCGGCTGCGCTGCGTAACGGTGACAGTGGGGGCGGCTGGTACGCCACCGGCGACCTGGGCGAGCTGCATGCCGACGGCGCGCTCTTCGTCGTGGGCCGGCTCAAGGAAATGATCATCCGCTCGGGCTTCAACGTCTACCCCAGCGAGGTCGAGCACGCGCTGGGCAGCTTTCCGGGCATCCAGCGCTGCGCGGTCGTGGGCCAGAAGGAGGCCGACGGCAACGAGGCCGTGATCGCCTTCGTGGTGCACACGCCCGGCGCCACCATCGACGAGGCCGCGCTCAAGGCCCACCTGCGCGAGCACCTGGCGCCCTACAAGCGGCCGGCGCGCATCATCGCCATCGCCGAGCTGCCGGTCAACGCCAACGGCAAGGTGATGAAGCGCGAGCTGCAGCAGCGGCTGGAAGCCGAGTAGGCCCATAGCCCGCCACCGGTATTGCTCCCTCTCTCTCAGGGAGAGGGTTGGGGTGAGGGTCAGCGCAGGGTGAGGGCCTGCGGCGCCCACTATTCATCACAAAAACCATAGCTGCCAGCGCTCACCGGGTGGGCGCTGGCATTATTTTTTGCATGAAATCGCCCAGGCTGGCCACCGACAGCTCGCCCACGCGCACGCCCTGCAGCTGGCCCTGCGCGTCGTAGAACAAGGTGGTGGGCAGGGCCCGGCTGCCGGCGACCTCGCTCATCGCATTGCGCGGATCGAGCAGCACCTGCGCCTCGGGCAGTCCAAAGCCGCGCGCCGCCTGCAGGGCCACCTCGGGCTTTTCCTGCTGGTTGATCCACAGGAACTGCGCCTGCGGATGGCGCTGCTGCGCCTCGCGCAGCGCCGGCATCTCGCGCACGCAGGGCGTGCACCAGCTGGCCCACAGGTTGATGACCACCGGCTTGCCCTTGAACTGGTCCAGCGTGTGCGTCTTCGCATCGAGCGCCACCAGCGACAGCTGCGGCAGCGAACGCGCGCTGGCCGAGAAGCTGTTCACCAGCCCCAGCCCGCCCAGCCACACGGCGGCAAACAGCGCCGCTGCGCCCGCCAGCGGCTGGAACGCCGGCTTTTTGCGCAGCCACAGCCACCACAGGTAGACCAGCGCCACCGCCAGCGCCGCCCACGGCTCCCAGCCGCCATCGCGGATATTGAAGATCGACAGCGGCTGCGCCAGGTACTCATCCGCATACCGCGCCACAAACCCCAGCCGCGCCGCCACCAGCGCCAGCACCGGCAGCAGCCAGGCATGCGGCGCAACGGCTATCTCCCGCTTGCGCGCCCAGCGCACCAGCACCAGATCGGCCAGCACCCAGGCCACCAACAACACCAGCAAAGCCCAGGGCAAGGCAAACGGACCGATCTGCAGACTAGCGCTCATGCATGTTCTTTCTCTCAGGAAAAGGGAAAGGGGGCGGCGGAAGAAGTCCACGACACAAATGGCCTCGCACGGCCTTGCAGCAATTCCATTGTCTCCTGGCTACAAATGCAGTCATTAGAACATCGACATCATCACGTCTCTTTCTCTATTAAAAACATGAAATTTAGCGCCGAATTGTTTTTTTGCCTTGACCATTGCCAACTGAACTGAGGTGTCATGCGCTGGAAATCGAGAGCAAATTATTAAAAATCCCAACTTCCCATTCAAATAAGGACGGATTTTTTCATGTTTTGCCGCCGTAAATAATTGCTCGCATGCATGAGTCAGGTCCTTCCCCTTTAATTCCACAAAAACAAATTTTCCCTCGCCAGAGACAAAAAATCTGCACGAACCCCCTCTTTAATAAGACATTTGTCAATTCTACCCTTTTTATAAAGATTTTTTTCAGGATTAAGAAATATTGCTTTCTTCCCGAACTCCTCAACCTTTACTCTAGCATGTCTAATATTTTCAACACATTTATTTTCATCACACATCTCAAATAGTCTCCTCCAAATCCAGAAGATCAGAAAATTGTCCAGCAGTAATATTGGAAATTTCATCCAAAAATACCGCATCAATTAATTCTTCCGACTCATTTATAATAGATCCAACGACACCATTTTCTATTTTTAAAGCAGCCACATCATTCATTTGCAACCACCTTGATCTCTCAACAATTTCGCCCAATTCTTTATTTTTCTTCTTACGCCTAGAAATCTGCCCCGCCTTTAGCAACACATTTAATTTAGACATGATATATGGACTATGGGTCGTAATAATTAAACTTCGCCCTGTTTCTTGTCTCAAAACGACTTCCACCAAAATATCCAAAAGCATACTTTGTGCCTCTGGAAAAAGATGAGCCTCCGGCTCTTCAATGTAGATTAGCTGCCGCTCACGCTCACTCGAATTCTTTCTTGATCGATAAAAAGCCATCGAATCCTGGAGCATCAAATTATCCAGAAAGTACCAAATAGGCAGCAACTCTTGCTGGCCACTTGAAAGTGACGAAAACGGTACTACTCGACCATCTGACATTTCAATATACTCAGAATCTCGTTTAGCCAGCACCACCCCACCAAAGAGCTGCCTCATTATCTTATTTCGATTTCTACGATAATCCTCCATCCCTCCTATATGAGAGAAGTACGTATCAAGCTGATCACGCCAGTTAGCAAAGATTTTTGCAAATCGCAAAGTCGCTGGATCCAAATTTCCTGCGTGTTCGATACCAGCAACCAATCGACCAATACTTGTGAAAAAAGCTCTCCCCGCAGGAATAAAAGTCTGCGAAGAGATAATATCACCCCCCAACGCCTTACGAAATTTCAGCCACACCTCACGCCGAGTTCTCCACGCCATTTCCAAGCTATCATGCGTAAATGAGGCATCTGTTGCTTTAGTTTTCTCAAAATCTTTTCTCTTATACTCCGCAAATACCTTGACCGCAGCGTTATATGCATCTTCAAAATCACTGGAGAACTTAACAGTAACCTCATCAACAGGCTGCCCGCCTGCCGTTCTTCGCATCACCCTTACTGTTAAATTTTTATCAACATAATTAATTAGAAAACGTTCCCCACCCCATGCAGAAGGTGGAAACCAAATGGCAAAATTTTTTTCTATACGTTTTTTGTATTCGGAATAAGAAAATCCATCTTCAGCGCATCTTATTGCATCCTGATTAATATCAGAGAAAAAATATAGCAACTTTGTCGTTACACTTTTCCCCGCCCCCTGTGGGCCAATAATTACATTTAATCGCTTGAGCTCAATATTGGCCAGCTTTACACATGAGAAATTTTTAATCGATATTTCAGCCATATATCCTCGTAGTAATCACCTCTTCGAAGAGGTTCAGAAGATTTCACCCGATAATAGCGTAACCAAGAATCTTTTTGCAATCATAAGTTACCCTATCCGTCCCAACTGAGAGATCCGCTAATTCACCACCGCAGACGATTGCATACGAACCGTATTTGTTTTACTCTAGCATACACAGAATTGCTGCGCCAGCAACGCGCCGTCAGCATAGCAAGAGGACAAGCAGAGGCGATGCATAGTTGCGAATTTCTTCTCGTGTATAAGCCAAGATCATGAGCATATCCGAGGGTTGCCACATTCAGTCTGCAGAACAATGGCTGAATGATTAGAAAGCAGAGTATTTCAAGGTGATTTCAGAAGCCATGCCTAGTAGATAGTCTCAAAAAAACAATCAGCAATCGACCTATCCTAGAGATGAATATCATTTGGCGAGGGTCATTGTTTTAATCGGGGGGCGAATTCAGCTTCGATTTTCACAAATTCCTCAGCACCAGGAGAACTCTATCTGGCAAATATTCCCTAATTTCCCATCGCACCTCAAGCCGCTCACTAACCCCATGCTGGCTCGCATTTAGCAGTCGTAGGTAACTAAGCAAAGGGCAGGAAGACGGTTGAAGTTCCCCCGCAGGGCGGGCACTCTACAACAATGTGGCGTGCGAATAGCCGTCCCGCGCTAGCAGCAGAAGAGCTTCTGCCAATTCACTGAAATGCCACGGCTTTGAGCACGTTGCCTCACGGTGCTAGAGACGTCAGCGAAAACGATGTAGACGGTCTTCAGGACTTAGCAGTAATACACGCCAGCGAGCAGTAGAAACGGCGCATTGACTAAAAGACATTCAAAAAAAAGAGCTGCCAGCGCTTACCAATCAAGCATTTCAACCCTATTTCATATTGAAACGCCCAACAAACAATTGCCAGCAGCTCTTCTTTCAATAGCAATCCCTACTGATCCTCACTCACCAGCTTCACATTGCAATACGCCTGCAGCCCCTCCAGCCCGCACTCCGAGCCCCAGCCGCTTTCCTTGACGCCGCCGAACGGCGCCTCGGGCATGGAGATGTTCAGGCTGTTGATGCCGAGCATGCCGCTTTCCACGCCCTTGGCGAGGCGCTGGCGCACAGCGCTGTCCTGGGTGAAGGCGTAGGCCGCCAGGCCGTAGGGCAGGCGGTTGGCGCGGGCGATGGCCTCGTCCAGGCTCTGCACCGGGTTGATGAGGGCCACGGGGCCGAAGGGCTCCTCGTTCATCAGCGCGGCGTCCTCGGGCACCTTGCTCAGCACCGTGGGCTCCCAGAAGTAGCCGGGGCCGGCGATGGGCCGGCCGCCGGTGTGCAGCGTGGCGCCGCGCTCCTTGGCGTCGGCGATCAGGCGCGTGAGCGCGGCGATGCGGCGCGGGTTGGCCAGCGGGCCCATGTGGCTGGATTCGTCGAGGCCGTTGCCGACCCTGAGCTTTTCCACCCGTTCGACGAAGGCCTGCACGAAGGCATCGAAGCGGCTGGCATGCACGTAGAAGCGCGTGGGCGCGATGCAGACCTGGCCGGCGTTGCGGTACTTGCCGGCGACCAGCATGTCGGCGGCGCGGTCCACGTCGGCATCGGACCAGACGATGACCGGTGCGTGGCCGCCCAGCTCCAGCGTGGCGCGCTTCATGCTCTTGGCGGCGTGCGAGGCCAGCAGCTTGCCGACGGCGGTCGATCCGGTGAACGAGAACTTGGCCACCTCGGGCCGGTCGAGCAGGTAGCCCGAGACCTCGGCGGGCACGCCGAACACCATGTTGAGCACGCCGGCGGGCAGGCCGGCGTCGTGCAGCGCGCGCACCAGCTCCTGGCCGGTGGCCGGGGTTTCCTCGGCGGGCTTGAGGATGAGCGTGCAGCCCGCGGCCAGCGCGCCGGCGATCTTGCGTGCGGGGGTGATGGACGGGAAGTTCCACGGCGCGAAGGCTGCGCACACGCCCACGGGCTCGTGCAGCACCGAGATGCGCTGCGTGGGCGTCTTGCCGGGCACGATGCGGCCGTAGTTGCGCCGGCCTTCCTCGGCATACCACTCGTAGGTGTCGGCGGCGGCCAGCACCTCGGCGCGGGCCTCGCGCAGCGGCTTGCCCTGCTCCAGCGTCATGCAGCGGGCGATGTGGTCGGCGCGCTCGCGGATCAGCGCGGCGCCCTTGCGCAATAGGTCGGCGCGTACCAGCGGCGAGGCATCGCGCCACGCGGGGAAGGCCGCCTTGGCCGCGGCCAGCGCGGCCTGCAGGTCAGCCTCGCCGGCATGGGGCAGTTGCCCCAGCACGGCTTCGTCGGCGGGGTTGATGACGGGCTCGGTGGCGCGGCCGCCAGCGGCGAGCCATTCGCCGTTGATGTAGAGCTGGAGCTGTGGATAAGTCGATGCGCTCATGGGGTTCAACCTTTCTTCACCAGCGGGCACTTGCCGTCTTCCAGGGGGCGGAAGGCCTTGTCGCCGGGGATGGTGCCGATGATCCTGTAGTAGTCCCACGGGCCCTTGGATTCGGCGGGCGACTTGACCTGGGCGAGGTAGAGGTCGTGCACCATGCGGCCGTCCTCGCGCACCCGGCCGTTCTGGCTGAAGAAGTCTTCGAGCCTGGCGGACTTGAGGTACTTGGTGACGGCCGGGCCGTCATCAGAATTGATAGCTGCCACCGCTTTCAGGTATTGGGTTACGGCCGAATATGTGCCTGCATGCACCATCGAGGGCATGGTCTTCTTGCCCATGCGCTCGTGGAAGCGCTGCGCGAAGGCCCGGGTCTCGGGCGTGCGGTCCCAGTAGAAGGCGGTGGCGAAGGTCAGGCCCTGCGCGGTCTTGAGGCCCAGCGAGTGCACGTCCTGGATGAACATGAACTGCGGCGCCACGGTCTGGTTCTTCATCAGCCCGAACTGGTTGGCCGACTTGATGGCGTTGATGGTGTCGTTGCCCGCGCTCACCAGCGTGACGACCGGGGCCTTCGACTCCTGCGCCTGCAGCACGAAGGACGAGAAGTCGCTGGCGTTGAGCGGGAAGTTGGTGCGCCCGGTGACCTTGCCGCCGTTCTTGCTGACGATGTTGGTCACGGTCTCGGCGCCAGCCTTGCCGAAGGCGTAGTCCACGGCCATGATGTACCAGTCCTTCTTGCCCTGCGCCAGCAGCGCGTGCGCCACGCCGCTGGCCATGGCGTAGGTGTCGTAGGTGTAGTGGATGGCGGTGGGGATGCAGGCCTCGCTGGTCAGCGCGTCCGAGGCGCCGCCCGAGGTGAGGATGAGCTTGTTGCGCTCCTTGGCCAGGTTGTAGACGGCCATGGCCACGGCCGAGTTGTTCAGGTCGACGACCACGTCCACGCCGTCGGTGTCGAACCAGGTGCGCGCCTTGCTCGATCCCACGTCGGCCTTGCCCTGGTGGTCGGCGAACACGACCTCGATCTTCTTGCCGGCCACCGTGCCGCCGAAGTCCTCTACGGCCAGCTTCGTGGCCTCGACCGAGCCGCGGCCGGCGGTGTCGGCATAGGGGCCGGACATGTCGCTGAGCACGGCGATCTTCACCACGTCGCCGGAGATGCCCTGGGCCTGGGCGGGCAGGGCGGCGGCGAGGCTAGCAGTGGCGGCGGCAAGCAAGGTCAAACACTTCATGGCAGGTCTCCTCAGGATTTCTTCACCAGGGCACAGGTGGACTTGGACAGCGGGCGGAAGGCCTGGTCGCCGGGGATGGTGGACAGCACCTTGTAGTAGTCCCACGGGGCCTTGGACTCCTCGGGCTTCTTGACCTGCACCACGTACATGTCGTGCACCATGCGGCCGTCCTCGCGCACGTAGCCGTTCTGCGAGAAGGCGTCGTTGATCTTCATGCTCTTGAGCTGTTTGGCCACGGCGGGGCCGTCGTCGGTGCCGGCCGCCTGCACGGCCTGCAGGTAGGTCATGACGGCCGAGTAGTCGCCGGCCTGCACCATCGACGGCATCTTCTTCATGCGCTCGAAGTAGCGCCTGGACCAGGCGCGCGACTCGGGCGTGCGGTCCCAGTAGAAGGCGGTGGCGAAGGTCATGCCCTGGCCGTATTTGAGACCCAGGCCGTGGATGTCGTTGATGAACATCAGCTGCGGCACCAGGATCTGGTTCTTGGTCAGGCCGAAGTCGTTCGCGGCCTTGATGGTGTTGACCGTGTCGTTGGTGGCGTTGGCCAGCGTCACCACCTGCGCCTTCGAGGCCTGGGCCTGGGTCACGTACGACGAGAAATCGCTGGCGTTGAGCGGGTGCGCCACCTGGCCGGCGATCTTGCCGCCGCCGGCCTCGACGAACTCGGTCGCGGTGGCCGCCATGGCCTTGCCGGCGGCATAGTCCACCGCAATGATGAACCAGTCCTTCTTGCCCTGCGCCAGCACGCCGGTGACGGCGGCATTGGTCATGGCGTAGGTGTCGTAGGTGTAGTGCACCAGCGTGGCGCTGCAGTGCTCGTTGGTCAGCGCGGTGGAGACGGCGCCGGTGTTCATGATCATCTTGTTGCGCTCGCGCGCCAGGCCGTTGACGGCGATGGCGACGGCGGAGTTGTTCATGTTCATGACCATGTCCACGCCTTCGCTGTCGAACCACTGGCGCGCCCGGGTCGCGGCCACGTCGGCCTTGTTCTGGTGGTCGGCGAAGACGAGTTCGATCTTCTTGCCGAGCACCGTGCCGCCGAAGTCGGCAATCGCCATCTTCGCGGCCTCGACCGAGCCCTTGCCCGAGGTGTCGGCATACAGGCTCGACATATCGCTGAGCACGGCGATCTTCACCACGTCACCCGACACCCCCTGCGCCTGCGCCGCGATGGCCGCGGCCATGGCAGCGGCGCCCAACAGACCCTGAACTGGTTTCATTGGCTTGTCTCCATAGTTTTTGTTGAACCCACGCAAGGCACCGATGCTATGGATTTGCCTGCGGGCTGCTTTTGCTTTTGGCAAGCCCTCCCTTTGACAGAGCCAAAGCCATACAAACCCGCATCCACACCCATCCAGCTATGCATTCATCAAATGGTGCTGAAGGCCCCCTTTGCGATTGCCCAATTGCCTCGCCCCGCGAAATCCCCGATGCTGGCGGCCATTCACATCAAAAATGCGAGCATCCGGCGGCCCTGAGGCGCCCGCCGGCCGCCGCCCTCCGAGGACCACCCATCCATGACCCCTTCGATGTCGAGCTACTACCAGGCCGAGCTGGACGCCGGCCGCTTCCAGATCCAGCGCTGCAAAGGCTGCAGCCAGGCGATCTTCTATCCGCGCGAAATCTGCCCGCACTGCGGCAGCGACCAGCTCGCCTGGGAGGCGCCGTCCGGCCGGGGCACGGTGTACTCCACCACGGTGATCCGCCGCAAGGCCGAGGCCGGCGGCGACTACAACGTCGCGCTGGTCGACCTGGCCGAAGGCGTGCGCATGATGGGCCGCGTGGAAGGCACGGCGCCCGCCGACGTGAAGATCGGCCTGGCGGTCCGGGCAGAAGTGATCCAGCAGGGCGGCAAGGGCCTGGTGGTTTTCAAGGCAGCATTGGGGGCATGAGCATGGTGCAGATCCGAACGAACAGCAGCACCGGCCTGCAGGCCCTGCGCGGCAAGGCCGCCATCACCGGCGTGGCCACCTACGGCTGCGGCGAAGCCCCGGGCATGGACGACATGACCCTGCTGGTGCGCGCCGCCCACGCGGCCGTGGCCGATGCCGGCCTGACCATGCAGGACATCGACGGCCTGTGCACCGCCAGCGTCAACGCCACCATGTGGCCCATGCCGGTGATCGAGCACCTGGGCATCAACCCCAGCTACGTGAACGGCACCATGCTGGGCGGCTCGAGCTTCATCGCGCACCTGCTGCCGTCCATCATGGCGCTGGAGGCCGGCCAGTGCAACGCCGTGCTGGTGTGCTACGGCAGCGCCCAGCGCTCGGCCGTGTTCGGCCGCAAGGAATCGGGCGCGGCGCGCAAGTTCATGGACCCGCAGCCCTTCGAGCATCCGTATGAACCGATGATGCCGGTGGCCGCCTACGCGATGGCCGCCGCGCGCCACATGCAGCAGTACGGCACCACGCGCGAGCAGCTCGCCGCCGTGGCCGTGGCCGCACGCCAGTGGGCGCAGAAGAACCCCGAGGCCTTCATGCGCGACCCGCTGACCATCGAGGATGTGCTCAAGTCGCGCATGGTGGCCGACCCGTTCACCGTGCGCGACTGCTGCCTGGTGACCGACGGCGCCGGCGCCTTCGTGCTGACCCGCGCCGACCGCGCCAAGAGTGGCCCGCAGGCCCCGGTCTATGTGCTGGGCAATGCCACGGCCTGCTGGAACCGCCAGATTTCGAGCATGCCCGAGCTGACGGTGACGGCCGCGGCCCAATCCGGTGCCCAGGCCTTCGCGATGGCGGGCCTGAAACCCGCCGACATGGACGTGCTGGAGCTGTACGACGCCTTCACCATCAACACCCTGCTCTTCCTCGAAGACCTGGGTTTCGTGAAGAAGGGCGAGGCCGGCGCCTTCGTGGCCAGCGGCGCGATCGCCCCCGGCGGCAGCCTGCCGGTCAACACCAACGGCGGCGGCCTCTCGTGCGTGCACCCGGGCATGTACGGCATCTTCGCGCTGATCGAGGCCGTGCGCCAGCTGCGCGGCCAGGGCGGCGAACGCCAGGTGGCCGGCGCACAATTGGCGCTGGCCCACGGCAACGGCGGCACGCTGTCCAGCCAGGCCACGGCCATCCTGGGCACGGCCGCCACCCTGTAATCCTTCTCACCGAAACACCGACACCATGATCCGCGATCCCCAAATCCTGGAAGCGCTGCTCGACAGCGTGCGCCGCTTCGTCAACGAACGCCTCGTACCCGCCGAGAACGAAGTCGCCGAGACCGACTCCATCCCCGAATCCATCGTGCAGGAGATGCGCGAGTTGGGCCTGTTCGGCATGACCATCCCCGAGGATTTCGGCGGCCTGGAGCTGACCATGGAGGAGGAAGTGCGCGTGCTCTTCGAGCTGTGCCAGACCTCGCCCGCGTTCCGCTCCATCATCGGCACCACGGTGGGCATCGGCTCGCAGGGCATCCTGATGGACGGCACGCCCGAGCAGCAGGCCCAGTGGCTGCCCAAGCTGGCCACCGGCGAGGTGATCGCCTCGTTCGCGCTGACCGAACCCGAGGCCGGCTCCGACGCCGCCTCGCTGCGCACCACCGCCATCAAGGATGGTGACTTCTACGTGGTCAACGGCACCAAGCGCTTCATCACCAACGCGCCGCACGCCGGCATGTTCACGCTGATGGCGCGCACCGACCCGAGCAACAAGGGCTCGGGCGGCGTGTCCTCGTTCATCGTCGATGCCAAGTCGCCGGGCATCAGCTTCGGCAAGAACGACGCCAAGATGGGCCAGAAGGGCGCGCACACCTGCGACGTGATCTTCGACAACGTGCGCGTGCCGGCCGCCAACCTGATCGGCCTGAAGGAAGGCCAGGGCTTCAAGACCGCGATGAAGGTGCTGGAGAAGGGCCGCATCCACATCGCCGCCGTGGCCGTGGGCGTGGCCAAGCGCATCCTGCGCGACGCGCTGGCCTACTCGCTGGAGCGCAAGCAGTTCGGCCAGCCGATCTGCGAGTTCCAGCTGGTGCAGGCCATGCTGGCCGACAGCGAGGCCGAGATCTTCGCGGCCGAGTGCATGACCATCGAGGCGGCACGCCGCCGCGACGACAAGAAGAACGTCTCCACCGAGGCCTCGTGCGCCAAGATGTTCGCCACCGAGATGTGCGGCCGCGTGGCCGACCGCGCGGTGCAGATCCTGGGCGGCTCGGGCTACATGGCGGAATACGGCATCGAGCGCTTCTACCGCGACGTGCGCCTGTTCCGCCTGTACGAGGGCACGACGCAGATCCAGCAGATCATCATCGCGCGCAACATGATCCGCGAGGCCCGCGGATGACCGGCACGCACGAGCGCCCCAGCCAGCAGCGCCTGAGCATCGACGACATGAACAGCCGCGTGCCCTTCCTGCGGCTGATCGGCGCCTACCAGGACCCGAACTTCGAGGACGGCATCGTGCGCCTGCACCTCAAGGAGCTGCGCGAGGACCTGTGCAACCAGCTGCCCGCCGCGCACGGCGGCGTGCTGATGACGCTGCTGGACGTGGCCATGTCGCGCGCCGCGGTGCTCGCGCCCGGCGCGCCCGCCAGCACGGCCGTGACGGTGGAGATGTCCTCGCGCTTCATCCGCCCCGGCCGCGGCCAGCTCGTGGCCGAGGGCCGGGTGCTCAACCAGGGCCGGTCGCTGTGCACCTGCGAGGCCAACATCTACGACCAGGACCGCAACCTGCTGGCCACCGCGCAGGGCACCTTCAAGTACTGGATGGCGCACGCCTACGCGGATACAGCCAAATAAGCCTCCAGGGCATATGTAGCAAGCGCAAGCAGCTATATTTTTGGAAGCAAAAGAAAAGCGGCTCCAAGGAGCCGCTTTTTGCTGCGCAGGTGAGCGCCTACTTACTCGCCATCATCTCTGGCAGCTCGATCTTGACCTCCAGCACCTCCAGGTTGTCCTGGCGCTCGAGGTTCACGCGCACGTCGTCGGGGTTGATCGACACGTACTTGGCGATCACCGCCATCAGCTCCTTCTGCAGCGCGGGCAGGTAGTCGGGCTGGTTGTTGCTGCGGCCACCGCGCTCGTGGGCCAGGATGATCTGCAGGCGCTCTTTCGCCACCGAGGCGGTCTTCTTCTTTTCTCCAAGGAACAGGGACAGCAGGGACATGGCTTACCTCCCGAAGATGCGCTTGAAGAAGCCGGGCTTCTGCGCATCGATGAAGCGCATGGGCTTGTCTTCGCCCAGGAAGCGCGCCACCACGTCCTTGTAGGCCTCGGAGACGTCGGTGGTGGACAGGTTGATCGCCGGCGTGCCCTGGTTGGAGGCCTGCAGCACCGATTCGGACTCGGGGATCACGCCGATCAGCGGGATACGCAGAATGTCCTGGATGTCGGTCAGCGACAGCATCTGGCCGTCTTCCACGCGGTTGGGGTTGTAGCGGGTGATGAGCAGGTGCTCCTTGATCGGCTCGCTGCCCTCGATGGCACGCTTGGTCTTGGAACTGAGCATGCCCAGGATGCGGTCCGAATCGCGCACCGACGACACCTCGGGGTTGGTCACGACCAGCGCCTCGTCGGCAAAGTGCATGGCCATCAGCGCGCCGCTCTCGATGCCGGCGGGCGAGTCGCAGACCACGTAGTCGAAGCCCATGTCGGCCAGCTCCTTGATGATCTTCTCGACGCCTTCCTGCGTCAGCGCCTCCTTGTCGCGGGTCTGCGACGCGGCCAGGATATGCAGGTTGTCGAGCTGCTTGTCCTTGATGAGGGCCTGCTTGAGGTTGGCCTCGCCCTGGATGACGTTGATCAGGTCGTACACCACGCGGCGCTCGCAGCCCATGATCAGGTCGAGGTTGCGCAGACCCACGTCAAAGTCGATCACCGCGGTCTTGTGGCCGGCGAGTGCCAGGCCTGCCGAAAAGCTTGCGCTGGTGGTGGTCTTGCCGACACCTCCTTTGCCGGAGGTCACAACGACGATTTTGGCCATGTTTTCCAGTTTCCCTTCAAGGTTCCATTGAAGCCGTATGCCTGCCGCCGCTTCGGCGGCCCCGGGCTTACAGCGGCTCGATCACAATCTTTTCGCCTTCCAGCCGCACCATGGCGGGCTTGCCGGCAATGTCGGGAGGCAGTTCCGTCTCCACTGTACGGTAGATTCCGGCAATCGACACCAGCTGCGGCTCGAAGCAGGTGCAATAGATGCGTGCACTCACATCGCCGCGCGCGCCCGCCACGGCCCGGCCCCGCAGCGGGCCGTAGACGTGCAGGTTGCCGTCGGCGATCACCTCGGCGCCGTAGCTGACCATGCCCATCACGATGAGGTCGCCGCCCGGCGCATAGGCCTGCTGGCCGGAGCGCAGCGGCTTGTCCACCCGCATGGTGGGGCGGGCCGGCAGCTGCACCTCGCGCACGACTTCCACCTCGTGGATGACCTCCTGCACCACCGGCTCGGCTGCCGGGCGCGCCGGCGGCGCCTCGGGCGCGGCCACGAGGCCTGCGGCATGGGCCGCCGCCATCTGCAGCGCATTGCCGCCGCGCACGGCCACCGGCTGGGTGCGGTAGCGCCGCAGCAGCTGCACGATGGACTCGAAATCGATGTCGTCCTCGGCCTCGCGCACGGGCAACAGGTCGATCAGCACCGGGTCGTTGTCGAAGAAGGCCGAGGCATCGCCGAAACGCTGTGCGAACTCCTGCTCCAGCCCGGCCACATCGGTGGAGCGCAGCGCAAATGCCACCACGGGCAATTGGGCGCTCTTCATATCAAAACCGCTGCGGTGCGTCGTTTCGCCGGACATGGGGTGTTTTGCAAGGTACTTCGGGAGGAATCGCCGAAGTGTACCCTCCCCGGCCGATGCTGACTTGGGCTGCCATTATGGGGGGCCGGCCCAGCCGAAGATGCAACAGTTCTTAACCTTGCGCAATGAGTTGCTGCCGCTGCCAGTGCGCAAAAAGGGCGCCCGAAGGCGCCCCATTTCCCCATTCTGGAGCGGTTTTACCGGAGCTTGTGCCCGCAATGGCCACAGAACTGGTCATCCGGCCCCACGACCTGGGTGCAGGCCGGGCAGTGCGGCTGTGCCGCGGGGGCGGCCGGCGGCTCCACCACCGGAGGGGCGGAGACGGGCGGCGCGGATTCCGGGGCGGGCGGGGTCGCCTCGCCCGTAGCCGCCGCAGCTGCGGCGGTGCCGGCCTCGGCGGCGCCGGGGCGCTGCTGGCGCAGGCGCTCGGCCGCCTCGCGGGCCTTCTGCTGGGCCAGCTCCTGCGCCTGGCGGGCCTTTTCGCGGGCCAGCGCAATGCCGGCCTGCAGGCTGGCCTCGGAGGCTTCCTCGTCGAGGCCGTCGGAGACCATCAGGTAGATCAGGTTCGTGCCCATGAACATGACCTGGGCCAGCAGCGTCATGATGACCGCGAACATGATCACGGTGGACAGCGAGCCGGCGACCACATGGCCGCTGCTGTAGGCCGCGCCCATGCCGCCGCCCAGCGGCGCCAGCATGCTCGGGCCGATGATGCCGGCGGCCAGCCCCGTCATCGACGAGAAGCCGGGCACGAAGCCGCTGAGCAGGATCAGCGCGATCACGCCCAGCACGAAATACAGCGCCAGCAGCATCACCACCACCGGCACGATGCGGCTGCGCGCAATCGCCACCACCAGCGCCACCGCGCTGCGCAGCGAGCGCCCGTCCCAGATGGCGGGCGCCAGCAGCGGCGCGGCCACCCAGTACAACGCGATGAACAGCACCGAGGCCGCCACCACCAGCACCGGATGGGCAAAGAAGAACAGGATCGGCCCGACGATCGGCAGCTTGCAGACGAAGTAGACGATGGCCGCGACGAGGTACAGCACCAGCATCACCGCCACCAGCAGCAGCGCGAACAGGATGAACTTGGGCACGCAGCGCAGGCCGGCCGAGAACGCCTCGCCCACGCCGCGCGGCTCCAGGCCCTTGGCGCGGTCCTGCAGCAGGATGCCGACGGCCGAGATGCCGGCCGCGAACACCACGCCGGCGAGCAGCGCGAAGACCAGCCCCACGAACACGCTGCCCAACGCGCCGGCCAGCATCTGCCCCAGCGCCATGACCAGACCGCTCGCCATCCAGGTGACGAAGGACAAGCCCATGGCCCGCCACTGCGTCAGCCCCTCGGCTGCGCGCAGCAACTGGCTGAAGTCGATCGATTTCAAGATGGCCTTCGCTGTCATGCACTGCTCCTCTTATGGATGTATCGGTTCGGCCCCGCGCGGGCAGGGGCCTGGCTCCTGTGCCTCAGTCGAGCTTGCGCGGCAGGGCGGCGCCCTGGATGATGAAGCGCTCGATGCCCGCAGGCACCGCCTTGTCGGCGGCCTTCTTCACCTCGACCGGATGGCCGGCCTCGGTATCGGCCGTGCCGGCCTTGAGGTTCACGCGCTTGGCGCGCAGGTCGGTGGGCGAGACCATCACCTGGATCGTGGCGCTGCCGCGCTCGTCGGCCAGCAGCGTGGCGATGTCCTTGATCGCCACCATCGCGTTCTTGTGCTCGTCCCGGGCCTTGGCCGCGAGCGGCAGGTCGATGGCCACGGCATCGAGCACCTTCACGGACTGCACCTGGCCCGAGGCGGACTCGAACTGCTGCATGCGGGTGCGGGTTTCGCTCTTGTTGATGCGTTGCTTGGCGGGCAGCTCGGCCATGGCCTCGACGGCGCGCTGGCGCACGCCGTCGGCCGCATCGATCTCGGCGCCCATCTTGCCGCCGAACACTTCAAAGGGATTGGGCGGCACCGGCGCGGCGATCGGCGCCTTGGGCATGGGCTGCGGCTGCGGCTCGGGTGCCGGGGCAGCACAGCCTGCCAGGGCGGCGGCGATGAGCACGGCAGAGAGCTTGAAATAGGTCATGGTGGTTCCTCCATCAATCCAGTAATTCGTCGAGAGACCGCTTGTAGGCCGGAGGCCTGGCGGGACGCGGCTCGGCGGCGCGCTGTCGCGGCGCAGGGGGCGCAGGCGAGGCTGCGGCCGGAGCCATGTCCTGCACTATAGCGGCAGCAGGCGGCGCCACCGTGACGGGCTGTGCCGCGGTTTCCCCGGGCCGCGCCACGTCGGCCGCGGCCGCCTCCAGGGCCTCGCCAGGGGCCAGCGCCGCATCGGCGGGAACGGCATCGGCCGCCGCAGCACCGGCTGCCGCAGCATCGACCGCCGGGCCGGGATCTTCGGTGGCGGGCGCGGCCACGTCGGCGCCGGCGGCGGGCATGGCAGGCGCCGCCTCGCGCCCCGACCACCACCACCAGCCGACGCCGGCGGCCAGCAGCAGTGCCAGCAGCACGGCGCCCAGCCACAGGCCGGCGCCGCGCGAGGGCGGGGGTTCGTCGAACAGCGGCGGCAGGCCGGGCGCTGCGCCAGGCATGGCGGGCGGGCTGGCCACGGCCTCGGGCGCGTCCTGCACATTGCCGAACACGATCACCGCCGCGTCCTCGTCGGCGGGCGGGGCCGTGGCCGCCGTGGCCTGCAGCGCCTTTTCGTCGAAGCGGCAGCCGCAGCGCGTGCAGAACGGGGCCTGCGTGGCGCAGAGGTGGCCGCAGTCCGGGCAGGTGGTGTAGGTGGGCGCCACCGCGGGCGGCTGCTGGTCGCTCTGCCGGGCCCCGCACTTATTACAAAATTTTGCACTGGCAGCGAGCGCATGCCCGCAGACGACACAGTTCATGGCTGATCCCTCGGATGGCTGCGTTGGCGTCGAAAGTTGTCCACGCAATCGATTATTTCGCGCATTGTCCACCAACGGGGCATCCGCGCCGTTTCAGCGAGGCCGGCAGCTGCGCACCAGGGGGCCGCGCAGCACTACAACTTGCAACGATTTCACTATGATGCAGCACCTCCTCATTCGAACCCCATCATGTCCGACCCCCTGATCCCCCACTGGCGCGAAGTGCGCCCCGGCACCGGCGACGTCGTGGCGCCCGACGAGCGCCTGCCCTGGCCACAGACGACCATCATGGGCGTGCAGCACGTCATCGCCATGTTCGGCTCCACCATCCTCGCGCCCATCCTGATGGGGTTCGACCCCAACGTGGCGGTGCTGATGAGCGGCGTGGGCACGCTGCTGTTCTTCCTGCTCACCGGCGGGCGCGTGCCCAGCTACCTGGGCTCGAGCTTCGCCTTCATCGGCGTGGTGATCGCGGCCACGGGCTACGGCGGCAGCGGCGCCAACGCCAACATGGCAGTGGCGCTGGGCGGCATCATCGCCTGCGGCCTGGTGTACACGCTGATCGGCCTCATCGTGCAGGCCGTGGGCACGGGCTGGATCGAGCGCTTCATGCCGCCGGTGGTCACCGGCGCCATCGTCGCGGTGATCGGCCTGAACCTGGCCTCCGTGCCGGTCAAGAACATGGCGGCCAACAATTTCGAGAGCTGGATGCAGGCGATGACCTTCGTCTGCGTCAGCCTGGTCGCCGTGCTCACGCGCGGCATGGTGCAACGCCTGCTGATCCTGGTGGGGCTGATCGCCGCGTCCATCGTCTACGCGGTGCTGACCAACGGCATGGGCCTGGGCAAGCCGGTGGACCTGTCGGGCGTGGCCGCCGCCGCGTGGGTGGGCCTGCCGCACTTCGTGGCGCCGAGCTTCACCGCGCAGGCCACGGTGATGATCGTGCCGGTGGTCATCATCCTGGTGGTCGAGAATCTGGGCCACATCAAGGCGGTGACGGCCATGACCGGCCAGAACCTGGACCGCTACATGGGCCGCGCCTTCATCGGCGACGGCCTGGCCACCATGGTCAGCGGCAGCGCCGGCGGCACGGGCGTGACCACCTACGCCGAGAACATCGGCGTGATGGCGGCCACGCGCATCTACTCGACCGCGGTGTTCATGATGGCCGGCGTGATCGCGCTGCTGCTGGGCTTCTCGCCCAAGTTCGGCGCGCTGATCCAGGCGATTCCGCTGCCCATCATGGGCGGCGTGTCCATCGTGGTGTTCGGCCTGATCGCCATCGCCGGCGCCAAGATCTGGGTCGAGAACCGCGTGGACTTCTCGCAGAACAAGAACCTGCTGGTCGCGGCCATCACCCTCATCATCGGCACGGGCGACTTCACGCTGAAGTTCGGCGACTTCGCGCTCGGCGGCATCGGCACCTCGACCTTCTGCGCCATCCTGCTGTACCAGCTGCTGGATCGCCGCGGCTGATCTTCTCGCCATTAAAAAAGAGAGCTGCTCGCGCTTGTTGCCATTGGATTTCAAAGAAATTTCTTCTTGAAATCCTTGCACAACAAGCGGCAGCAGCTATCTTTAGGGGAGCAGCTAACCTCGCGTCGGCAGCCCCTGTTTCCTGGCTAGAATACGCGGCACCAAAGCTGGGGCCATCCAGCCTGCCGACCCGCTTCCCCGCGGGGCCCGCAGGCTTCAGGTAACGCCAGTCCCGATACCCAGCTGGATTTCTGCCGCTCTCGCGGCCCTCCCCGCGCATTCCGCGCACCCGCTTCTTCCCCGTCCCCCGACGCCAGGCCGCCCGCAGCGCAGCCGGCGCATGCTCGTCTTCGCCCCTGCCGGGAGCGGAAGGCCGTCGGCATGGGGAAGGCGGATTCCACCCCCTTCCCGGAAAGAGAACCCCCGACCATGATCATCCGTTTGTCCAAAATCTCCATGGTGCTGGCGATGGCCTTGTTTGCCTCGCTGGTCAGCTTCGGCAACATCACCGACTACGGCACCAACTTCGCCTTCGTGCACCACGTCTTCCTGATGGACACGACCTTCCCCGGCAACCAGATCATGTACCGCGCGATCGAATCGCCCGTGGTGCAGCACGCCGGCTACATCTTCATCATCGCGCTCGAAACCGCCACCGCCGTGCTTTGCTGGATCGGCGGCGTCAAACTGCTGAAGGCGCTCAGGGCCGACGATGCCACCTTCCGCCGCGCCAAGCGCTGCGCCATCGCCGGGCTGACGCTGGGCTTCCTCACCTGGCAGGTGGGCTTCATGTCCATTGGCGGCGAATGGTTCGGCATGTGGATGTCCAAGCAATGGAACGGCGTGCCCGACGCCAGCCGCTTCTTCACCACGCTGCTGCTGGTGCTGATCTATGTCTCGCTGGCCAACGACCAGGTGGACGCCTAGGCTGCAAAAAAATTCACGCATGGCCCGGGCCTGAAAAAACTTTCACTGGGCCGGGACAGCCCTTGCCCGCTACGATTTTCGCCAGGCGCTGCAGCCGCAGCGGCCCGCGATCTTCCCGAGGAGCTATCCCCCATGTCGTTGAACGACCGCGTCCGCTGCAGCGCGCTGCAGTCCCGCACCATGAGCGCCGCCGAGGCGGCCGCCCTGATCCCCGCCGGTGCCAACGTGGGCATGAGCGGCTTCACCGGCGCCGGCTACCCCAAGGCCCTGCCGCAGGCCATCGCGGCCCGCGCCCAGGCCGAGCATGCGGCGGGCCGGCCCTACCGCATCAACGTCTGGACGGGCGCCTCCACCGCCCCCGAATGCGACGGCGCGCTGGCCCAGGCCCACGCCGTGGGCCAGCGCCTGCCGTTCAACACCGACCCGGCCGCGCGCAAGGCCATCAACGCGGGCGAGATCGACTTCATCGACATGCATTTGTCGCACGTCGCGCAGCACGCCTGGTTCGGCTTCCTGGGCCGCATGGATGTGGCTGTGGTCGAGGTGCTGGGCGTGACCGCCGACGGCCTGCTGATCCCTTCCACCGCCGTGGGCAACAACAAGACCTGGCTGGAGATCGCCGACCAGGTGATCCTCGAGGTGAACACCCGGCTCCCCGCACGCATGGAAGGCATGCACGACATCTACTACGGCACGGCGATCCCGCCGCGCCGCGTGCCCATCGACATGACCGACGCCGACGACCGCATCGGCCAGCCTTACCTTCAGGTGGACCTCGGCAAGGTGGTGGCCGTCGTCGAAACTCACCAGGGCGACCGCGACAACGTGTTCGCCGCGCCCGACGCCCACTCCAGCACCATCGCCGCGTCCATCATCGACTTCCTCTCGCACGAGATGAAGATGGGCCGACTGCCCAAGGAGATGCTGCCCATCCAGTCGGGCGTGGGCAATGTGGCCAACGCAGTGCTGGCGGGCCTGCTGGCGGGGCCGTTCGACAACCTGCTGGGCTTCACCGAGGTGCTGCAGGACGGCATGCTCGACCTGCTGCGCGCAGGCAAGATGACGCGCGCCTCGGCCACGGCGATCTCGCTGTCGGGCAGCGCCTTCCGCGACTTCGAGCAGCACCTCGACTTCTACCGCGAGCGCATCATCCTGCGCCCGCAGGAGATCAGCAACCACCCCGAGCTGGTGCGCCGCCTGGGCGTGATCGCGATGAACTCCATGATCGAGGCCGACATCTACGGCAACATCAACTCCACCCACCTGATGGGCTCGAGCATGATGAACGGCATCGGCGGCAGCGGCGACTTTGCGCGCAATGGCTACCTGTCGTTCTTCGTCACGCCCTCGGTCGCCAAGGGCGGCAGCATCTCGTGCATCGTGCCCATGGTCTCGCACGTGGACCACACCGAGCACGACACGCAGATCATCGTCACCGAGCAGGGCCTGGCCGACCTGCGCGGCCTCTCGCCCAAGCAGCGCGCCAAGCTCGTCATCGAGCGCTGCGCCCACCCGGACTACCGGCCGATGCTGCACGACTACTTCGACCGCGCGCTGCGCCAATCGGCCGGCCTGCACACCCCGCATATCCTGACCGAGGCGCTGTCGTGGCACCAGCGTTACCTGGACACGGGCAGCATGCGCATGGCGTAGGCCGTCAGATCTGGAAATCCACCGACGCCACCTCGGCGGCCGCATCGCGCTGCTGCTGCGCCGGTTGCGGCGCGGGCTCGGGCTGTGGCCCGCCTCGGCGCAGCGCCACCGCGGCGTTCTCCAGCGCCTTGGCGCAGCTGGCCGCGAACAGCAGGATGGCCGACGAGAAATAGATCCACATCAGCAGCACCACCAGCGAGCCCGCCGCGCCATAGGCCGAGACCACGGCCGCGGTGGACAAATACCAGGCCAGCACCTGCTTGCCCACGGTGAACAGCAGCGCGCCTATGGCCGCGCCGGCGATCAGGTAGCGCAGCGTGGGCTTGGCGCCCGTGCCTATGCGCATCATGCCGACGAACAGCGTGACGGTGATGGCGAACGCCACCAGCTCGTTCACGCCGCCCAGCACCGGCGCGGGCGCCGGGATGTGCAGGTAGGTGCCGGCCCATTTCGCCGTGAGGTTGATCGCCGTGGTGATGACCAGCGAGATCAGCATCAGAAAGCCCAGCACCATGATGTAGCCCAGGCCGCGCATGCGCTGCACCAGCGAGTACCACCACGGCGTGCCATCCTTGGTGCCCGGCAGGCCGTGGTTCCACAGCCGCTCCAGCGAGTTCTGCAGCTCCACGAACACCCCGGTCGCGCCCGACAGCAGCATCACCAGGCCGGCGACCGATGCGATCCAGCCCTGCGACGGCGTCTTGGCGCTGATCAGCGCGCCGCGCACCACATCCGCCACCTGCGGGCCGATGACGGAGCGCACCTGCGCGACCAGGGTCGACTCGATGTAGTCGCGATCCAGCCACCAGCCCAGCAGGCCCACCAGCAGCAAGAGTAGCGGCGCCAGGCTGAGCATGCCGTAGAACGACATGGCCGCGCTCATGCGCAGGCCGTCGGCCTCCAGCCACAGCTGCACGGCTGAATAAAAGGGCCGCAGTGGATGCAGGCGGTCAAGCAGCCGCTGCCAGACGGGTGGGGACGAAACAGGCATGGCCCGATTCTGGCATCCCGGCCGGCCGCCGCCCTGTCAGCCGGCTCCGCAAAGATGTTTTACATCCTGCGCGACAGGCACATAGGGCACCAAGCCGGTAAATTAGCGCCACAAAACCACAACGAAGGAGACTCCATGCCCAGGCACCTGTCCGTTCCCGCGCGCATTTCGCTGCTCGCCCTCGCCGCCCTGCTGGCAGCCTGCAGCACCACCGGCCCCGGCAACGCCCCCTCCAGCCAGGCCAGCGTGCCGGGCCTGGCCCAGCCGGCCGAGTTGCTGATCGACCGCTGGGGCGTGCCGCACATCTACGCCGCCAACACCTACGACGCCTTCGTCGCCCAGGGCTATGCCGCCGCGCGCGACCGCCTGTGGCAGATGGACCTGTGGCGCAAGCGCGGCCTGGGCCAGATGGCGCAGGACTTCGGCCCCGCCTGGGCCGACAGCGACCGCGCCGCGCGCAGCGTGCTGTTCCGCGGCGACATGTACCGCGAGTGGCTGGCCTACGGCTCGGATGCCAAGCGCGTGGCCGAGGCCTTCGTGGCCGGCGTGAACGCCTTCGTCGCCGAGACCGAGCGCGATCCGTCGCGGCTGCCGATGGAATTCCGCCTCATGGGCTACAAGCCCGCGCGCTGGGCCGCCGAAGACCCGGTGCGCATCCGCCACCACGGCCTCACGCTCAACTTCAGCGGCGAGGTGGACCGCGCCGCCGCCTTCTGCAAGGGCCCGGACGGCGTGCGCGCCGACGCGCTGCGCCGCGAGACCGTGCCCGACACCACCGCCCAGGTGCCCGAAGGCCTGAAGCCCTGCGCCATCGACGGCGCGCCGCTCAAGCGCGCCTACAGCCTGGCCACGGCCGCGCCGCGCTTCACGCGGGAGAACACCAAGGTCGCCGTGCTGCCGCCGGACACCTCGCCCGATGCGCTGGAGAACGCGCAACTGCCCGACGCGCACACGCTGTCGAGCTACGGCAGCAACAACTGGACCATCGCGCCCAGCCTCACCAACACCGGCCGCCCCATCCTGGCCAACGACCCGCACCGCTCGCACGGCGCGCCCAGCCTGCGCTACATCAGCCATCTGTCGGCGCCGGGCATGGACGTGATCGGCGCGGGCGAGCCCTTTTTGCCCGGCATCTCCATCGGCCACAACGGCAAGATCGCCTTCGGCCTGACGCGCTTCTACATGGACCAGGAAGACCTGTACGTCTACGAGCTGAACCCGGCCAACCCGCACGAATACCGCTACCAGGGCCGCTGGGAGCCCATGGTGCGCGTGGTGGAAAAGATCGCCGTGAAGGGCGAGGCCCAGCCCCGCGAGGTGGAGAACTGGTACACCCGCCACGGCCCGGTGCTGCACAGCGACGGCAAGGCCACCGCGTATGCGCTGCGCGCCGCCTGGCTGGACCTGGGCATGGCGCCGTACTTCGGCTCCATGGACTACATGCGGGCGCAGAACTGGGACCAGTTCCGCGCCGCGATGAACCGCTGGGGCGCGCCAGGCGAGAACCAGGTCTATGCCGACGCGGCCGGCAACATCGGCTGGATTCCCGGCGGGCTCACGCCCATCCGCCCCAACTGGGACGGCCTGCTGCCCGTGCCGGGCGACGGCCGCTTCGAGTGGACGGGCTACCGCAACGGCGACGAGCTGCCGTGGGAGTTCAACCCCGCGCGCGGCTATGTCGTCACCGCCAACGAGAACAACGTGCCGCCGCAGCACCCACTGTTCCGCCACGGCATAGGCTACGAATGGTCCGATCCGGCGCGGGCCCAGCGGCTTCATGGTGTTTTCGAGTCCCAGGTGGCTTCTGGCAAGCGCTTCACGCTACAGGATTCGGAGCGCATGCAGAACGACACCATGGCCGTGCCCGCGCAGCGCCTGCTCGCGCTGCTGCGGCCACTGCAGGGCCAGGGCAACGCAGCGGCGGCGCTTGCTCTGCTGAAAGGCTGGGACGGCAATATGACAGCCGACAGCGCCGCCGCGGCGCTGTTCAACGTCTGGCTGATGGAAAGCCTGCACCCCGCCGTCGCGGCCGCCCTGCCCGAGGCCGTGCGCCCCGTGGTCAAGACCGAGTTCAGCATCGAGCGCCTCGTGGGCTGGCTGGAACAGCCCGAGCGCCACGGCATGGCGCCGGCGCAGCGCGACGCGCTGCTGCTCGCCAGCCTGTCGACCGGCTGGGACGCCGCGGCCAAGCGCCTGGGCGCCGATGCCGCCAAGTGGCAATGGGGCACCGTGCACCAGGCGCTGTTCAACCACCCGCTGGCCGCCGTGGCCGACGAGGCCACGCGCCAGAAACTCAACGTGAACGCCGGGCCCATGGGCGGCTCGCCGTCCACGCCGATGGCCGCCAGCTACAACGCCAACTACCAGCTCACCGCCGGCGCCTCCTTCCGCATGGTGGTGGACGTGGGCAACTGGGACGCGACCCGCGTGGTCAACACCCCCGGCCAGTCGGGCGACCCGGCCAGCCCGCACTACCGCGACCTGGCGCCGCTGTGGGTCAAGGGCGAGTACTTCCCGCTCGCCTACAGCCGCGCCGCCGTGGAACGCGTGGCCACCGAGCGCATCCGGCTGGAGCCGGCGAAGTAGACGGAACGGTCAGCCGATCCGCGCCAGCACCGCGCCAGCGGCCTGCATGCCGCCGGCCTGCGCCAGCAGGCGGATGGTGCCGGCGCGGTGCGCATGCACCTGCATCTCCATCTTCATCGCCTCCATCACCGCGATCAGGTCGCCGGCCTGCACCAGGTCGCCGTCGGCCACCTTCCAGGCGCTGAGGTTGCCGGCGGCCGGGGCGGTGACCGCCTGCTCGTCCACCGGCTCGGCGGGTGCAGCCAGCGCCACGCCTGCACCGGGCTGGGCCGAGGCCAGGCCGGCCAGCAGGCTGGCGGGCAGGCCGAGCTGCACGCGGCGGCCGTCGATCTCGATGGCCGTGCGCACCAGGCCGGCACTCGGCTCGGGCTCGGCGCGCGCGGCGGCGGCCAGCGCGCCCGCGAACTCGGTCTCGATCCAGCGCGTGTGCACCTTGAAGCCCTGTTCGCCGATGAAGTCGGCCTCGCCCAGCACCGCGCGGTGGAAGGGCAGCACCGAGGCCACGCCTTCGATGCGGAACTCGGCCAGCGCGCGCCGCGCCCGGGCCAGCGCCTGCTCGCGCGTGGCACCGCTGACGATGAGCTTGGCCATCATCGAATCGAAGCTGCCCGGCACCACCGAGCCGGCCCGCACGCCGGTGTCCAGCCGCACGCCGGGGCCGCTGGGCGCATCGAAGCGCGCCACCGGGCCGGGCGTGGGCAGAAAGCCCCGGCCCACGTCCTCGGCGTTGATGCGGAACTCAAACGCATGCCCGATCGGCGCCGGCGTGGCGCTGACGGACAGCGGCAGGCCATCGGCCACGCGCAGCTGTTCGATCACCAGGTCGATGCCCGTGGTCTGCTCGGTCACGGTGTGCTCGACCTGCAGGCGCGTGTTCACTTCCAGGAAAGAGATCGCGCCCGACTGGCTCAGCAGGAACTCCACCGTGCCCGCGCTCACGTAGTCGGCGGCGGCGCAGATGTCGCGCGCCGCGGCATGGATGCGCTCGCGCTGCGCATCGGACAGGAAGGGCGCGGGCGCCTCTTCCACCAGCTTCTGGTTGCGCCGCTGCAGCGAGCAGTCGCGCGTGCCGAGCACGACCACGTTGCCGTGCGTGTCGGCGATGACCTGGGCCTCGATGTGGCGCGGCTTGTCGAGGAACTGCTCGACGAAGCACTCGCCGCGCCCGAAGGCGGTGACGGCCTCGCGCACGGCCGAGGCGTAGAGCTCCTCGACCTCGTCCATGCGCCACGCGATCTTCATGCCGCGCCCGCCGCCGCCGAACGCGGCCTTGATGATGATGGGCAGGCCGTTGTCCTGGGCAAAGCGCAGCACTTCGCCGGCGTCCTGCACCGGGTCCTTGGTGCCGGCGACCAGCGGCGCGCCCACCTGCAGCGCGATCTTGCGCGCCGCGACTTTGTCGCCCAGCTGGGTGATGGTGGCGGGCCTGGGGCCGATCCAGGTCAGGCCGGCATCGATCACCGCCTGGGCGAAGCCGGCGTTCTCGGACAGGAAGCCGTAGCCGGGATGCACCGCATCGGCGCCGCTCTTTTGGGCCACGGCCAGCAGCTTCTCGATGTTCAGGTAGGTGTCGGCCGGCTTGTCACCATCCAGGCCGTAGGCCTCGTCGGCCATGCGCGCGTGCAGCGCGTCGATGTCGGCATTGGCATAGACGGCAACGGACTGCACGCCGTAGTCGGCACAGGCGCGGGCAATGCGGACGGCGATTTCGCCCCGGTTGGCAATCAAAACTTTTTTCATGACAGTCATCCTGCAATTTCGGCGAACGGCGCCAGCGGGTTGAAGCGGATCCATGCGCCCGGCGGGATCTGCCCGGCGAGGTCGAGGTGGTGCGGCGCCACGCAGCCGATCACCGGGTAGCCGCCGGTGAGCGGGTGGTCGGCCAGGAACAGCACCGGCTGGCCGCTGGCGGGCACCTGGATGGCGCCCAGGGCCGTGCCTTCGCTGGGCAGCTCGTGGGTGATGCTGCGGGCCAGCGCGGTGTCGCCCGCCAGGCGCAGGCCCACGCGGTTGGACTGCGCGGTGACCTGCCAGCGCTGCGCGGCCAGCAGGGCCAGGGCCTCGGGGGTGAACCAGTCGGTGCGCGGGCCCAGCACCACGTCGAGCGTGACGGTGTCGCCGGCCGCGGGCAGTGGCGGCAGCGCCGCGTCGGCCTCGCCGACGGCCGTGTGGGGCGCAGAGCCAATCGCCAGCCGCTGGCCCACGGCCAGCGCCGCCGGGCCGACCTTGGCCAGCGTGTCGGTGCTGGCGCTGCCGAGCACCGGCTCGACGACGAAGCCGCCGCGCACCGCGACGTAGCTGCGCAGGCCGGCCTCGGGCTCGCCCAGGGCGAGCACGTCGCCGTCGGCCAGCGCCACGGGCTGGTGGCGCGGCACGGCCCAGCGCCGGCCGTCGGCCGCGGTGAGGCTGAGCGCGCCGCTGGCGCCGGTGACGGCCACCACGGTGTCGCCGTGGCTGTGCAGCTGCAGCCCGCCGGCCAGGGCTTCGAGCACCGGCAGGCCGGCGGCGTTGCCGACCAGGCGGTTGGCGCGGCGCATCGCACCCTGGTCCATGGCGCCGGCGGCGGACACGCCCTGGCCGGCCTGGCCGAGGCGGCCGCCGTCCTGGAACAGGGTCTGCAGGCCGGTGGCGCGCACTTGCAAAACAGGAGCACCTGACGCTTGTTGCACGCCAGTTTCAATGGTATTTACAGCCACATTCGGCTCGGAATGAGCGCCAGCAGCTACGTTTGTAGTAGCGGCATCGACAAAGCGCACGCGCATGCCGGGCTGCAGCAGCGCGGGCGGATCGCGCCGCAGGTCCCACATGCGCACGGCCGTGGTGCCCAGCAGCTGCCAGCCGCCGGGGGTTTCGTCGGGGTAGACGGCGCTGAAGTTGCCGGCCAGCGCCACCGAGCCGGCGGGCACCTTGGTGCGCGGCGTGCTGCGGCGCGGGATCTGCAGGCTGTCGTGGCCGCCGCTCAGGTAGGCAAAGCCGGGCGCGAAGCCGGTGAAGGCGACGGTGTAGTCCTGTCCGGTGTGGCGGCGGATGAGTTCGGGCACCTCGATGCCGAGCAGCGTGGCCACCTCGGCCAGGTCCTCGCCGTCGTACTGCACGGGGATCTCGACACGCGCGCCGCCGCCGTCCTGCCGGGCGCCGATGCGCAGGCCCTCGATGGCCTGGCGCAGCGCGGCGGCGCTGGTCTGCCAGGGGTTGAAGTAGACCAGGATGGTGCGCGCGGCGGGCACCAGCTCGCTCACGCCGGCCAGCGGCGCCGCCTGCAGCGCGGCCAGCAGGTCGAGCGTGCGGGCCAGGTCGGGCAGCTCCACCAGCAGCGCGTTGCGGCTGACCGGCAGAAAGCGCATCGGGGTGGCGCTCATGCGGGCTCCATGAACGAGCGGATGGCCACGCCGCTAGCTTCGAGCCGCTGGCGCACCGCGCGCGCCATATCCACCGCGCCGGGACTGTCGCCGTGCACGCAGATGGAGTCGGCCTGCACGCGCACGGTGCTGCCGTCCACCGCCTGCACCGTGCCCTCGGTGGCCAGCTGCAGCATGCGTTGGGCGACGAGCGCCGGGTCGTGCAGCACAGCGCCGGGCTCGCGGCGCGACACCAGCGTGCCCTGCGGCGTGTAGCCGCGGTCGGCAAAGGCCTCCTCGACCACGCGCAGGCCGGCGCCGCGCGCCCATTGAACCAAGGGAGAGCCAGCGAGCACCACCAGGGCCAGGTCGCCCACGGCCTTGACCGCCTCGATGACGGATTTCGCCTGGCGCTCGTCCTGCGCGATGGTGTTGTACAGCGCGCCGTGCGGCTTGACGTAGCGCACCTCGCTGCCCGCCACGCGGGCCATGGCCTGCAGCGCGCCGATCTGGTAGATCACGTCGCCCACCAGCTCGGCGTGCGGCACGTCCATGGGGCGGCGGCCAAAGCCCACCAGGTCGCGGTAGGACACATGCGCGCCCACGGTCACGCCGTGCGCCTGGGCCTCGCGCAGCGTGGCCAGCATGACGACCGGATCGCCGGCATGGAAGCCGCAGGCCACGTTGGCGCTGCTGACGATGGACAGCATGGCGGCGTCGTCGCCCATGCTCCAGGCGCCCAGGCTCTCGCCCAGGTCGCTGTTGAGATCGATCGTGGTGGTCATGGTTGGTTTCCCCTCAACGGAACATCAGGAAGTTCAGCAGGAAGATATTGCAGATCAGGATGCCCAGCGCCGTCGGGATCTGGGCGCGGATCACCGCGTTCTGGTCGGGCAGCTGCAGCAGCGCGGCGGGCACGATATTGAAGTTGGCCGCCATCGGCGTCATCAGCGTACCGCAATAGCCCGAGAACATGCCGATGGCCGCCATCACCGCCGGATCGCCGTGGTACACGCCCACCAGCACCGGCACGCCGACGCCGCCGGTCATCACCGGGAAGGCCGCGAAGCCGTTGCCCATGATGACGGTGAACAGCGCCATGCCGACCACGTAGACCGCCACGGCCACGAAGCGCAGGTCCATGTTGATGTAGGTGGTGGTGACGTGCGCCACGGCCTTGCCCACGCCGGCATCGCTGAACACCAGGCCCAGCATGCCCAGCATCTGCGGCAGCACCAGGGCCCAGCCCAGCGCGTCGATCAGGCGGCGCGATTCGCGCAGGCCCTGCACCGGCGTCTCGCGCGTCAGCCAGCAGGCCAGCGCCAGGCCGATCACGCAGCCCAGGCCCAGGCTCACCAGCGTGGCGTTCTTGGGGTCGATCAGGAAGGCGCCGCCGAGCTTGAAGTCCTTGAGCAGCACGCTGCCGATCACCGTCACCACGGGAATGGTCAGCGCCGGCACGAAGAGCTTGTTGCCCAGGCGCAGCGCGCTGGCCTGGTAGTCGGCCTCGGGCCGCTCGACGTGCTTGCCCGAGCCCACGCCCTTGCCCAGCACGACCAGGGCCAGCAGCACCACGCCGGCGCCCACCACTTCGGGCGGCAGCTTGTCGCCGATGAGGAACATCGCCGCATACACGCCCCAGAACAGGCCGGTGCTCCAGCGCTTGGGGTTGCCCGCGTCCAGCAGGTTGAACAGCGCGGCGCAGGCCAGCAGGAAACCGGCCAGGTAGTACAGATGGTTGATGGAGAAAATCATCGCTGCCCCTGGTGGTTATTGGCCGTTGCCGGTGTTGGTCTTGTCGCCGCCGACGGCGGCGTTCTGGGCCTGCCAGGCACGCATGTCGCGGTCGATGGCGCGGTCCAGGCGGTGCAGGCGGAAGGAATGGATCAGGAAGGCGCAGATCGCGGTGGGAATGCCCCACAGCGCCACGTGCAGCGGCTCCACGTCGATGCCGGCCTCGTGCAGGAAGGTGGTCATCAGCACGATGGCGCCGAAGGCCACGAAGATGTCCTCGCCGAAGAACAGGCCCACGTTGTCGGTGGCGGCGCTGAAGGCGCGCAGGCGGTAGCGGATGGCGTCGGGCAGCTTGCCGTAGCGCGTCTCGGTCGCGCCCTCGGCCATGGGCGCCAGCAGCGGCCGCACCATCTGCGGGTGGCCGCCCAGGCTGGTCAGGCCGGCGGCGGCGGTCAGCTCGCGCGCCGCCAGGTAGACGATGAGCAGGCGGCCGGCCGTGGCCGACTTGACCTTGCCGATCCAGTTCTGCGCGTGCTGGCGCAGGCCGTGGCGCTCGAGCAGGCCGATCACCGCCAGCGGCAGCAGGATGATGAGCGGCAGGTTGCGCGTCTTCACGAAGCCGGTGCCGATGGTCGCCAGGACTTTCTGCACCGGAAAGCCCGCCACCGCCGCCGTCACCAGCGCGGTGACCACGACGACGACGAACGGGTTGAAGCGCAGCACGAAGCCGGCAATGATGACCGCCACGCCCACCAGGGGCCAGAGATTGACCAGTTGGGTATCCATATCCACTCCTGAACGCCGCGCGAGCCACGGCGCAATCACCAAGAAAGCAGAGGCCGCTGGCCTCCAGTTTTGTTCAACAAAGCACCTTGTGTGTTTGTTACACCCGTATTATTGTTGAACAATAACTGGATTTAGCCTGACAAAACACGGAAAATCATCAGCACAAACCCGTAAGCCGCCGTACCGAATCCACCCTTGGTCACCCGGGCGGCCGGCCGCCTGTGGGGCGCCGGTATGATGGCGGCGCACCCCGCGCGCCTTGCGGGCGCCCAGCCGTTTGCCCCATGTCCGCCTCACCCGCCACCACCCTGAATGACCGCGTTGCCGAACAGATCCGCCAGCAGATCGTGCGCGGCGAGTTCCAGCCCGGCCAGCGCCTGTCGGAGGTGGCGCTGAGCGAAAGCCTGGAGATCTCGCGCAACACGCTGCGCGAGGTGTTCCGCCTGCTGACCAAGGAAGGGCTGCTGCGCCACGTGCCCAACCGCGGCGTGTTCGTGGCCATCCCCAGCATGGCGTCGATCATGGACATCTACCGCGTGCGCCGCATCGTCGAGTGCCAGGCGCTGGCGCAGGCGATCCCGCAGCACCCGGCGCGCCAGCAGATGCGCGACGCGGTGGCCGAGCAGCGCCAGCTGCGCGACGCGGGCCGCTGGACCGAGGTGGGCACGGCGAACATGCGCTTCCACAAGGGCGTGGTGGCGCTGGCCGACAGCGAGCGGCTGGACACGCTGTTCTCGCACATCCTGGTGGAGCTGCGGCTGGCCTTCGGCATGCTGAGCAATGCCGAGTTCCTGCACGCGCCCTACATCGACATGAATGCCGCGATCCTCGAACGCTTCGAGGCCGGCGACATGGCCCAGGCCGCCGCGCAGATGCGCGACTACCTGAACCACTCGGAGCGCGTGGTGCTCAGCGTCTACGCGCGGCGCATGAGCGAGGCGGGCATGGAGCTGTGAGGCGGGGGACTTTTCCGCTCCTGAATGGATAGCTGTCAGCGCTTGCTAATCCATGGATTGGTATTGATTTCATATCAAATCCCCGGACAGTCAAGCGCCAGCAGCTATCCTTTTTGCATCAGATGACCTGCTCCCGGCGCAGCTGCGCCAGCTCCGCCTCGTCCAGCCCCAGCGCCCGATAGATGGCGGCGTTGTCCTGCCCGGTCTCGGGCCCCACGGCCGGCGTGGGCGCCGTGCGGCCGGTAAAGCGCGGCACGGCCGCCGGCGCGGCGAGGGGGCCCAGCACCGGGTCCTGCAGCGCGATGAAGCTGCCGCGCGCCGCGAAGTGCGGGTCCTGCAGCGCATCGGCCGCCGAATAGACCTTGCTGAACGGCACGTCCTCGGCCGCCAGGGCCGCCGCCACGGCGGCGAAGGGCCGGCCCCGGCACCAGGCGGCCACGGTGCCGTCCAGCGCCTGCAGGTTCCGCATGCGCGCGGCATTGTCGGCAAAGCGCGCGTCGGCCGCCAGCTCGCCGCGGCCCATGGCCCGGCACAGGCGCGCGAAGATGGCATCGCCCGTCGCCACGACGGTGATCCAGTCGCCATCGGCCGTCTGGTAGACGTTGGAAGGCGCGGTGTAGGTGGCGCACGAGCCCGCGCGGCCACGCGCCTGGCCGCTGAGCTGCGCCTCGGCCGCCAGCGGATCGAGCAGGCGCAGCATGGCCTCGGTGGCCGACAGGTCGATCTCCACGCCGCGCTGCTGCGCCAGCGGCTGGGCGTTGCGCTCGGCCAGCGCGGCCGCGATGGCGAAGGCGCCGAACAGGCCCGCCACCGCGTCGCCCAGCGGGTAGTTCATGTGCTGGGGCGGGCCGCCGGCCTCGCCGGTCAGGTGGGCGAAGCCGCTCATGGCCTCGAAGATGCGGGCAAAGCCGGGCCGCCCGGCGTAGGGGCCGGTCTGGCCGAAGCCGGTCACGCGCAGCACGATCAGGCGCGGGTTGTGGGCGTGCAGCGTGGCCAGGTCCAGCCCCCAGCGGTCCAGCGTGCCGGTGCGGAAGTTCTCCACCAGCACGTCGAAGTCGCGCACCAGCCGCAGCAGCAGTTCGCGGCCGCGGGGCTTGCGCACGTCCAGCGAGATGCCTTGCTTGCCGCGGTTGGCCGTCTTCCAGAAGACCGGCTGGCCCTGGTGCACCGGCGCCAGGCTGCGCAGGGTGTCGCCGCCCTGGGGCAGCTCCAGCTTGACGACCTCGGCGCCGAGGTCGCCGCACAGCGTGGCCGAGAAAGGCGCGGCCAGCACCGTGGCCATGTCCAGGATGCGCACGCCCTGCAGGGGATAGCCGCCAGCATGCATCACAGGCCTTTCAGGTCCACGCGCTTGAGCACCGGGTCCCAGGCCTGGCGGTCCTTCTGCACGCGCTGGCGGAAGGCCTCCACCGTGCCGGGCAGCGGCGTCGCCCCCAGCCGGGCCAGCTTGGCCCGGGTCTCGGGCTGGGCCACCACCTTGGCCAGCGCCTGGTTGATGGCGGCCACCACCTGCGCCGGCGTGCCCTTGGGCGCGACGATGCCCATCCACAGGCCGGCGTCCAGGCCGGACACGCCCAGCTCCTCGAAGGTCGGCACGTCCGGCGCCGCGGCGGAGCGCGCCTTGCCCGTCTGCGCCAGGATGCGGATCTGCCCGCCCTGCATGTACGGCAGGGTGCCGCCGAGGTTGTTGCACATCACCGGGATGTGGCCCGCCATCAGGTCGTTCACCGCCGGGGCGTTGCCCTTGTAGGGCAGGTGCTGCATCTGGATGCGCAGCTGGTGGTTCACCATCTCGCACACCAGGTGCGAGGGCGTGGCCACGCCGGCCGAGCCGAAGGACAGCGCGCCGGGCTTGGCCTGCTCGGCCGCCACCAGCTCGGCCAGCGTGCGGTAGGGCGTCTGCGCGCTCACGGCGATGACGTTGGGCAGGTCCGCCACCAGGCCGATGTACTCGTAGTCGGTGAGCGGATTCCACTTGAGCTGGCGGTGCACATAGGGCAGGAACACATTGGTCAGCCCGGCCATCAGCAGGGTGTAGCCGTCCGGTGCCGCGCGGGCCACCTGCTCGGAGCCCACCAGGCTGCCCGCGCCGGGCTTGTTCTCGACCACCACGGGCTGGCCCAGGGCCTGGCCCAGATCCACCGAGATGGCCCGGGTGACCAGGTCGGTGCTGCCGCCGGCCGGAAAGGGGACGATCAGCCGGATCGGACGGTCCGGGTAGGCGGCGTGGGCCGCAGCCATGGCGCAGCACAGCGCCAGCGCGGCCAGCCTTGGCATCGCGGTGGATTGCATGAGAGTGTCTCCTAGTGGGTCTTGAGAAAGCGCCGGCCCAGCGTGGCCCGGTGCAGCTCCGAGGCGCCGTCGTAGATGCGGAACGGCCGCAGCTCGCGCAGGATGGGCGCCAGCGGCGCGTCTTCGTCCATGCCGTAGGCGCCGCACAGCTGCGCCGCGCGGTCGGCGACGCGGTTGAGCGCCTCGGACACGAAGACCTTGGCCATCGCGGACTCGGTCTTGACCGACAGCCCGGCATCCATGCGCGCCGCGCAGTCGCGCACCATCAGGCGGCTGGCGTACAGGTCGATGTGCGAATCAGCCACCATGGCCTGGACCTGCTGCAGGTCGGCCAGCAGGCTGCCAAAGGATTGCCGCTGGTTGGCATAGGCCTGGGCGATTTCCAGCGCCCGCCGCGCGCGGCCCATCAGGCGCATGCAGTGCGACAGGCGCGCCGGCTCCAGGCGCTGCTGCGCGTATTCGAACCCGCGGCCGATGCTGCCCAGCACGGCCCCGGCGCCCACCCGGCAGTCCTCGAGGCGCAGCTCGCCATGCCCGCCGACGGCGAACGGGTCGCTGGAGCGGATCTCGCGCACCAGCCGGATGCCCGGGTTGTCCATGTCCACGATGAACTGCGTGGGGCCGTCCTCGGTCTGCGCCAGCACGATGGCAAAGCTGGCACCGACCGCGCCGGTGATGAACCACTTGTGTCCGTCGATCACCCAGCCGCCCGCCTCGCGGCGGGCCGTGCTGCGCAGCATGGCCGGGTCCGAACCCGCGCCCGGCGCCGGCTCCGTCATCGCGAAGCACGAGCGCAACTGCCCCGCGGCCAGCGGCGCCAGGTAGCGCTCCTGCTGCGCGGGCGTGCCCTGCAGCGCCAGGCTGATCATGTTGGGCTGGTCGGGCGCGGCGCAGTTCATGGCCGCCGGCCCCAGGTAGCTGCGGCCGGCCTCTTCCAGCAGCGCCGCCCGCGCCTCCCAGCCCAGGCCCAGTCCGCCGGAACGCACCGGCAGGTGGGGCAGGTACAGGCCATGGGCTTGCGCCAGCGGGCGCAGCTCGGCCAGCGTGGCATCCAGCGCCTGCGGATCGTGCAGGTGCCGGGCGCTTTCGCGCGGGATGCAGCAGGATTCCACGAACTCCCGCACCTGCTGGGGCGTGGGCGCGCTCATGCGCCGCTCCGCTCGCGCAGCGCCAGCTTGGCGATGTTCAGCTGGTGGATCTGGCTCGTGCCCTCGTACAGGCGGAACAGGCGCACGTCGCGGAAATAGCGCTCGATCGGGCTGAAGTCGGCCACATAGCCCGAGCCGCCGAACATCTGCACCGCGCGGTCCGCCACCCGCCCGCACATCTCCGAGGCGAAGTACTTGCACATCGACGCCGACAGCGCCACCTCCTCGCCACGGTCGCGCGCCCGCGCCGCCTCCAGGATCATGGACTGCGCCGCGAAGATCTCGGTGCGGCTGTCGGCGATCATGGCCTGCACCAGCTGGAAGTTCGCCACCGGCTGGCCGAACTGCTCGCGCCGGCTCACATGCTCCATGGCCAGGTCCAGCATGCGGATGGCCGGGCCGGTGCACAGCGCCGCCAGGTGCAGCCGCTGCTTGTTCAGCACCTTCATCACCGTCTTGAAGCCCATGCCCTCGCGCCCGCCGATGATCTGGCTGGCATGCACGCGGCAGTTCTCGAAATGCACGTCCGACACCGGCGAGCCGGCCTGCCCCATCTTGCGGTAGGCCGGGCCCGTGCTCAGCCCCGCCGAGCGCTCCACCAGAAAGGCGGTGAGCCCGTCGCTGCCCGCACTGCCGCCATCGGTGCGCGCGATCACCGTGAACACGTCGGCCAGCGGCGCATTGGTGATGAAGCGCTTGGTGCCGTTGAGCACATAGTGCTCGCCCTCGCGGCGCGCGGTGGTCTGGATGTTGGAGGCCTCCGAGCCCGCATCCGGCTCGGTCAGCGCCAGGCAGCCGGTCAGCTCGCCCCGCGCCATGCGCGGCAGCCAGCGCTGCTTCTGCTCCTCGGTGCCGTCGGCCACCAGCGCCTCGGAGCCTATTCCCGTGTTGGTGCCAACCCGCGCCCGCAGCGCCACCGAGGCCTGCGACAGCTCGAAGGCGCAGCGCACCAGCTCCTCGGTGCTCAACCCCAGGCCGCCATAGGCCTCTGGAATGCTCCAGCCAAAGTAGCCCTTGTCGCGCAGCATCTGCACCGTCGCCGGCGGGATGTCGTCCTCGCGGTCGATGCGCGCTTCGAGTGGGTGCCAGTGCTCGCGCACAAAGCTGCGGATGTCGGCCACCAGGGCCTGGAGTCGGGTGGGGTCTTGGATCATGCTTCGCACTGTAAAAAGCACGGCGCAAAAACCGAAACCAAGTTTCAAATATTGAAATATGGATTCAAATCCATCGCTCCTGCCCGCAGAATACCTGCATGAAAAAAGCCTCGCCCGTCCACCAGCTCCGCGACCTGCAGGACGTGCACCGCATCCGCGAGGACGACCCCTACTTCTCGGGCACCCTGGCCAAGGGGCTGATGATCCTGGAATGCTTCGTCCGCGACCCGCGCCCCCATGCCAACAGCGAACTGGCCCAGCGCCTGGGCCTGCCCCGGCCGACGGTGTCGCGCCTGTGCCGCAGCCTGCAGACCCTGGGCTACCTGGACCACGACGAGCGTCTGGACCGCTACTTCGTCGGCCCCGCCGCCGTCGCGCTGAGCTATCCGTATGCGATCAACACGCCCCTGCTCGGCCAGCTGCGCGCGCCCATGCAGGCCCTGGCCGACCGCGTGCAGGGCGCCGTGTCCGTCGGCGTGATCATGGACCTGGATGTGGTCTACGTGGAAACCTGCGCCTACCAGGACGGCACGCTCAAGCGCCCCGGCGTGGGCGCCGTGCGCGGCGTGCTGGAGACGGCCATGGGCCGGGCCGGCCTGGCGCAGCTGCCGGCACCGGCGCAAGGCCAGTTCCTGCGCCGCGCGCGCCGGCTGCGGCCCGAGGAGTATGCGCGCTGCATCGATGCCACCCGCGACAGCCTGGCCCACTATGGCAGTCGGGGGTTTTCCGTGAACCTGGGCGATACCGGCTTCGGGGTCTTCGCCGTGGGCGTCGCTTCGCGCATCCACTACGGGCCGCGCCAGCTGCTGTTCAACTGCGCCGTGCCCGGCATGCAGGTGCATGCCCGCGAACTGCTGGAGCAGGTCGGCCCCAGCCTGGCCCACCTGGTGGGCGTGGCCAACCGGCTCGCCACGAGCAAGTAAGAAACGTGTTTACGAGCTGAAGCGCTGGATCAGCGCACGCCGCACACCAGCATGCCCGGGTCGTTGGGCGCCAGCTCGCGCTCGTTCTTGGCCTGGCTCACGTCCACGTCGCGCGGCAGCGCGACGCCGTTCTTCACCGCGAGGATCTCGGCCATCACGCTGACCGCGATCTCGGGCGGCGTCTTGCTGCCGATGTAGATGCCGATGGGGCCACGCAGGCGCGCCAGGCTGTCCTCGGTCTGCTCGAAGTGCTCGATCATGCGCTGGTGGCGCGCCTCGTTGTTGCGGCGCGAGCCGATGGCGCCGACGTAGAAGGCCTCGGTCTTCAGCGCCTCGAGCAGCGCCAGATCGTCGAGCTTGGGGTCGTGCGTGAGCGCGACGACGCAGCTGCGCCGGTCGGGCCGGAAGGCCAGCACCACGTCGTCGGGCATGTCGGCCACCACGGTGGCGCCGGCCACGCTCCATGCGCCGCGGTATTCCTCGCGCGGGTCGCAGACCGTGACCGCGAAGCCCGAGAACAGCGCCATCGTGGCCAGGTATTCGGTGAGCTGGCCCGCGCCGATCAGCAGCATACGGTATTCGGGGCCGAAGGTGTTGACCAACTCGGCGTCGGTCAGCGCCAGCGCCTCGGGCGCGGCGGCCTCGGCCAGCTGCACCGCGCCGTCGGCGATGCGCACGCGGCGCTGCATCAGCCGGCCGGCCTCGAGCGAGCGCACCAGCTCGGCCAGGCTGGCCGCGTCGGGGTCGTATTCGAGCAGCAGCTCCAGCGTGCCGCCGCAGGGCAGGCCGAAGCGGTGCGCCTCGTCGGCGGTGATGCCGTACTTGACGAAGCCGGGCGCGCCCGAGGGCATGGCGTGGTCGCCATCGGCCGGGTTCGGCGCGGCCTGCGCATAGGCCTGGGTGAAGCGGTAGATCAGGTCGTCCTCGATGCAGCCGCCCGACACCGAGCCCACCACCGCGCCGTCTTCGCACAGCGCCATGATCGAGCCGATCGGCCGGGGCGACGAGCCCCAGGTGCGCACCACCGTGGCCAGCAATGCCCGCCGCCCGGCCTGCCGCCAGTCGCGCAGCTGGCGCAACACCATCACATCGAGGTTTTCCACGGCTTCACGTCTCCTTCTTGCCCAGGCCGATCTTCTTCATCAGGCCCGACATCATGCCAGCCTTGGCCTCGGCCTGCTCGCCGTCGCCCGGCTCACCCTCTTCGGGCTGCGGGCCATGGCGGCGCTGCATCTCCTGGTCGAAGCGCTTGAAGAAATCCTCGGCCAGCGACTTGGCCGCGCCGTCGATCAGGCGCTGGCCGAGCTGCGCCACCTTGCCGCCCACCTGGGCGCTGACGGTGTAGGCCAGCTCGCAGCCGGCGTCATTGGGCGTGAGCATGACCTGGGCGCGGCCTTTGCCGAAGCCGGCCGCGCCGCCCTGGCCGTCGAAGGCGATGGTATAGCTGCGGGGCGCCACGATGTCCGACAGCGTGATCCGGCCCGAGAATTTGGCCGACACCGGGCCGATCTTGAGCGCCATGCCCACGGCGTACTCGTGCTCGCCGCTGGCCTCGACCTTGTCGCAGCCGGGGATGCAGAGCTTGAGCACCTCGGGGTCATTGAGCGCATCCCAGGCCTGCTGTTGCGTGACGGCCAGCTGGCGGCTTGCTTGCATGTCCATGGTGGTGGTCCTTGTGGATAAGTGTCAGCGGGAGGCCAGCAGCCGCTGCAGGCTGCCGGCCAGGTCTTCGAGGCTGCCGAGGTTGTGCACGGCCAGCATGGCGTCGGCCTGGGCGTGCAGCGCGGCCGCGCCGCGCGCCAGCGGCGCGTAGCCTTCGTAGCGCAGCAGCGGGTTGAGCCACAGCAGCTGGCGGCTGCGCCGGCGCAGCCAGGCGAGTTCGGCCGCGAGCTGCGCGGGCTCGCCGGTGTCGAGGCCGTCGCTGATGAGCAGCACCAGCGTGCGCCGGCCGACGAGGCGGCGCGCATGCTGCTCGCGCAGCGTGGCCAGCGAGGCGCCGAGCCGGGTGCCGCCGCCGAAGTCGTCGATCCGCGCGCTGGTGGCGAGCAGCATCTCGTCCACGCCGTGCAGGCGGAAGGCGGGGGTCAGGTCGGTCAGGCCGGTGCCGAAGGCGAACACGTCGCGCCGCACGCGCTGGCCCTCCACGCTGTGCGTGGCGGCGTGCAGAAAGGCCAGCAGCAGCCGCGCGTAGCGCTCCATCGAGCCCGACACATCGACCAGCACCAACAGCGGCAGCGGCTGGCGCCGGCGGCTGAGGCGCGGCAGGCACAGCAGCTCGCCGCCGGTGCGCGCGGCCTGGCGCATCACGCCCGGCCAATGCAGGCGCGCGCCGCTGCCGCCGGGGCGGGTGCGGCGGCCGGGCAGCTGCGGCACGGGCAGCGCCAGCTCGCAGGCCTGGCGCTCGACCAGGCGGTATTCGCTGGCGCTCAACTGGTTGAAGTCGGCGTGCTTGAGGCGGCGCAGCTCGCTGGCGGTCATCGCGGCGTCGAACTGCAGCTCATCTTCGACCACTGCCTGCCGCCGGCGCGGCGGCGCCAGCGCCTCACTCACGCGCGGGCGGCGCTGCTCGGGTTCGGCGCCGGGCGCCTTGGGCAGCATCTGCGCCAGCAGCTTGTTGGCCAGCTCGGGGTTGCGGAACCAGGCGTCGAACAGCTCGCGGAACACGGCGCGATCGGGCTCGCGGCTGACGAGCACGGCCTCCAGCGCGGCACTGAGGTCATCGCGGTCGGCCACGCCCACGGCCAGCGCCGCATCCACGGCCAGCGCGAGGCGGCTGGCGTCGGTGCGCACGCCAGCGCGGCGCAGCGCGCGGCCGAAGCCGACGATATTGCCCATCAGCTTGCCGGTGCGCGCGTCGCCGAGCTGCATGGGATCACACGGGTTCAGGGGCGAACAGCTGCGCGGCCAGATCGCGGGTGAGCGCGGCCACGTCCTCGCGCTGCTTGAACAGCACGCCGGCGGTGCTTTCGACCAGCTCGGGGTCGAGCGCCAGCGTGTCCAGCGCCACCAGGGCCTTGGCCCATTCCACACTCTCGGCGATGCCGGGCGCGCGCTGGAAGGCGCTGGCGAAAGGCTGGCGCCGCAGCCGGCCGACGAAACCGGCCACCTGGGCCGACAGCGCGGCGCTGGCCTCGGGCACCTGGGCGCGCACGATGGCCAGCTCGCGTTCGCGCTCGGGGTAGTCGAGCCAGTGGTACAGGCAGCGGCGCTTAACGGCGTCGTGCAGCTCGCGCGTGCGGTTGCTGGTGAGGATGGTGACCGGCGCGGCGGCGGCGCGCACGGTGCCGATCTCGGGAATGCTGACCTGGTACTCGCCCAGGTATTCGAGCAGGAAGGCCTCGAAGGGTTCGTCGGCGCGGTCCACCTCGTCGATCAGCAGCACCGCACCCGGCGCCGGTGCCTGCAGCGCCTGCAGCAGCGGGCGGCGGATCAGGTAGCGCTCCTGGTAGACCTCGCGCTCTACGGCATCGGTGCTGGCATGCGTGGATTCAGACGCGCGCATGTGCAGCACCTGCGCGGCGTAGTTCCACTCGTACAGCGCCTCGCGCAGCTCCAGCCCGTCGTAGCACTGCAGGCGCAGCAGCGCGCGCTGCAGGGCCTGGGCCAGGGCCTTGGCCAGCTCGGTCTTGCCCACGCCGGGCTCGCCTTCGAGCAGCAGCGGGCGCTGCAGCTTCAATGCCAGGAAGACCGCGGTGGCCAGGCGCCGGTCGGCGTAGTAGCCCACGCCCTCCAGGGCCTGGGCCGTGGCGGCTATCGAATCAAAAGGTGCATTCATCAAAACCATAGCTTCTTGCGCTTGACTGGCAATGGTTCTCAATGGTTTTGATATTGAAAACCTTACCCATCAAGCGCCAGCAGCTCCTATTTTTGCAGCATCTGCGCCACGGCCCGCTGCGCCTGCACGCTGATCAGGTTGGCGCGGTAGGCGGCCGAGGCGTGGATGTCGCTGCTCAATTCGCTGTCATCGACAGGCACAGCCGCAGCCGCCTCTGGGGTGAAGTTCTGCGCCAGCGCGGCCTCCAGCCCCGCATGGCGGAACACGCCGCTGCCGCCGCCGGTGACCGCTACACGCACATTCGGCACGCCCTGCGCCGTCTGCGCCACGAAGACGCCGATCAGCGCAAAGCGCGAAGCCGGCTGCTTGAACTTGAGGTAGGCCGCGCGCCGCGGGATCGGAAAGCGGATCGCGGTGATCAGCTCGCCTTCTTCCAGCGCGGTGGCGAACATGCCCTGGAAGAAGTCGTCGGCCGCGATCTCGCGCTGCGTGGTGACCACGGTGGCACCCAGGCCCAGCACCGCGCTGGGGTAGCAGGCGGACGGGTCGTTGTTGGCCACCGAGCCGCCCAGCGTGCCCATGGCGCGCACCTGCTTGTCGCCGATGTGCGCGGCCAGGTCGGCCAGCGCGGGGATGGCGGCCTGCACCTCGGGGCTGGCGGCCACGTCGGCATGGCGCGCCATGGCGCCGATGACCAGCGCATCGCCGTCGCGGCGGATGCCGGCCAGCTCCTTGATGCCGCTGAGGTCGGCCAACGCCTCGGGGCTGGACAGGCGCAGCTTCATCGAGGCCAGCAGGGTCTGGCCGCCGGCCAGCGGCTTGGCATCGCCGGCGGCGAGCTTGGCGGCATCGGCCAGCGAGGCCGGGCGTTCGAAGGTGAATGCATACATGGCGATCTCCTCAGCGTGCGGCCTGGATGGCGGCCCAGACGCGGCCGGGCGATGCGGGCATGTCGAACTCCTTCACGCCCAGCGGGTGCAGCGCGTCGAGCACGGCGTTGATGACGGCCGGCGGCGAGCCGATGGCGCCGGCCTCGCCGCAGCCCTTGGTGCCCAGTGGGTTGTGCGTGCACGGCGTGCAGACGTGGCCGAGCTGGAAGGTCGGGAAGTCGTCGGCGCGCGGCATGGCGTAGTCCATGAAGCTGCCGGTGAGCAGCTGGCCCGTCTCGCGGTCGTAGACGCAGTTCTCCAGCAGCGCCTGGCCTATGCCCTGCACCAGGCCGCCATGCACCTGGCCCTCGACGATCATCGGGTTGATGATGGTGCCGAAGTCGTCCACCGCACTGAAGCGGTCCACCCGCACCTGGCCGGTGGCGGGGTCGACCTCGACCTCGCAGATGTAAGTGCCAGCCGGGTAGGTGAAGTTGGTCGGGTCGTAGAACGCGGTCTCGTTCAGGCCGGGCTCCAGCTTGTCCAGCGGGTAGTTGTGCGGCACGTAGGCGGTGAGCGCGATCTGCGCGAAGGGCAGCTTCTTGTCGGTGCCTTTCACGGTGAACTCGCCGCCCGCGAAGTCGATGTCGGCGTCGCTGGCCTCCAGCAGGTGGGCCGCGATCTTCTTGGCCTTGGCCTCGATCTTGTCCAGCGCCTTCATGATGGCCGCGCCGCCCACGCTGATCGAGCGCGAGCCGTAGGTGCCCATGCCGAAGGGCACGCGGCCGGTGTCGCCGTGCACCACGTCCACGTTCTCGACCGGTATGCCCAGCCGCGCCGCCACCACCTGGGCGAAGGTGGTCTCGTGCCCCTGGCCGTGGCTGTGCGAGCCGGTGAACACCGTCACGCTGCCGGTGGGGTGCACGCGCACCTCGCCGGCCTCGAACAGGCCGGCGCGCGCGCCTAAAGCGCCCGCCACGTTGCTGGGCGCGAGGCCGCAGGCCTCGATGTAGCTGCTGTAGCCGATGCCGCGCCTCAGGCCCTTGGCCTCGCTGGCCTGGCGCCGGGCGGCGAAGCCGGCCACGTCGGCCAGCTGCTCGGCCTGGTCCATGCAGGCGTGGTAGTCGCCCACGTCGTACTGCAGCGCCACCGGCGTCTGGTACGGGAACTGGGTGATGAAATTGCGCCGCCGGATCTCGGCCTGCGACAGGCCCAGCTCCCAGGCGCAGCGGCTCACCAGGCGTTCGAGCAGGTAGGTGGCCTCGGGCCGGCCCGCGCCGCGGTAGGCATCGACCGGCGCGGTGTTGGTGAACCAGGCATCGACCTCAACATGGACCTGCGGGCAGGTGTACTGGCCGGCCAGCAGCGTGGCGTAGAGGATGGTGGGGATCGCCGTCGAGAAGGTGGACAGGTAGGCGCCCAGGTTGGCGTCGGTGTGCACCCGCATCGCGAGGAACTTGCCGTCCTGGTCCATCGCCATCTCGGCGTGGCTGACGTGGTCGCGGCCGTGCGCGTCGCTCAGGAAGGCCTCGCTGCGGTCGGCCGTCCACTTGATGTTGCGGTTGAGCTGCTTGCTGGCCCAGGTGAGGGCCACGTCCTCGGCGTAGAGGTAGATCTTGGAGCCGAATCCTCCCCCCACGTCGGGCGCGATCACGCGCACCTTGTGCTCGGGCAGGCCGAGCACGAAGGCCGTCATCAGCAAGCGCTCCACATGCGGGTTCTGGTTGGCCACGTAGAGCGTGTACTCATCAGTGGCGCGGTTGTAGCTGCCGATGGCCGCGCGCGGCTCCATGGCGTTGGGGATGAGCCGGTTGTTGACCAGGTCGAGCTTCGTGACATGCGCGGCATTGGCGAACGCGGCATCGACGGCCGCCTTGTCGCCGATGGCCCAGTTGTAGCAGTGGTTGTCGGGTGCGATGTCGTGGAGCGCCGGGCCGTTTTTCGCGTCGCTCACCGCCACCGCGGCATCGAGCATCTCGTAGTCCACCTCGACCGCCTCGGCCGCGTCGCGCGCCTGCTGCAGCGTCTCGGCCACGACCATGGCCACGTGGTCGCCCACGTAGCGCACCTTGCCCTGGGCGAGGATGGGGTGCGGCGGCTCCTTCATGGGCTCGCCGTTGGTGGAGGTGATGAGCCAGCCGCAGGGCAGGCCGCCCATCTTGCCTTCCACGTCCTGGCCGGTGAAGACCCGGATGACGCCGGGCATCTCCGAGGCGAGCCGGGTCGATATGCCCTTGATGGCCGCATGCGCATGCGGCGAGCGCACGAACACCGCGTGCGCCTGGTGGGGCAGCACGATGTCGTCGGTGTACTGGCCCGCGCCGGTGAGGAAACGGTAGTCCTCCTTGCGCAGCACGGCCTCGCCGATGTACGGCAGCTTGGAAAAATCGGTGGCACCCATGGTGATTTCTCCTTTATTTGCCGGCCATCGCGGCCTGGCCCTGCTGCACGGCCTTCACGATGTTCTGGTAGCCCGTGCAGCGGCACAGGTTGCCCTCGAGCAGCTCGCGGATCTGGGCCTCGCTGGCCTGCGGGTGCTGGCGGCACAGGTCCACCGCGCTCATCACCATGCCCGGCGTGCAGAAGCCGCACTGCAGGCCGTGGCACTCCTTGAAGGCCGCCTGCATCGGGTGCAGCGTGCCGTCGGGCTGCGCCAGGCCCTCGATGGTGGTGATCTCGGCGCCCTCATGCTGCACGGCCAGCGTGTTGCAGGCCTTGATGGCGCGGCCGTTCACCACCACGGTGCAGGCGCCGCACTGGGCCGTGTCGCAGCCCACATGGGTGCCGGTGAGCTGCAGGTGCTCGCGCAGCGCGTGGACCAGCAGCGTGTTGGGAGGAACGTCGACGGTCTGCGCCTGGCCGTTGACGGTGAATCGCACTTGCATCGTGGGTCTCCTTTCGGGCGGCCTCTGGCGGGCCAGGAACCTGTTCATTGTTGAAGTGGGTGCGCCCAACCACGCCAGGGGAAACCCTAGGGCGATTGCGTCATACGCCTGAAATTCTCAAAATGGAACACTTCGCCCCATGCGACCCCACCACCCCGCCCCGATGAACCTCGCCACCGACGCATTGGCCCGGCAGCGCCTGCTGCAGATCGAGCGCGCGCGCCATGCGGTGATGGACGAAGGCGGCTCGCTGACCGACGCGCTGGTCGGGGCCTGGTATGCGCAGGCCCAGGCCGACCATGCCTGGATCACGCGCTCGTGGCAGCGCTGCCTGGCCCAGGGCCAGCGGCCCGGGCAGCGCGTGGCCTTCGATGTGGTGCCGGCCGCGGCCATGCGCCGCGCCGGGGAGGCCAACCACGCGCTGGTGCAGGCCGCGCGGCCGGTGATCGAGCACCTGTGCCGGGCCATCGCCAGCACGCGGTATTTCGCCATCCTCACCGACGCACAGGGCACGGTCATCGACGTGGGCGGGCCGGTGGACCGGTCGGACCCGCGCGCCGAGGCCATCGCCCGCGTGGGCGTCGACCTGTCGGAGCGCAGCATAGGCACCTCGGCCATCGCTGCGGCGCTGGCCGAGCGCCAGCCGGTATGGCTGCACCGCGGCGAACACTTCTTCGACGACACCTCGGCCTACAGCTGCGCCGGCGCGCCGCTGTTCGGCCCCGACGGGCACTGCGTGGGCATGCTGGACCTGACCGGCATCGAGACCGTGGAGCGGCCCGAGCTCAGGCACCTGGTGGCGCAGTCGGCCAGCAGCATCGAGAACGCGCTGCTGCTGGCCCGGCCGCACCGGCTGTTGCTGCAGCTGAACTGGCCGGGGCGCCTCGGGCCGCTCGGCGGCGCCAGCGCCGACGGCCTGGTCTGCCTCGACGCCGACGGCCTGGTGGCCGGCGCCAACCAGGCCGCGCGCCAGATGATCCCAGCGCTGGCGCCGGGCCAGGCGGCCACCGGTGTGCCGCTGCACTGCGACGAGCTGTTCGCCGCGCCGCACCAGATGCTGTTCGACGCGGCACGCCAGCATGGCGCCGAGGCACCGCCGCTCGATCTGCCGCTGTGGTCCGGCCTGCGCCTGCACGCCCGGCCGGTGCCGGCCGGCGCCGCGCCGGCACGCGCTGCCGGCAGCCGGGCAACCTTGGGCCACGCTCCGCTCAAGGACGTGGAGATCGCGCTGATCCGCCAGGCCGTGGCGGACGCGCGCGGCAACGTGATGGAGGCGGCGCGCACGCTGGGCATCAGCCGCGCCACCGTCTACCGCAAGCTGGGCCGCAAACCCTAACGCTGCTGGAACAGCTCCTGCACCAGCGCCCGCAGCCACAGGTTGGCCGGCTCCTGGGCGAAGCGCCAGCTCCAGTGCAGCGAGACATCGAAGCCCTTGCCGGGCAGGTCGGCCTCCACGGCCGCATAGCTGCCCTGGGCCACGAACGAAGCCGCTATCTCGGCCGGCATGACGACCGCCAGATCGGTCTGGCGCACGATGGACGGCACGGCCATGAAGTGCGCGGCCGACAGGCGCACGCGCTCCTGCAGGTCCAGCGCCTGCAGGATGCGCAGCGTCTCCGAATGCGAGCGCACGGCCACGAACTCCAGCCGGCGCAGCCGCGCCAAGCTCAGCCGCTGGGCCGCCAGCCCCTGCAGCAAGGGGTGGTCGCGCCGCAGCAGCACCTGGTAGTGGTCCGACAGCAGCACCGTCTGCTGGGTGCGCGTGACGCCCGGCAAAAAGCCGATGGCCATGTCCAGCGAGCCGCGGTCCAGCGCGTCCGCGATGTCGTGCATGGGCACGGGCAGGGTCTCGAGCTGCACGCGCGGCGCCCGCTCGCGCAGCGCCTGCATCAGCGGCGGCAGGAATCGCGCCTCGCCGATGTCGCTCAGGTGAAGGCGAAAGCGCTTTTCGCCCGCCTGCGGGTCGAAGTCGTGGGCCTCGGCCAGCGCCACCTCCAGCATGGCCAGCGCCGTCCGCACCGACTGCGCCAGCCGCTCGGCGCGCGGCGTGGGTCGCACGCCGCCGTGCATGCGCTCGAACAGCGGGTTGCCCAGCAACTGGCGCAGCCGCGTGATCGCCTGGCTGGCCGCCGGCTGCGACAGGCCCAGCTCATCGGCCGCGCGGCTGACGCTGCCGTGGCGGAACACGGCATCGAAGACGCGCAGCAGGTTAAGGTCCAGGCCCGATATATCCATGAGGTGAATATCTCTTAGATGGTTTATTCAATTGCTGGAAATTATGGCGCAACGCAAGATGCGCTCCATTGCATCCAGGAGACCGTCTTGCCCGCCCCCGCCAGCCCCCCACCGACCCATACCGTGCGCCACGCCGTCATCAACATGCTGCGCGAGCTGGGCATGACGCGCATCTTCGGCAATCCCGGCTCTACCGAGCTGCCGCTGTTCCGCGACTACCCCGAGGATTTCTCGTACGAGCTCGGCCTGCAGGAGGCCGTGGTCGTGGGCATGGCCGACGGCTACGCCCAGGCCACGCGCAACGCCAGCTTCGTGAACCTGCACTCGGCCGCTGGCGTGGGCCACGCCATGGCCAATATCTTCACGGCCTTCAAGAACCGCACGCCCCTGGTCATCACCGCCGGCCAGCAGGCGCGCTCGCTGCTGCAGCTCGATCCCTTCCTGCATTCCCGCGACGCCACCGACCTGCCCAAGCCCTATGTGAAGTGGAGCTGCGAGCCCGCGCGCGCCGAGGACGTGCCCCAGGCCCTGGCACGCGCCTACTACATCGCCATGCAGGAGCCGCGCGGCCCGGTCTTCGTCTCCATTCCCGCCGATGACTGGGACCATCCCTGCGAGCCCGTGGCGCTGCGCCACGTGGGCTTCGAGACCCGGCCCGATCCGCGCACCCTGGCCCTGGCCGGCGAGGCGCTGGATGCCGCCCGGCGCCCCGCCTTCGTGGTGGGCGCGGCCGTGGACCGCGGCCAGGCCTGGGATGCCGTGGTGGCGCTGGCCGAGCGCCACCAGGCCCGCGTCTTCGTGGCCCCCATGAGCGGGCGCTGCAGCTTCCCCGAGGACCACCCGCTGTTCGCCGGCTTCCTGCCCGCCATGCGCGAGCGCATCGTGCAGCAGCTGGACGGCCACGACCTGGTCTTTGCCGTGGGCGCCGCCGCCTTCACCTACCACGTGGAGGGCGCCGGCCCGTTCATCCCTGCAGGCACGCAGCTGTTCCAGCTCATCGAGGATCCGGCCATCGCCGCCTGGGCGCCCGTGGGCACGGCCGCCGTGGGCAATATCCGCATGGGGTTGGAGGAGCTGCTGCAGCGCCCGCAGGCCGTACAGCGCCCGGCGCCCCAGCGCAGGCCATCGCCGCCGGTGCCGGCCGCACCAGCAGCATCAGGTACCGGCGAGCGCATGTCGGTGGCCTTCGCCATGCACACGCTGGCCGGCGTGCGCGATCCGCACAGCATCATCGTGGAGGAGGCGCCCAGCTCGCGCCCCGTCATCCAGACCTACCTGCCCATCTTCCACAGCGCCACCTTCTTCACCATGTGCAGCGGCGGCCTGGGCCACAGCCTGCCCGCGGCCGTGGGCATTGCCCTGGCCCGGCCGGACGCCAAGGTCATCGCCGTGATCGGCGACGGCTCGGCCATGTATGCGATACAGGCGCTGTGGAGCGCCGCCAACCTGCGCCTGCCCATCACCTTCGTGATCCTCAAGAACCGGCGCTACGCGGCGCTGCAGGACTTCTCCCAGGTCTTCGGCTACCGCGACGGCGAGAAGGTCGAGGGCACGGAGCTGCCCGACCTCGACTTCGTGGCGCTGGCCCGGGGCCAGGGCTGCGACGGCGTGCACGTGGAAAACGCGGCGCAGCTGGCCTCGGTGCTGCGCGACGCCATCGCCCACCCCCGCCCCATCGTGGTCGAAATCGAAGTGGCTTGAGCGCGCCCGCGCCAGCAATATCAGGAGACACCCATGGCATCCATCCTTTTCCTCCGCCGCGGCCTGCTGGCCCTGCTCGGCAGCCTGCTGGCCGCGCCGGCCCTGGCCAGCGACCCGTGGCCGCAGCGCCCCATCCGCCTGGTCGTCAACTTCGCCCCCGGCGGCGCGGCCGACGTGATGGGCCGCGCGATCTCGCCCACCATGGGCCAGGCGCTGGGCCAGCCCGTGGTGGTGGACAACAAGCCCGGCGCCAACGGCAACATCGGCATCGCCGAGACCGTGCGCGCGCCCAAGGACGGCTATACGCTGCTGCTCAGCTCAGGCGGCGGCATCAGCATCAATCCGCTGATCTACGGCAAGCTGCCCTTCAACCCCGAGAAGGACCTGATCCCCGTGGCCGCCGTGGCCCGCGTGCATGTGTTCCTGGAGACCCACCCCAGCCTGCCGGTGAAGAGCGTGCAGGACTTCATCAAGCACCTGCAGGCCAACCCGGGCAAGCTGTCCTATGGCTCGCCGGGCCCGGGCAGCTCACCCCACCTGGCTGGCGAGATGTTCAAGCGCGCGGCCCAGGTCGATGCCATCCACGTGCCCTACAAGGGCGCCGGCCCGGCGCTGACGGATGTGCTCAGCGGCCAGCTGCAGTACTGGTTCGATCCGGGCCCGGGCCTCAAGCAGGTCGAGGCCGGCAAGCTCAGGCTGCTGGCCATCGGCAGCCCGCAGCGCTCGCCGCTGTACCCCCAGGTGCCCACGCTGGCCGAAAGCGGCCTGCCGGGCTTCGATGCCGACACCCTGTTCGGCGTCTATGCGCCGGCCGGCACGCCCGCGCCGGTGGTCGAGGCCGTGCGCGCCAGCGTGATCAAGGCGCTGGAGCAGAAGAACGTGGTCGAGGTGATCCAGGGCCTGGGCGCCACGCCCGAGCCGCGCATGGGCCGGCAGGATTTCGTGGACCACCATGCCCGGGAGCGCGCGCGCTTTGCGCCGCTGATCCAGGCCATCGGCCTGAAAGTGGATTGAAGGAACGAGGAGAACCCGCAATGATTGAACAGAACATGCTCATAGGTGGCCAGCCGTGCCAGGCTGGCAACGGCGCGAGCTTCGAGCGCAAGAACCCGCTCGACGGCTCGGTCGCCACCCGCGCGCCGGCCGCCACCGTGCAGGACGCGGTGCACGCCTGCGAGGCCGCGGCCGCCGCCTTTTCCGCCTGGTCGCAGCTCGGCCCTGGCGCGCGCCGCGCCCTGCTGATGAAGGCGTCGCAGGCGCTGGAGGCCAAGGGCGAGGCCATCGCCGCCGCCATGGCCGCCGAGACCGGCGCCTCCGGCATCTGGGCCGGCTTCAACGTGCACCTGGCCGCCGGCATGCTGCTCGAGGCCGCGTCGCTGACCACGCAGATCGGCGGCGAGGTCATCCCGTCCGACGTGCCCGGCAGCCTGGCCATGGCCGTGCGCCAGCCCGCCGGCGTGGTGCTTGGCATCGCGCCCTGGAATGCGCCGGTGATCCTCGCGGTGCGCGCCATCTCCACGGCGCTGGCCTGTGGCAACACCGTCATCCTCAAGGGCTCGGAGCTGTGCCCCGCCACCCACGGCCTGATCATCGAGGCGCTGCAGGATGCCGGCCTGCCGCCCGGCGTGGTGAACTTCGTGACCAATGCGCCCGAGGACGCGGGCGCCGTCGTCGAAGCCATCGTGGCCCACCCGGCGGTGCGCCGCGTCAGCTTCACCGGCTCCACGCGCGTGGGCCGCCTGATCGCGCAGACCTGCGCCAAGTACCTCAAGCCCGCACTGCTGGAGCTGGGCGGCAAGGCGCCCTTCCTGGTGCTCGACGATGCCGACCTCGATGCCGCGGCCCATGCCGCCAGCTTCGGCGCCTTCGCCAACTCGGGCCAGATCTGCATGTCCACCGAGCGCTTCGTGGTCGACCGCAGCGTGGCCGACGCCTTCGTCGCCAAGCTCGCGGCGCGCGCCCGCGCGCTACCGCTGGGCGATCCGCGCCGCGGGCCGGTGGTGCTGGGTTCGGTGGTCGACCGGGCCACCGTCGAGCGCTGCAATGCGCTGATCGACGATGCCCTGGCCCGCGGCGCCACCCTGGTCTGCGGCGGCAAGGCCGACAGCACGCTGATGCCCGCAACGCTGCTCGACAACGTGACGCCCGCGATGCGCATCTTCCACGAGGAGACCTTCGGCCCGGTCAAGGCCATCGTGCGCGTCAGCGGCGAGGAGGAGGCGATTGCCTGCGCCAACGACAACGAGTTCGGCCTGTCATCGGCGGTGTTCACGCGCGACACCGCGCGCGGCTGGCGCGTGGCCGCGCGCATCGAGGCCGGCATCTGCCACATCAACGGCCCGACCGTGCACGACGAGGCGCAGATGCCGTTCGGTGGCGTCAAGGCCTCGGGCTACGGCCACTTCGGCGGCCGCCAGGGCATAGACGCCTTCACCGACACCCGCTGGATCACCCTGCAGACCACCGAGCGCCACTATCCGTTCTGATCAGAACGCGTGGCCCAGCCCCACGCCGAACGCCGTGCGCGAGGGCTGCTGCGCATAGCGCTGGTGCCCCAGGCTGGCATAGGCCATGGTGCGCTTGGACAGCGCGTACTCCGCGCCGAGCGACACCATCTGGTTGGTCTCGCCGTTCAGGCGCTGGCGCCCATAGCCGGCCTTGAAGGTCGTCGATCCCATGGCGTAGGTGGCGCCCACGGCCACCAGGTTGGCCTTGTCCTGCGTATCGCCGCTGCGGGTGCGGTCGTAGGCGAGCATCAAGGCCGCCGCGCCCCAGCGGTACTTGCCGCCCAGGTACAGGTCGGTGTCACCGCTGCCATTGCGCTCGTGGGCCAGCATCGCGGCCACCGCGCCCTGGTCATAGTTCAGCGAGGCCGAGTACCCGCGCCCCTGGCGCCCCGGGGCCTCGGTGCGCTCGGTGGAGCCGCTCAGGTGCGCGGTGAAGCCGCCCACGGTGGGCGAGTCGTAGAACACGCCGTTGGACATGCGCCCAAACTCGGCCGTGCCGTTGTTGCTCGCGCGATCGGTGGGCGCCAGGTAATGCGCCATATGCCAGGCCGGCGAGGCGATGCGGTTGAAGTTGGCCCAGGGGTCGAACTGCCATTCCTGCGCCCACATGGCGCTGAGCGCGCGGCCCAGGCGCAACTGGCCCCAGCGGCCCTTCAGGCCCACGGTGGATTCGTCATGCCAGAAAGGCTTGAAGCCGTTGCCCTCGGGCGCGCCCGTGCCCATCTCCAGGCGCGTGCTCAGCCGGAACGTGGCCTGCAGCCCGCCGCCCAGGTCCTCGGTGCCGGCAAAGGCGAGGTTGCTGCGCTGGATGGTGCCCAGCTTGCTGGTGCGGTCGAAATCGCGGTACACACCGGCATCCAGGTAGCCGCTGACCGCGACCGTCGATTGGGCGGCGGCCGGCAAGGCAGCCACCGCGAGAGAACAACAAGCAAACGTCAAGCCATGGGAAAAACGCATCCGGAAAGATTCCTTTCAATGAGGGGGAAGGGATGGCAGACCACCGGTGCGCGGCACCGGCCAAAGCGCTGCCGCAGGCAGCGAAACGAAGGAACCGCAGCGCGTGCATGCGTGGACGGAACCTGGCGAGCGGCCCGGTGCAAGGGCATGGCAAGGCATGCGTGGTTTGCCAAGCGGCAAATGCGATCGGGCCAAGAACAAGGCCTGCGCAGCGGCAGGCCTGGGGGCATTGTAGAAAAGCCGATTGAGATTGGCTATGGGCACAGACCCTGAGGGCGCCCTGCGGCCGGCAGCGTGGCGCCAGCACAAAAGAATTTGATAGCTGCTCGCGCTTGCACTACAAGCACTTCAAAGGGATTTCCATTGGAAACCATTTGATACCAAGCGCCAGCAGCTCTCTTTTTTGATCAGGCCTCGGCCGGGTAGAACAGCCGGCGCGTGGGCGTGGACTGCACCGCCTTGGCGATGGCGCCGATGTGGTCGGGCGTGGTGCCGCAGCAGCCGCCGACGATGTTGACCAGGCCCTCGGCCGCGAACTCGTGCACCAGGCGGCTGGTGACCTCGGGGGTCTCGTCGAAGCCGGTGTCGCTCATCGGGTTGGGCAGGCCGGCGTTGGGGTAGCAGCTGATGAAGGTCTCGGGCGCGGCCTTGTGCAGCTCCTGGATGTAGGGGCGCATCAGCGCCGCGCCCAACGCGCAGTTCAGGCCGATGGACAGCGGCTGCGCATGGCGCACGCTGTGCCAGAAGGCGGTCACCGTCTGGCCCGACAGGATGCGGCCCGAGGCGTCGGTCACCGTGCCGCTGATGAGGATGGGCAGCACCTCGCCGGTCTGCTCGAAGGCCTCGTCCACCGCGAACAGCGCGGCCTTGGCGTTGAGCGTGTCGAAGATGGTCTCGACCAGGATCACGTCGGCGCCGCCCTCGATCAGCGCCAGCGTCTGCTCCAGGTAGGCCTGGCGCAGCTGCTCGAAGCTCACGTTGCGCGCGCCGGGGTCGTTCACGTCGGGGCTGATGCTGGCCGTCTTGGGCGTGGGGCCGAGCGCGCCGGCCACGTAGCGGCGGTGGCCGGGCGTGCTGTACTTGTCGCAGGCCGCGCGCGCGAGCCGGGCGCTCTTGAGGTTCATCTCATAGGCCAGCTCGGCCATGTGGTAGTCCTCCTGCGCGATGGTGGTCGCGCCGAAGGTGTTGGTCTCGATCAGGTCGGCGCCCGCGGCGAGGTACTTCTCGTGGATGTCGCGGATCACGTCGGGGCGGGTGAGCGACAGCAGCTCGTTGTTGCCCTTGACGTCGTAGGCGAAGTCCTGGAAGCGCTCGCCCGCGCCGTCGGCTCCGCCATAGCCCTCGCCGCGGTACTGGGCCTCGCCCAGCTTGAAACGCTGGATCATGGTGCCCATGGCGCCGTCGAGGATGACGAGGCGCTTGGCGAGGGTGTCGGGCAGATCTTGGGCTCGGGTGTAGTGCGGCAGGCTCATGGGCAGCGATTGTAAAAAGTATCGAGTGCCCGCGCCCCGGGCACGGCTTCGTCAGCCGGGCGGCCCTCCTTCCCAGCCACCCGCCAGCGCCTGGTACAGCGCCACGGCGGCGCGCAGGCCGCGCGCGCGGCTGTCGGCGGCGGCGTCCTGCGCGGCGTAGAGGTCGCGCTGCGCGTCCAGCACCTCGTACAGGCCCACGCTGCCCAGGCGGTAGCGGCGCTGGGCCAGCTGCTCGGCGCGGGCGCGCTGCTCGGCGGCCTGGGCCAGGTGGGCGTCCTCGGCGCGGGTGCGCGCCAGGCGCACCAGGGCGTTCTCGGTGTCCTCCAGCGCCAGCAGCACGCTTTGCTGGTACTGAGCCAGCGCGGCCTGGGCGCCGGCCTCGCTGGCAGCGATGCGGGCGCGCACCCGGCCCACGTCGAGGAAGGACCAGTCCACGCCCAGAAACACGCTGCGGCTGGCGCTGCCGGCCTCGAACAGCGCGCCGGTGCCGGGCGCCACGCTGCCCAGCAGGCCGCCCAGCGACAGGCGCGGGAACAGATCGGCCGTGGCCACGCCCACGCGCGCCGTGGCGGCCTGCAGGCGTGCCTCGGCGGCGGCCACGTCGGGCCGGCGGCGTAGCAGCTCGGCCGGCGTGCCGGGAGCGATGGCTTCAGGCAATTGCGGCAGCGCAGTCGGCGCGTCCAGCGCCGCGATCAGCGCCTCGGGCACCTGGCCGGTGAGCACGGCCAGCCGGTGCTGGGCCACGGCGATCTGGGCCTGCAGCGCGGGGATGCGCGAGCGCGTGGCTTCGAGCTGGGCCTGGGCGCGCGCCACGTCGAAATCGGTGCCGCTGCCATGCGCCAGCCGCAGTTGCACCAGGCGCAGCGTGTCGTGCTGGTTGGCGGCGTTGGCCTCGGCCAGCTGCAGGCGCTGCTGCCAGCCGCGCAGGTCGGCGTAGCTGGCCGCGACCTGGGCCGCGATGGCCACCTGCAACGCCGCCAGGTCGGCGGCATTGGCGCGCACGTCGGCGCTGCCGGCCTCGATGCTCCGGCGCACGCGGCCGAACAGGTCGATCTCCCAGCTCGCGGCGATGCCGGCGCTGTAGCTGCGCTGGCTGCGCGGCCCGCCCATGGCTTCGCTTTCGCTGCGCTTTTGCTGCAGCGCCTGGCCCGACATCGTGACCGTGGGCAACTGGTCGAGCCGGCTTTCGCGCAGCAGGGCCTGGGCCCCGTCCAGCCGCGCCAGCGCGCCGCGCAGGTCCTGGTTGGCCTGCAGGGCCTGCTCGACCAGCTGCGTGAGCTGCGGGTCGTGGAACTGGCGCCAGAAAGCGGCATCGGGGGCGGCCTGCGGCGCGGCGGAAGACGCCTCGGCCCGCGCGAACTGTGCGCCGGTTTCAGGCAGCGCGGGCGCGCGGTAGTCGGGGCCGGCGGCGCAGCCCGCGAGCAGGCTCGCGGCAGCGAGGGCTAGCGCGTGCAAGCGCAGGGGTTTGCGGATGTCAGACATGGCGGCTCTCCAGCAGGGCGGTCGCGGGCAGGGGCGCCGGCTCGTGCGCCACCAGCGGGCGGCCCGAGAGCCGGCGCAGCGCGACGTAGAACACCGGCGTGAGGAAGAGGCCGAACAGCGTCACGCCCAGCATGCCGGCGAATACCGTCACGCCCGTGGCCGCGCGCACCTCGCTGCCCGAGCCGCTGCCCAGCAGCAGCGGCACGGCGCCGGCAATGAAGGCGATGGAGGTCATGACGATGGGGCGCAGCCGCAGGCGGCAGGCCTGCAGCGCGGCCTGCACCGTGGCCACGCCGCGCAGCTCCAGCTCGCGGGCGAACTCCACGATCAGGATGGCGTTCTTGCAGGCCAGGCCCATCAGCACCACCAGGCCCACCTGCACGAAGACGTTGTTGTCGCCACCGGCCAGCCACACGCCGAACAGCGCCGCGCAGATGCACACCGGCACAATGAGGATCACGGCCAGCGGCAGGGTCCAGCTCTCGTAGAGCGCGGCCAGCACCAGGAAGACCAGCATCACCGCCAGCGCAAACACCACGGGCGCGGTGTTGCTCTGCTCGACCTGCTGGTAGCTCAGGTCCGTCCAGGCCAGTTCGATGCCGCGTGGCAGCGTGCGCTGCGCGATCTCCTTGAGCTTGGCCAGCACCTCGGCCGACGACAGCACGCGCGGATCGGCGTCGCCGATCAGGTCGGCCGCGGGAAAGCCGTTGTAGCGCACCACCGGGTCGGGGCCGTAGCTGGGCACCACGGTGACCATGGAGCCTATGGGCACCATCTCGCCGCGCGCATTGCGCGTGCGCAGCCGGGTAATGTCCTCGGCCGACTGGCGGTAGTCGGCATCGGCCTGCAGCATCACGCGCCAGACGCGGCCCAGCGCGTTGAAGTCGTTGACGTAGACCGAGCCCAGGTAGGTCTGCAGCGTCTGGAACAAATCGGACAGCAGCACGCCCTGGGCCTTGGCCTTGGCGCGGTCCACCTGCACCTCGAGCTGCGGGATGTTGGACTGGTAGCTGCTGACCGGGAAGCTCATGCCCGGCGTCTTGGCGATCTCGCCCTGGAAGGCGTTCAGCGCCTGCTGCAGCGCCGCGTAGCCCAGGCCCGCGCGGTCCTGCAGGTACAGCGAGTAGCCCGAGCCATTGCCCAGGCCCTGGATGGGCGGGGGCATCATCGCAAAGGCAAAGCCGCCGTCGATCTGCGCGAACTTGGCGCTCAGCTGGGCCTGGATGGCCTGGGCGCTGTGCTCGCGTTCGGCAAAGGGCTTGAGCATCACGAAGGCGGTGCTCAGATTGGGCGTGTTCGTGCCCTGCAGCGGGTTGAAGCCGGCGAAGGCCGCGATGGTCTCGGTGCCCGGCACGCTCTCGGCGGCATCGACCATCTGGCGCGTGACGGCGTCGGTGCGGTTCAGCGACGCGCCCTCGGGCAGCTTGGCGCCGGCAAACAGGTAGAGCTTGTCCTGCATGGGGATGAAGCCCGCGGGCACCACGTGGAACAGCAGCGCCGTGCCGGCCAGCAGGGCCGCGTAGACACCGAACACCACGCCGCGGCGCGCGGGCGAGGTGAGCGACTGCCGCACCGCCCCTTCGTAGCGGTGCGAGCTGCGCTCGAAGAAGCGGTTGAAGCCGCCGAACGCCCGCCCGAACACGCGCTGGATGCCGCGCCCCAGCGCATCGCGCGGCGCGCCGTGCGGCTGCAGCAGCTTGGCCGCGAGCGCGGGCGACAGCGTCAGCGAGTTGAGCGTGGAGATCAGCGTGGAGATGGCGATGGTCACCGCGAACTGCTGGTAGAACTGGCCGGTCACGCCGCTCAGAAACGCCATGGGCACGAAAACCGCGCACAGCACCAGCGCGATGGCGATGATGGGGCCGGAGACCTCGCGCATCGCCAGGTGCGCGGCCTCGCGCGGGGCGTGGCCCGCGGCGATGTGGCGCTCCACGTTCTCGACCACGACGATGGCGTCGTCCACCACGATGCCTATCGCCAGCACCAGGCCGAACAGCGTCAGCGTGTTGATCGAATAGCCCAGCAGGTACAGCCCCGCGAAGGTGCCGATGACGGACACCGGCACGGCCAGCAGCGGGATGATGGAGGCGCGCCAGGTCTGCAAGAAGACGATGACCACCAGCACCACCAGGAACACGGCCTCGACCAGCGTGCTCTGCACGGCCTTGATCGAGTCGCGCACGAAGACCGTGGGGTCGAACAGCTCCTTGAAGGCCACGCCCCGGGGCAGCTCGGGCGTGAGCCGCTTCATCGTGGCGTAGACCTGCTCGGCCACGCCCAGCGCATTCGCGCCCGGCGACAGGTAGATGCCGATGGCCGCGATATTGGCGCGGTTGCGCAGCGCGCGCAGCGTGTAGTCGCTGGCGCCCAGCTCGATGCGCGCCACGTCGGCCAGGCGCACCAGCTGGCCGCCCTCGCCGCTCTTGAGCACGATGGCGCCGAACTCCTCGGGCGTCTGCAGCCGCCCGCGCACGTTGATGGACAGCAGCTTATCGGACTTCTGCGCGCTGGGCTCGGCGCCGAGCTGGCCGGCCGAGACCTGCACGTTCTGCTCGCGGATGGCGGCGATCACCTCGCTGGTGGTGAGCTGGCGCGCCGCCACCTGGTGCGGGTCGAGCCAGACGCGCATCGCATAGTCGCCCGCGCCGTAGATGGCCACGTCGCCCACGCCGGGAATGCGCGCCAGCTCGTCCTTGATCCTGAGCGTGACGTGGTTGCGCAGGTACAGCGTGTCGTGCCCGCCATCCTCGGAGACCAGGCTCAGGTACATCAGCGCCGTGGCCGACTGCTTCTGCGTGGTCACGCCGAACTGGCGCACCTCCTCGGGCAGGCGGCTCAGGGCCTGGCTCACGCGGTTCTGCACGCGCACGGCGGCGGTGTCGGGGTCAGTGCCCTGGCGGAAGGTGGCCACCACCTGCAGGCTGCCGTCCGACGAGGCCACCGACTTCAGGTACATCAGGCCTTCGACGCCGTTGATGGCTTCCTCCAGCGGCACGGCCACGGACTCGGCCGCGGCCTTGGGGTTGGCGCCGGGGTAGGTGGTGCGCACCACCACGCTGGGCGGCACGACCTCGGGGTACTCGCCCACGGGCAGCTGCGGCAGCGCGATCAGCCCGACCGCGAAGACGATGATGGAGAGCACGACCGCGAAGATGGGCCGGTCGATGAAGAATTTGGAGAAGTCCATGGTCTTCTTCCCCTCATTGCGCCACGGCGGGCGCAGATGCCGTGGCCGCAGCCGTGGCCACCGGCTTGGGGTTGATCGGCATGCCCGGGTAGTAGATGCGCTGCACGCCGCCCACCACCAGCCGGTCGCCCGCGGCCAGGCCCTTTTCCACCACGCGCCGGCCGTCGACCATGCGGCCCAGCGCGAGGTCGCGGCGCTCGGCCACATTGCCTTCGCCCACCACGTAGACGTACTTCCGGTCCTGGTCGGTGAGCACGGCCTTGTCGTCGATCAGCAGCGCCTGCTGCTCGCTGCCCTGTTTTTCTGAACCGCTTTGCCCACTTTGCATTTGCACGCGGGCAAACAGGCCCGGCGTCAGCACCCGGTCGGGGTTGGGCAGGCGCGCGCGCAGGCGCATGGTGCCCGTGCCCGGCTGCAGCTGGTTGTCCGTGAAGTCCAGCGTGCCCGCATGCGCAAAGCCGCTGTCGCCGGCCAGGGCCACGCGCACCGCGCGGCCCTGGCGGCCCAGGCCGCCTGTCCCTTCGGCTTGCTGGTAGCGCAGAAAGCTGTGCTCGTCGGCATCGAAATATGCATAGACCGGGTCCTGCGAGACCAGGGTGGTCAGCACGCTCTGGTCGGCCTGGGCCATGTTGCCCACGGTGAGCAGTGCGCGGCCCGCACGGCCGGTGATGGGCGCGCGCACCTCGGTGAAATCGAGCTGCAGCCGGGCGGTGGCCAGATCGGCCTCGGCCGCGCGCACCTGGGCCGCGGCCTGGGCCAGCGTGCCGGCGCGCGTGTCGGCCTCCTCGCGCGAGACCGCATGCTCGGCCACGAGCTGACGCGCGCGCTGGTCCTGGGTCTGCGCCAGCGCGGCGGCGGCGCGGGCGCGTTCGAGCTGGGCCTGGGCGCTGGCCAGCGCCGCGCGGTAGGGCCGCGGGTCGATCACGAACAGCAGCTGGCCCCGCTTCACCTCCTGGCCTTCGCCGAAGGCGATGCGCTCGATATAGCCCGAGACGCGCGAGCGCAGCTGCACCGACTCAACGGCCTCGATGCGGCCGTTGAACTCGTCCCAGGGGCGGATGGCCTGCAGCGCGACCTCGGCCACCTGCACCTCGGGCGCGGGCGGCGGGCCGTTGCTGGCGTGGGCGTCGCCCGCGCCGGGGCGGCCGCAGCCGGACAGCAGGGCCAGCGCCGCGAGGGCGCCGGACAGCAGCAGGGGCCGCAGCGGCGGCGTGGGATGGACGGGCATGTGGACTCTCCTTCGATGAATGGGCCGGGCGGCGGGCCTGGCGGAACGGCCACCTCTACCCACAAGACGCAGGAGCAGCCCGGCTTGTGACAGCCCTGGGCCACGCTGGATGAGAGATTCAATAAAGATAGCTGTTGGCGCTTTATGCATGGTCATTTCAAATGCAAAAACATCTGAAACCCTTGATGAACCATCGCCAAAAGCTATCAATACAGAAGCACACCTGGCCAGCGGATGGGCCGGGGCGCTTGCGGCCCCGGCGGCTATCGCTCACAATGGCCTGCATTCTTCAAGTTCAAGTTAACTTGAAGTCAAGCAGCACGAAGGAAAGACACCATGAAAATTGAGGATGATCCGCTGATGGGCATCGGCGACTTCGCCCAGCGCGGCGGCGTCAACGCCTCGGCGCTGCGCTTCTACGAGTCGCTGGGCCTGATCGAATCGGTGCGCGGCGCCAGCGGCCGGCGCAGCTACCACCGCTCCAGCCTGCGCCGCATCGCCTACATCGTCTTTGCGCAGCGCGTGGGTTTCACGCTTGAAGAAATCGCCGAGCAGCTCGCGCGCCTGCCCACCCGGCAGGTGCCCACCGGCGGCGACTGGCAGAAGATGTCGCGCGTATGGCAGCTGCGGCTCGATGAGCGCATCGACGAGCTGCAGCGCCTGCGCGACAGCCTGAACCAGTGCATAGGCTGCGGCTGCCTGTCGCTGCGCCACTGCAAGCTGCACAACCCCGGCGACCTGTGCAGCCAGAACGGCCCCGGGCCCCGGCGCTGGCTCGGCGACCCGCCGCCCGGCACCTGCGCCCACCACGAAGACTGAGCGCCACGCCGCCCAGGCACAATCGCGCCATGGAGCCTTCCCTGCCGCCCGCCGCCCTGCAGCCGCCACCCGCCGCGCTGGCCGGCTGCGTGCGCGCCTACATCTGGCGCGACCTGGCGGCGCTGCCGCCCACGGCGCCGCGCGACACGCGCGTGCCGGCCGGCCCCTATCCGGGCCTGAGCTGGCTGGTGCGCGGCGCCGAGGTGCTGAACGAATGCGCGGGCCAGGCGGTGGAGCGGCCCTGGCCCGCGATCGCCGTCTCGGGCGCGCACCGCCATGCCTACCACTCGACGGCCGCTCCGGGCACCGACTTCTTCTGCGTCGCCTTCGAGCCCTGTGCGCTGGCCTGGCTGACCGGCCTGGACCTGCACCCGCTGACCGACGCCATGCAGGACGCGCCCGCCTGGCTGTCCGCGATGGAAGATGGCGACGACTGGCTAGCCTGGCTGCAGGCCATGCAGGACGCGGCCAGCCACAGCGCGCGCATGGCGCTGGCCGAGGCCTTTCTGCAGCCGCGCTGGGCCGCGGCGCAACAGCGCCATGCGGCCTGGCTGCCGCTGCTGGCGCAGGGCTTTCGCCGCGAGGCGCGGCAGGCTCTGGCCGAGCGCCTGGGCTGCACGCCGCGCCACCTGCAGCGGCAGGTGCGCAGCCTGACCGGGCTGCGCGCCGGCGAGGTCGAGCGCATGCTGCGCGTGGAACAGGCGCTGCTGGCCATGCGCGACGCCAACGCCACGGCGCTGGACGCCGCGCTGGGCAACGGCTATGCCGACCAGGCCCACTTCTGCCGCGAGGCCCGCGCGCTGTTCGAGCGGCCGCCCGCCTTGCTGCGCCAGCACATGCATGGCAGCGCGGCGCAGGCAGCGGATGCGCACTGGCTGCTGCGGCGGTAAGCGGTGCAGGCCAAGCGCTTGCAGCTCTTGCTTTTTGAAGCGATTTGTTTTGAGGGGAGAGGCCGAGCGCAGCGACGGCCCGAATGGAGCGTCCCCCCCTTCTGGCTGCGCCTGGGGCGTGGCGTTTGCGGGGTGGCATGCGCGTCGGAGCGCGCATGCTTCGTGGTCTAGCTCGCCGGGGTTGTTTGAACGGAGCGCCTTTGGCGCGGAGAGAGTTCCACGGCGCACCCCGCAAACGCCACGCCCCAGGTTGCCCCAACGCTCTAGCGTTGGGGTCGCAGACAGCAGGGGCGCTTTCTTTGCCTACTTTCTTGCGCGGGCAAGAAAGTAGGTCGCCCGCCGGGGCGACATCCCGGCCTCAGAATTCAAAAAGAATAGCTCCTTGCGCTCATCCACCAATGAATTCAACCATAAAAATACCAAAATCCATTTATCAACAAGCGCCAGCAGCTATCTTTTTTGATAACCCCATCGATCCACCCCACCCAGGTCGCTTTCATTCAAGACGCCCGGCGCGCCTTCGCCGAAGATGCCGTCCGCCGCATTGCACCGGCGCGGCAAATGGTCTTCGGGCCGTCCGCAAAATAGCCACTCCATGTTCCATCCCCCCTTTTCCCCCCGGCCCAGGCCCGCAGCGCTGGCCGTGCTGGCCGCTGCGGTGCTGGCCGGCTGCGCCATCCAGCGGCCGCCAGCCAGCATCGATGCGCCCATGCCCGCGCAGTGGCACACGGCGCAGCCGGCGGGCGATGTGCCGCATGCCGGCTCGGTGCCGGACCTGGCCCGCTGGTGGGCGCAGGCGGGCGATCCGGCGCTGGCCGCGTTCATCGAGGCCGCGCAGGCCGCCAGCCCCACCGTGGCCAGCGCGGCCGCGCGCATCGCCGAGGCCCGCGCCACCCAGGTGCAGGCGGGTGCGGCGCAGTTGCCCAAGCTCGATGGCAGCCTCTCGGCCTCGCGCGGCAACACCATGGCCACGGGCCTCAGCAGCAGCTCGGGCGCCTCGCCCGCCATCCCGGCCATGACCTCGCTGCAGGCCGGCCTGCAGGCCAGCTGGGAGATCGACCTGCTGGGCGGCGTGCGCGCCGGGCGCGATGCCGCCGATGCGCGCGCCGCCGGCGCCCAGGCCCGCTGGCATGACGCCCGCGTGTCGGTGGCCGCCGAGACCGCCCATGCCTACTACGCCGAGCGCGCCTGCGTGCGCCAGCTGGCGGTGGCCGAATCCGACACCCAGTCGCGCCAGCAGACCGCGCAGCTCACGCAGCTGTCCGCCGGCGCGGGTTTCACGGCGCCGGCCGATGCCGCGCTGGCCCGCGCCAGCGCCGCCGACGCCCGCGCCCGCCTGTCCCAGCAGCGCACCCAGTGCGCGGTGCAGCGCCAGGCGCTGGTGGCGCTGACGGGCCTGCCCGCCGCCGAGGTCGACCGGCAGCTGGGCCAGCGCCCGGCCAGCCTCGACCTGCCCGCGCCGCCCGCCGTGGACCGCGTGCCGGCCCGCGTGCTGGCCCAGCGCCCCGACGTGCATGCCGCCCAGCTCGCCGTGGCCGCCGCCAGCGCCGAGGTGGGCCAGGTCGAGGCGCAGCGCTATCCGCGCCTGTCGCTGTCCGGCTCCATCGCCGCCATGCAGCTGCGCGGCGCCGGCATCCAGCAGACGCTGGACACCTGGAGCATCGGCCCGCTGTCGCTGTCGGTGCCGCTGTTCGACGGCGGTACGCGCGCGGCCAATGCCGAGGCGGCGCGCGCCCGCTACGACGAGGCCGCGGCGCAGTACCGCGGCCAGGTGCGCCAGGCCGTGCGCGAGGTCGAGGAGGCCCTGCTCAACCTGCAGGGCACGGCCGACCGCGCCGCCGATGCCGACTTGGCCGTGCAGAACTACCAGGCCTCGTTCGACGCCGTGCAGGCCCGCCAGGCCAGCGGCCTGGCCAGCCTGTTCGAACTGGAGGATTCCCGGCGCACCCTGTTCACCGCGCAGACCGCGCGCGTGGGCCTGCAGCGCGAGCGCGCCCAGGCCTGGGTGGCGCTGTACCGCGCGCTGGGCGGCGGCTTCGAGCCGCCCGCATCACCGAACCCGACACCATCGCCATGACACGTACCAAGCGCTTCCTGTTCATCGCCCTGGCCCTCCTCGTGCTGGCCGCGCTGGCCGCCGCCTGGCTGCTGCGCCAGCCCACGCCGGCCGCCGAAGCCCCCTCAGCCCCTGCCGAAGCGCCCGCCACCCGCCCCGCGCTGGCGGTGACCGTCGCCGCGCCGCAGGCCATGGAGCTGGCGCAGACGCTGGCGGCCAACGGCAACGTCGCGGCCTGGCAGGAAGCCGTCGTGGGCGCCGAGTCGAACGGCCTGCGCCTGGCCGAGGTGCGCGTGAACGTGGGCGACACGGTGAAGAAGGGCCAGGTGCTCGCCGTCTTTGCCGGCGAGACCGTGCAGGCCGAGCTGGCGCGCCTGAAGGCCAACCTGGCCGAGGCCGAGGCCCAGGCCGCCGATGCCCAGGGCAATGCCGAGCGCGCCCGCACGCTGGAAAAGACCGGCGCCCTCAGCCAGCAGCAGATCAACCAGTACCTGACGGCGGCGCAGACCGCCAAGGCGCGAGTCGAGGCCGCGCGCGCCGCCGCCGCGGCGCAGCAGGTGCACAGCCGCAACACGCAGGTGCTGGCGCCCGATGCCGGCGTGATCTCGTCGCGCACCGCCACGGTGGGCAGCGTGGTCAACGCCGGGGCCGAGCTGTTCCGCTTGGTGCGCCAGAGCCGGCTGGAGTGGCGCGCCGAGGTCGCCTCGAGCGCGCTGGCGCGCATCGCCCCCGGCACGCCGGCCGTGGTGACGGCCGCCAGCGGCGAGCAGGTGCGCGGCACGGTACGCGTGGTGGCGCCCACGGTGGACCCGCAGACCCGCAACGCGCTGGTCTACGTGGACCTGCCCGATGCCCTGCGCCACGCCGGCATCAAGGCCGGCATGTTCGCCAGCGGCGAGTTCGCGCTGGGCCAGAGCCGCGCGCTCACGGTGCCGCTGGCCGCCGTGGTGCCGCGCGACGGCTTCAACCATGTGCTGCTGCTGCTGCCCGACAGCCGCGTGCGCCTGGCCAAGGTGCAGACCGGCCGGCGCGTGGGCGAGCGGGTAGAGATCACCTCCGAGCTGCCCGCGGATGCGCGCATCGTGGCGCAGGGCGCGGGCTTCCTGAACGACGGCGACCTGGTGCGCGTGGTCGAGGCTCCAGAGCCAAAATCGGCCTCAGCGACCGCCACGCCTGCGCAAGCCGCTACGAAATAAGGACCAGCGATGAACCTCTCCGCCTGGTCCATCCGCAACCCGATCCCGGCGCTGATGCTCTTCGTGCTGCTCACGCTGGCCGGGCTGTTCTCGTTCAAGTCCATGAAGGTGCAGAACTTTCCGGACATGGACCTGCCCATCGTCATCGTCACCGCCGCGCTGCCGGGCGCCTCGCCCACGCAGCTCGAGAGCGACGTGGCGCGCAAGATCGAGAACTCGATCGCCACGGTGCAGGGCCTCAAGCACGTCACCAGCACGCTGACCGACGGCTCGGCCACCATCGCGGCCGAGTTCGTGCTCGAAAAGCCCATCCAGGAGGCGGTGGACGACGTGCGCTCGGCCGTGAGCCGCGTGCGCTCGGACATGCCGGCCGACCTGCGCGACCCCATCGTCACCAAGCTCGATCTCGCGTCCCAGCCCATCCTGGCCTTCGCCATCGCGTCCGACCGACTCGACGGCGAAGGCCTGTCGTGGTTCGTCGACGACACCGTGGCGCGCCGCCTGATGGCCGTGCCTGGCGTGGGCGCGGTCAACCGCGTGGGCGGCGTCACGCGCGAAGTCCGCGTCTCGCTCGACCCGGCGCGGCTGCAGGCGCTGAACGCCACCGCGGCCGACGTCTCGCGCCGGCTGCGCCAGGTGCAGCTCGAGAGCGCGGGCGGCCGCACCGACCTGGGCGGCAGCGAGCAGCCCGTGCGCACCATCGCCACCGTGCAGTCGGCCGACGAGCTGCGGCAGATGCAGATCCCGCTGGCCGACGGCCGCCGCATCGCGCTGGCCGACGTGGCCAAGGTGGAAGACACCGTGGCCGAGCCGCGCGCCGCCGCGCTGCTCAACGGCCAGCGCGTGGTGGGCTTCGAGGTGGCGCGCAGCCGCGGCGCCAGCGAGGTCGAGGTGGGCGCCGCCGTCGAGAAGGCACTGGCGCAGCTGCAGAAGGACCACCCCGACATCCACCTCACCCGCACGCTGGACTTCGTGAAGATCGCGTCCGAGGAGTACGCCTCGTCGATGCAGCTGCTGTACGAGGGCGCGGTGCTGGCGGTGCTGGTGGTGTGGCTGTTCCTGCGCGACTGGCGGGCCACCATCGTCTCGGCCGTGGCGCTGCCGCTGTCGGTGATACCGGCCTTCATCGGCATGTACCTGCTGGGCTTCTCGATCAACATCATCACGCTGCTGGCGCTGTCGCTGGTGATCGGCATCCTGGTGGACGACGCCATCGTCGAGGTGGAGAACATCGTGCGCCACCTGCGCATGGGCAAGACGCCGTACCAGGCCGCGATGGAGGCGGCCGACGAGATCGGCCTGGCGGTGATCGCCACCACCTTCACGCTGATCGCGGTCTTCCTGCCCACGGCCTTCATGAGCGGCGTGGTGGGCAAGTTCTTCAAGCAGTTCGGCTGGACGGCCTCGCTCGCGGTGTTCGCGTCGCTGGTGGTGGCGCGGCTGCTGACGCCGATGATGGCGGCCTACCTGCTCAAGCCGCTGGTCAAGCCCGAGAAGGAGCCGGTCTGGCTGGCCTGGTACATGCGCGCCGCGCAGGCCTGCCTCAACCACCGCTGGCGCACCATGATCGGCGCCACGCTGTTCTTCTTCGGCTCGCTGGCGCTGATCCCGCTGCTGCCCTCGGGCTTCATCCCGCCGGACGACAACGTGCAGACCCAGGTGCGCGTGGAGCTGCCGCCCGGCTCGCGGCTGGAGCAGACCGTCGCCATGGCAGAGCAGGTGCGCCAGCGGCTGCTGAAGATCGAGCATGTCGGCGACATCTACACCGCCATCGGCGCCGGCAGCGCGGGCGCCGATCCGTTCTCGGGCAACTTCGTCGAGGCGCGCAAGGCCACGCTCACGCTGCAGCTCGCGCCGCGCGGCACGCGGCCGAAGAAGCAGGTGATCGAGCAGCAAATCCGCCAGGCGCTGGCCGACCTGCCCGGCGTGCGCTGGGGCGTGGGCCTGGGCGGCTCGAACGACAAGTATGTGCTGGCCCTTTCGGGCCAGGACCCGCACGCGCTGCGCCAGGCCGCCACCGACGTGGAGCGCGAGCTGCGCACCATCCCCGGCATCGGCAACGTCAGCTCGCTGGCCGGCCTGGTGCGGCCCGAGATCGTGGTGCGGCCCGACTTCGCCCGCGCCGCCGACCTGGGCGTGACCTCGCAGGCCATCGCCGACACGCTGCGCGTGGCCACGCTGGGCGACTACGACAACCAGCTGCCCAAGCTGAACCTGGCCGAGCGCCAGGTGCCCATCATGGTGCGCCTGCAGGAGAACGCGCGCCAGGACCTGGACCTGCTCGCCCGCCTGGCCGTGCCCGGCGCGCGCGGGCCGGTGCGCCTGGGCGAGGTGGCCACGCTCACGCTGGCCGGCGGCCCGGCCGTCATCAGCCGCTACGACCGCGCGCGCAACATGAACTTCGAGATCGAGCTGGGCGAGCGCGGCCTCAACGACGTGACCGAGGCCGTGCGCAAGCTGCCCGCCGTCAAGGCGCTGCCGGCCAGCGTGCGCATCATCGACGTGGGCGACGCCGAGGCCATGGGCGAGCTGTTCACCGGCTTCGGCCTGGCGATGCTGACCGGCGTGGTCTGCATCTACATCGTGCTGGTGCTGCTGTTCAAGGACTTCCTGCAGCCCACGACCATCCTCGCGGCGCTGCCGCTGTCGCTGGGCGGCGCCTTCGTGGGCCTGCTGCTCGCGGGCAAGAGCTTCTCGATGCCGTCGCTGATCGGCCTCATCATGCTGATGGGCGTGGCCACGAAGAACTCCATCCTGCTGGTCGAGTACGCCATCGTCGCGCGCCGCGACCGCGGCATGAACCGCTGGGATGCGCTGCTCGACGCCTGCCACAAGCGCGCCCGCCCCATCATCATGACCACGCTGGCCATGGGCGCGGGCATGCTGCCCATCGCCGTGGGCTGGGGCTCGGCCGACGCGAGCTTCCGCTCGCCAATGGCCACCGCGGTGATCGGCGGCCTGATCACCTCCACCGTGCTCAGCCTGCTGGTGGTGCCGGCCGTGTTCACCTACGTGGACGACGTGGAACAGTGGCTGCGCCGCAGCGCGCGGCGCCTGCGCCGGCAGCCGGCCGAGCCGGCGCCCGCGCTTTCTGCGCCCCGGGAATAAACACATGGCGCCAGGGCATGAGGCACTGGTCACAATACCGGTTTCACGTACCTTACGCCTGCCGCCATGTCCCTCCTGCGCCCCACCTTCGCCCGCCGCCTGCTGTGTACCGCGCTGACCGCCGCCGCCCTGGGCGCGGCCCTGCCCCCGGCCGCCATGGCGGCCAGCGGCGATGCCGCCGGCTACCCCAAACAGCTCATCACGCTGGTAATGACATTCAACGCCGGCTCGGGCGTGGACGTGGTGGCGCGCCTGGTCCAGGAGCCGCTGGCGAAGGAGCTGGGCCAGCCCATCGTCATCGACTACAAGCCCGGCGCGGGCGGCAACATCGCCAGCGAGTACGTGGCGCGCGCCAAGCCGGACGGCTACACGCTGGTCTTCGGCACCGCCGCCACGCACGGCGTGAACGCGGCGCTGTATAGGAACCTGCCGTTCGATGTGGAAAAGGACTTCGTGCCGGTGGCGCCGGTGGTGGACGTGTCCAATGTGCTCACCGTCAACCCCAAGGTGCTCGATGTGAACAACCTCGCCGAGTTCGTGCGCGAGGTCAAGGCGCATCCGGCCAAGTACAACTTCGCCTCCACCGGCAACGGCACGGGCACGCAGATGGCGTTCGCCGAGTTCAACCACCGCCTGGGGCTGGACATGATCCACGTGCCCTACAAGGGCGGGCCGGAGGCCATCCTCTCGGTGGTGCGCGGCGAGACCTGCTGCATCATGAACCAGGTGCAGACCGTGCTGCCGCACGCCAAGGAAGGCAAGGTGCGCCTGCTGGGCGTGACCACGGCCAAGCCGGTGGCGGCCGTGCCCGAGGTGCCAACCATCGCCGCCAGCGGCCTGCCCGGCACGCGCGGCTTCGACAGCTCGATCTGGTTCGGTATCTTCGCCCCCAAGGACACGGATGCGGCCATCGTGGCCCGGCTCAATGCCGCCGTGCAGAAGGTGCTGCAGCAGCCCGAGGTCAGGCAGCGGCTGGAGCAGATGGGCAATACCGTGCGCCTGGAGAACCCGGCGCAATTCAAGCAGACGGTGCATGACAACCGCCAGAAGTGGGCCGAGGTGGTGAAGGCCGCCAACATCAGCATCCAGTAGCCCACCAATGGAAAAGGGCGCCCCCGCCCAATGCGGAAGGCGCCCCGGGGAGCGGGATCAGCGCGTGCCTGCGGCTGCGCCGGCCCCTACCTGGCCCTGTGCCCGCACATTGGCGGCAGCGCCGGCGGCACCCGTGGCCGCGCCGGCGGCGGAACCGGCCGTGCCCATCGCGGAACCTGCGGCAGAGCCCGCGGCGTCCGTGGCAGCACCTGCCGCGCCGCGCAGGCGGGCCTGGCCGCGCTGCGCCGCGCCGGCAGCCTGGTGGCCGGCCTGGGACGCTGCCTGGCCGGTCGCCGAAGCGGCGCCGCCCACGGCCGAGCCGACTCCGCCGACCGCCGAACCCACGCCGGTGCTGCCGCGGGTTTCAGCAGCCGCCGAGCCCTGGCCCTCAGCGCCCGCACCGGCCTGGTCCGTGGCGCGGACCCGCGTATCGGACTGGATGCCGGCGTTGGCGCCCAGGCTGACGCCGGCTCCCCCGGCATTCACTCCCGCGCCGGCCCCGGCTCCCACGCCCAGGCCCAGACCGGCCGCATGGGCCGCACCGCCCGCCACTGCCGTGGCCAGCAACATCACCGCAGGAATGGAACGCAGAGAAAACTTCGTCATGTATAGCTCCTAAGCTGTTGAACACGACCGCAGTCTAGCCAGCGAGCCTGTTACATCAACGTCCCCCGTGCAGACCTTGTAACCAAGTTTCGTTCCCCCAGGGGGCGCCCACACTTGTTTACTCTATCGCGACCTTTGCGTCCTTCACCAGTCGCGCAAAGCGCTCGGTATCGCCCTGGATCTGGGCCGCCATCTGCTGCGGCGTATTGCCGATGGGATCGGCGCCGATCTCGTCCATGCGGCGGCGGAACTCGGGCGTGTGGATGATGCGCACCAGCTCGGTGTTGAGCCGCGTGACCACCTCCCTGGGCGTGGCCGCCGGCGCCAGCACGCCGAACCAGGTGCCCATGTCGAAGCCCTTGAGGCCGGACTCATCCAGCGTGGGCACATCGGGCAGGGCCACCGAGCGCTTGGCGGTGGTCACTGCCAGCGCGCGCAGCTTGCCGGCCTTGATGTGTGGCAGCACCGGCGTGACGGTGTCGAACGACATGCTGATCTGCCCGCCCAGCAGGTCGGTGGTCAGCGGCCCGCTGCCCTTGTAGGGCACGTGCAGCAGCCTGACGCCGCCCATGCCCTCGAACTGCGCGCCGATCAGGTGCTGGCCGGTGCCGTTGCCGTTGGAGCCGTAGGTGAGCTTGCCGGGCTGCTCCCTGGCCAGCGCCAGCAGCTCCTGCACGGTCCTGGCCGGCACCTGCGGGTTCACCACCAGCACGTTCGGCACCAGGGCCACCGTGCTCACCGGCGCGAAGTCCTTCTGGAAGTCGTAGGGCAGCTTGCGGTACACGCTGGTGGCGATGGTGTGGTGCACCGCGCCCATCAGCAGCGTGTAGCCATCGGGTTTGGACTTGGCCACGTAGTCGGCACCCAGCGTGGCGCCGGCGCCGGGCTTGTTCTCCACCACCACGGGCTGGCCCAGGCTCTTGCCCAGCTCCTGGCCCAGCGCGCGCGCCAGCACGTCGGTGGTGCCGCCGGCCGGGAAGGGCACGACCAGGCTGATTGGCCTGGCGGGCCAGGCCTGGGCCGAGGCGCCGCCGGCAGCCAGCGCCGCCAGGCAGGCCAGGGTGCGCAGCGTGTGGCGCCGGTGATTCGTTCTTGTCATGCTTGTCTCCTTGGCTGCGGGCTTCAGCGGCGTGCGAGCTGCTCGCACACCGCCTGCGTCACCTGCGCGGTGGTGGCCTGGCCGCCCAGGTCGCCGGTGTGGAGCCGGGGGTTGGCGGTCACGCTCTCGACGGCGTGCATCAGGCGCTGCGCGGCGGCGTCCTCGCCCAGGTGCTCGAGCAGCATCACGCAGCTCCAGAAGGTGCCCACGGGGTTGGCCAGGCCCTTGCCCATGATGTCGAAGGCCGAGCCGTGGATGGGCTCGAACATGCTGGGGTAGCGGCGCTCGGGGTCGATGTTGCCCGTGGGTGCGATGCCCAGGCTGCCGGCCAGCGCGGCGGCCAGGTCGCTGAGGATGTCGGCATGCAGGTTGGTGGCGACGATGGTGTCCAGCGTGGCCGGGCGGTTGACCATGCGCGCCGTGGCGGCGTCCACCAGCTCCTTGTCCCAGGTCACGTCGGGGAACTCGCCGCTGATCTGCACGGCGATCTCGTCCCACATCACCATCGCGTGGCGCTGGGCATTGCTCTTGGTGATGACGGTGAGCAGCTTGCGCGGCCGGGACTGCGCCAATTTGAAGGCGAAGCGCATGATGCGCTCGACGCCGGCGCGGGTCATCATGCTCACGTCGGTGGCCGCCTCGATGGGGTGGCCCTGGTGCACACGGCCGCCCACGCCGGCATATTCGCCCTCGGAGTTCTCGCGCACGATGACCCAGTCCAGGTCCTGCGGGCCGCAGCGCTTGAGCGGCGCGTCGATGCCGGGCAGGATGCGCGTGGGCCGCACGTTGGCGTACTGGTCGAACCCCTGGCAGATCTTCAGGCGCAGGCCCCAGAGCGTGATGTGGTCGGGGATGTGCGGGTCGCCCGCCGAGCCGAACAGGATGGCGTCCTTGTCCCTGAGCGCGTCGAGGCCGTCCTCGGGCATCATCGCGCCATGCCGGCGGTAGTAATCGCCGCCCCAGTCGAAGTCCTCGAACTCGAAGCGAAAGCCCGCACCCTGTGCGGCCAGCGCCTCCAGCACCTGGCGGCCGGCCGGCACCACTTCCTTGCCGATGCCGTCGCCGGGGATGGTGGCGATCCTGTATGTCTTCATGGCAGCTCCTCAATCACGGTTGGATGGGGTGATTCTGGGTGGCCACCCGGGTTTTGGATCGGCGCTAGAGTTAAACCATCTTCAACCTCCAGTTAAGGCCCGCATGAGCACCGCTCCCGCCATCCAGCCCTCGGAACTGGGCTTCTTCGTGGCCGTGGCCCGCGCCGGCAGCCTGAGCGCCGCCGCGCGCGACCTGGGCGTGAGCACGGCCGCCGTCAGCAAGCGCATCGCGCAGATGGAGGCGCGCCTGGCCATGCCGCTCCTGGTGCGCACCACGCGGCGCATGGGCCTCACGCCCGAGGGCGAGATCGTGCTGGAGCGTGCGCGCCGCATCCTCGGCGAGATCGACGACCTGCAGCAGCTGCTGACCCAGGCCCAGGGCAGCCCCAGCGGCCTGCTGCGGGTGAACGCCACGCTGGGCTTCGGCCGCATGCACGTGGCGCCGGTGATCGCCGAGTACTGCCGCAAGCACCCCGGCGTGGACGTGCAGCTGCAGCTGTCGGCCGACCCGCCCGCGCTCAGCGACGATGCCTTCGACGTCTGCGTGCGCTTCGGCGAACCGCCCGACGCGCGGGTGATCGCGCGCTTTCTCGCGCCCAACCGCCGCCTGCTGTGCGCCGCGCCGCGCTACCTGCGCGAGCACGGCACGCCGCAGGCGCCGGCCGAGCTGCGCCGCCACAACTGCATCGGCATCCGCCAGGGCAGCGACGCCTATGGCGTGTGGCGGCTCACGTCCACCCGGGCCGGCAAGCCGCACACCGAGGCGGTGCACGTGCGCGGCAGCCTCACCACCAACGACGGCGAGATCGCCGTCAGCTGGGCTCTGGCCGGCCACGGCATCGTGATGCGCGCCGAGTGGGACGTGGCCCGCTACCTGGCCAGCGGCCGCCTGGTGCGGGTGCTGCCCCAGCACGCCACGCCCGAGGCCAACATCTACGCCGTCTACCCGCAGCAGCACCAGATGTCGTCGCGCGTGCGCCTGTTCGTCGAGTTCCTGGCGGCCAAGTTCCAGGGCCTGCAGCCCGATGCAAAGATAATCGGGGGATGACCGAGCTCGAACTCTTCTACACCCTGTCGTCGCCCTGGGCCTATTTCGCGGGGCCGCGCATCGAGGACCTGGTGCGCCGCCACGGCGTGAAACTGGTGCTCAAGCCCTACGACTTCCAGGAGGTCGTGCCGCAGACCGGCGGCATTCCGCTCAAGACCCGGCCCGAGGCGCGCCGCAGCTACCACGCGCTGGAGCTGGACCGCTGGCGCCAGCACCTGGGCATGCCGCTGAACCTCGAGCCCAGGTACTACCCCAAGGGCGTGCCCACCGATCCCGCGTGGAACAAGAAGCCCGGCTGGATGGTGATCGCCGCGCAGAACCAGGGGCTCGACGCCCAGCCGCTGTCGCAGGCGCTGCTGCGCGCGCTGTGGGCCGACGAGCAGGACACCTCGCAGGCCGAGGTGCGCATCGCCGTCGCCAACGCCGCGGGCTACGACGGCGCCGCGCTGCAGGCGCTGGAGAACGCGGCCGAGACCCAGGCCAGCTACCGCCGCTACAGCGACGAAGCCGTGGCCACGGGCATCTTCGGTTCGCCGATCTTCGTGCTGGACGGCGAGCGCTTCTGGGGCCAGGACCGGCTCGACTTCGTGGATCGGGCGCTGGCGCGGCGCTGAAACGGCCTTTCTTCAATTTTAAATAAAACAGGCCTTCAGCGCTTGATACACAAGCGCAGACAGCTATCAATTCATGAGTAAATCACTGGCCCACACCGTCCTGCAGGATGCCTTCGGCTACGAGCATTTCCGCGGCCCGCAGCAGGCCATCGTGGAGCACCTGGTGACCGGCGGCGACGCGCTGGTGCTGATGCCCACCGGCGGCGGCAAGAGCCTGTGCTACCAGGTGCCCGCCATCGTGCGCCAGCAACAGGGCCTGGGCGTGACCCTGGTGGTGTCGCCGCTGATCGCGCTGATGCACGACCAGGTCAGCGCCATGCACGAGATCGGCGTCGAGGCGGCCTACCTGAACTCCACGCTCAGCTACGAGCAGACCCGCGACGTGGAGCTGCAGCTGATGAGCGGCGGCCTCACGCTGCTGTACGTGGCGCCCGAGCGGCTCAACACCCCGCGCATGCTGGGCCTGCTCGACGAGCTGCTGGCCATGGGCAAGCTGTCGCTGTTCGCCATCGACGAGGCGCACTGCGTGAGCCAGTGGGGCCACGACTTCCGCCCCGAGTACCGCGCGCTGACCGTGCTGCACGAGCGCTATGCCAGCGTGCCGCGCATCGCCCTCACCGCCACGGCCGACGCGCTCACGCGCGCCGACATCGTCGAGCGGCTGCAGCTCGAGGACGCGCGGCAGTTCGTCAGCAGCTTCGACCGGCCCAACATCAAGTACACCATCGTCGAGAAGAAGGACGCCGCCACGCAGCTGCTGCGCTTCATCGAGCGCGAGCACGAGGGCGAGGCCGGCGTGGTCTACTGCCAGTCGCGCAAGCGCGTCGAGGAGGTGGCGCAGCTGCTGGCCGATGCCGGCCTGTCGGCACTGCCCTACCACGCGGGCCTGCCCAGCCACGTGCGCCAGCTGCACCAGGACCGCTTCCTGCGCGAGGAGGGCATTGTCATCGTCGCCACCATCGCCTTCGGCATGGGCATCAACAAGCCCGACGTGCGCTTCGTCGCCCACCTGGACATGCCCAAGAACATCGAGGGCTACTACCAGGAGACCGGCCGCGGCGGCCGCGACGGCCTGGCCGCCGATGCGTGGATGGCCTACGGCCTGTCGGACGTGGTCAACCAGCGCCGCATGATCGACGAGAGCCCGGCCGAGGACGGCTTCAAACAGGTCATGCGCAGTAAGCTCGACGCGCTGCTGACGCTGGCCGAGGCCATCGACTGCCGCCGCGTGCGGCTGCTGGACTATTTCGGCGAGACCTACGGCATGGGCGGCGACCAGGACTCGGCCCACCCCGAGAACGACCCCGGCGCCGGCAAGGCGCCCCGCTACCAGTGCGGCAACTGCGACAACTGCCTGCAGCCGCCCACCACCTGGGACGGCACCGACGCCGCGCGCAAGCTGCTGTCCACCATCTACCGCGCCCACGAGGCCAGCAACATCACCTTCGGCACCGGCCACATCCTCGACATCGTGCGCGGCAAGGAGACCGACAAGGTGCGCCAGTTCCAGCACGACAAGCTCTCCACCTTCGGCCTGGGCAGTGCCTACAGCGAGGCCCAGTTGCGCGGCGTGCTGCGCCAGCTGCTGGCCGTGGGCGCGCTGCACAGCCAGAAGGTCGAGACCGAGGCCGGCTACAGCTTCGAGACGCTGGCGCTGTGCGAGGGCTCGCGCGCCGTGCTGCGCGGCGAGCAGACGGTGCTGCTGCGCCAGGCCACGGCCGAGCGCGGCAGCCGCAAATCCGGCCGCACGGCCAAGCCGGCCATCGCCGCGGCCAACCTGGGGCCGGACGAGCAGGTGCGCTTCATCAACCTCAAGGCCTGGCGCACCGAGGTGGCCAAGTCGCACAACGTGCCCGCCTACGTGGTGTTCGCCGACGCGACGCTGGCCGCCATCGCCCAGCGCAACCCGGGCACGCTGGACGACCTGCACGGCATCAGCGGCATAGGCGCGAAGAAGCTCGAGGCCTACGGCGACGAGGTGCTGCGCGTCTGCGCGATGGACTGAGCTAGCGCACCGTGCGGCGCAGCACCTCGGGCATCACCTCGTTGGCGATGCGGTGCATGGAGTCGTGCACCAGGCGCGAATCGAGCACGCCGAAGTTCTGCAGGAACATCACGTGGTCGATGCCCATCTCGCTCAAGCCCACCAATTGGTCGGCCACGGTGCGCGGCGAGCCGAACATGCCCAGGCCGGCGTTCACCACGGTGTCGTAGGTACGGCGGGTGTCGTAGAACAGGCGCGTGTCCAGGTACAGGTTGAAGGCCTCTTCCGCATTCAGCTTGGCCTGCTCGTCGGTCTCGGCCACGTGGCAGTGGAAGGCCAGCACCGCGCTGCCTTCGCCGGGCGCGCCGGACTCGCGGTAGCCCTTGCGGTAGTCCTCGACCAGGCCGCGGATCTCCTCGAACGAAGTCAGGCACGAATACGGCAGCGAGAAGATGTTGCGGCCCTGGCGGCCCACGTGGTAGGCGGCCTCGCGGCGCTGGATGGCGACGTGGATGGGCAGCCTGTCCTTTTGCAGCGGCTGCACGTTGAGCGCCACGCCGGGCAGGTCGTTGTACTTGCCCTGGAAGTGCACGGGCTCGCCGGTCAGCGCCTGCACCATGACCTGCAGGTTCTCGTCGAAGCGCTCGCGCTTTTCCTCGGGCGAGACGCGGTGGCCCTCGAACTCGTGGCGCAGGTAGCCCGAGCCCACGCCCAGCGTGAGGCGGCCGCCCGAGAGCATGTCCACCATCGCATAGTCCTCGGCGATGGTCAGCGGGTTGTGGATGGTGATGTTGGACACCGCCACGCCCAGGCGGATCTTCGTCGTCTCGCGCGCCAGCGCGGCCAGGAACACGGCGGGGTTGGGCACCGAGCCGCACTCGTGGAAGTGGTGCTCGGCGACGAAGAAGGTGTCGTAGCCCAGCGATTCGGCCAGCTTGGCCTCGGCAATGACCTGCTCGTAGAGCTGGGCCACCGAGCGGTGCAGCGAGGGATGGTGGTCCTGGACGGAAAAGATGGAATAACGCATTTAGCTGGCCCGGCGGATGCGTTCGATGCTGTCGGCACCGAACTGCTGGTTGAAATTCTTGTAGCTGGCTTCGAGCGCCGCGACGAACGGCGCCTTGTCGATCTGCTCGACCACGGCCATGCCGTGCTGCTTGAGGTTGCGCACGCCCGACTGCTCGTCGGCCGCCACGCGGCGGCGCATGGCCGCGGCGCCGGCGCGCGCGGCGGCGCGGAAGGCCTCCTGGTCCGCCTTGGACAGCTTGCCGAACAGCGCCGGCGACACCAGGAACAGCGCGGGCGAGTACAGGTGCTGGGTCAGCGACAAATACTTCTGCACCTCGTAGAGCTTGGCGGCCTCGATCACCGAGATCGGGTTGTCCTGCCCGTCCACCGTGCGCTGCTGCAGCGCCATGAAGGTCTCGGGCCAGTTGATCGGCGTGGGGCTGGCGCCCAGGCCCTTGAAGGCCGCGATGTGCATGGGATTTTCCTGCGTGCGGATCTTGAGGCCACGCAGGTCCTGCGGCTGCACGATGGGGCGCTTGTAGTTGGTGATGTGGCGGAAGCCGCCCTCGCCCCAGGCCAGCGCCATCAGGCCGCGCGCCGGAAAGCGCTGCAGCATCTCGGCGCCGATGGCGCCGTCGAGCACCGCATGGGCGTGCGCGTAGTCGCGGAACAGGAAGGGCAGGTCGAAGATCGTGACCTGCGGCACGAAGTTGCCGATGGCGCCGGTGGACACCAGGGCCAGGTCCTGGCTGCCGAGCTGCACGCCCTCGATCATCTCGCGCTCGCCGCCCAGGGCGCTGGACGGGAACTGCTGGATGCCGAAGCGGCCGTCGGTGAGCTTGCCCAGCTCCTCGGCAAAGGCAGCGGCCGCCGCGCCGAACTGCGAGTTCTGCGGCAGCGGGTAGCCAAGCTTGAGCTGGGTGGTGGTGGCGTGGGCGGGACGGGTGAAAAGAGGGGGCAGGGATGCAACCGCAGCCGCGGCCATGAAGGCTCGGCGGCTGGAAGTGGGCGAATGCATGCGGAAATCCTTGAAGAATCCTGGGCTGGGAGTGGCGGGCACCAGGAACCACATGGCCGCTTTGCTGGACCATCGCTCCCGGGGGCGAAGCCGGGATTTTAAGGCCGCAGTGCCCGTTTCAGCGCCCGTTTCAGCGCCCGTGCCAGGGCAGCAGCCAGCGCTCCAGCCGGCGCAGCAGCGCATCCAGCGCCAGCGCGATGGCGCCGATCACGAAGATGCCCATGACCACGATATCGGTGCGCAGGAAGTTCGAGGCGTTGAGCACCATCTGCCCCAGGCCCTGCGTGGCGGCCACCATCTCGGCGGCGACCAGCGTGGTCCAGGCAAAGCCCATGGCGATGCGCAGGCCGACGAGGATGTCGGGCAGCGCGGCGGGCGCGATGGCATGGCGCAGCAGCTGCCAGCGCGTGGCGCCCAGCGAGCGCAGCGCGTTGATCTGCTCGGCGCTGGCATTGCGCGTGCCGGCTCGCGCGGCCAGCGCCATGGGCGCGAAGCAGGCCAGGTAGATCAGCAGCCACTTCGACGCCTCGTCGATGCCCAGCCAGATCACCACCAGCGGCAGGTAGGCCAGCGGCGGCAGCGGGCGGTAGAACTCCAGCACCGGGTCGAGCAGCGCCTGCGCCCAGCAGTTGACGCCCATGGCCATGCCCACGGGCACGGCGGTGAGCATGGCCAGCACGAAGGCGCCGAACACGCGCAGGCTGCTCCACTGCGCATGCACCCACAGCGCGTCGCCGCCCTGGATGTCGCCGCGCCAGGCCTGGCCGAAAGCCTTGAGCACGGCCTCGGGCGGCGGCAGGAACAGCGGCGGCACCCAGCGCAGCTCGGTGGCCAGCCACCACAGCGCCAGCCAGCCGGCCACGCACAGCAGGCTCCACCAGCGTTTGGGGCTGGGCCGGTGGGCGCGAAACGGCGCGACGGCGGGGATATCCCCAGGCGGCGGCGCCAGCGGTGCTGCGGGCGCCGCCTGCAGGGGTGCGGATTCGAAGGTGGTAGCAGTCATGGCATCAAAACAGGCTACAGCGCTTATCCATCAAGCGCCAGCAGCTATCATTTTCACAATCAAGCAGGCACGGGCGCGGCGCCGGCGATGGCTTCCATCAACCGCTCGCGCATAGCGATGAAGGCCGGCAGCGACTTGACGGCGCGGGCCGATTCGCCGGCCAGGTAGCGGCGGCCGAAATCCACGCGCAGGCTGTCGCTGATGCGCCCCGGCCCGGGCCGCATGACGATGATGCGCGTGGCCAGGAACAGCGCCTCCTCCACGTCGTGGGTGATGAAGAACACCGTGCGCGGAACCGCACGCTCGCCGGCCCACAGCCGCAGGATCAGCTCCTGCAGCGACTCGCGCGTGAACACGTCGAGCGCGCCCAGCGGCTCGTCCATCAGCAGCAGGTCGGCATCGCCGGCCAGCGCCCGCGCCATGCCCACGCGCTGCTGCATGCCGCCCGACAGCTGCCACGGATAGGCCCCGGCGCGCTGCGCCAGTCCCACCCGGGCGAGCTGCTCGCGTGCGATGCGCTGGCGCTCGTCGCGCCCCACGCCGCGCAGGCGCAGGCCCAGCGCCACGTTGTCGATCACGCTGAGCCAGGGCAGCAGCGCGTGCTTCTGGAACACCACGCCACGCTCGGCGCCCGCATCCAGCACCGGCTGGCCGCGCCAGGCGATGCTGCCCGCCGATGGCGCCGTGAAACCGGCGATGCAGTTGAGCAGCGTGGTCTTGCCGCAGCCCGAGGCCCCGACCGCGACCACGAACTCGCCGGGTGCGATGTCCAGGCTCAGGTCGTGCAGGGCCAGCGCCCGCACATCCCCGGCCGGCGCGCCCTCGTAGCGCACCGACAGGTGGCGCACGGCCAGGCCGGCCCCGGCGTCACTGCTGCGCGGCACGGCGCACCCAGCGGTCGTTCACGCCCACCGCATAGTCGGGCAGCACCTGCTGCACCGAGCCCTGCGCCTGCAGGAACTGCGCCGTGGCCGCCAGCGACTGCGCCACCACCGAGGCCTTGCCGCCGCCCAGCCACTGCGCGCTGGCCTGCTCGGCCGGCGGGATGAAGGCATAGAGCTTCAGACTGTCGGGCACGCTGGCAGCCTCGGCGCCCGACCACTTGGCCACGGCCTTGACCTCGACCGAGTCCGCCGTCCACGCGCCGGGGTTGGCGGTGTAGCGCTGGTCGGCCTCGGCCAGCACCTTCACGAACTGGCCCAGGAACTCGTCGTGGGCCTGGGCGAAGTCGGTGCGCACGGCCAGTGCGTCGAAGGTGGCCTTGCCGGTCTGGGCGGCGATCTGGCCCGAGGTGGCCAGCACCTGGCCGCTCTGCTTGATCCTGGCCAGCACCGGGTCCCAGACGAAGGCCGCGTCGATGTCGCCGCGCTCCCAGGCCGCCAGGATCTCGGGCGGACGCAGGTTGAGGATCTTCACGTCCTTGGGATTGATGCCCGCGGCCTGCAGCGCCACCAGCGCATGGAAGTGGCTGGTCGAGACATAGGGGATGCCGATCTTCTTGCCCTTGAGGTCGGCCAGGGTCCTGGCATTGCTGCCGTTGCGGGCCACCAGCGCCTCGGCGTTGTGGATGTTGTCGGCCACCCAGAATACCTGTAGGGGCACGCCCTGCGACAGCGCGGCGGCAAAGGGCGAGGAGCCGGCCTCGCCGATCTGGATCGCGCCGCTGGCCAGCGCGCGCGTGACCTCGGCGCCGCTGCCCAGCTTGCGGTAGCTGATCTTGTAGCCGGTGACCTTTTCCACGGCCTGGGTTTCCTGGGCAAAGCGCCAGGGCAGCACCATGTCCTGGTAGCCGATCACGACCTCGCGGGGCGCGGCCTGCGCGGGCAGCGCGGCGGCGCCGAAAGCGGCGGCCAGGGCCAGGGAGAAAGCGCGGCGGGTGTGTTTGTGCATGGCGGAGCCTGGATCGTTGGGATGCCGGCCAGTCTAGGAAGATCGGCGCGTGCTGCATGCGCGCAATCCGCATGTGCTCATGCGAAAAACGCGCATGCCGCGCCCGCTGCGGGCGCCACCTAGAATGGGGTTCTGCAAGATTGCGGGAGCCTTGCCATGCCCTTGTCGCCCGGTGGCGCCGCCGACAACCAGTTCGACGAACTCCGCAGCTACCACCTGCTGGACACCGACCCTGCGCTGCAGGCGGCGCTGGCGCGCGCCGGCGCCGATGCCTGGCTGCCGGGGCTGCGCGAGCAGGGCCGCGCGCTGGGCGAGGCCGACAGCTGGCGGCAGGCCGAGCTGGCCAACCGCCACACCCCCGAGCTGCACCGCTACGACGCGCGCGGGCGCCGCATCGACCAGGTGGAATTCCACCCGGCCTGGCACCGCCTGCTGGAGCTGTACCGCGCACCCGGGCTGATCGATCGCCCCTTCGCCGACGAGGCGCCCGGCCGCTGGACGGCCTGGGCCGCGGGCTTCTACCTGCACGGCCAGCTCGAACCCGGCAGCCTGTGCCCCGCGACGATGACCACCGCCAGCATCCCCGTGCTGCGCCGCGAGCCCGCGCTGTGGGCCGGGGTGCAGGCCGCGCTCACCAGCGCCAGCCACGATGCGCGCGACGCGCCCATCGCGCACAAGCAGGCGCTGTGGGTGGGCATGGGCATGACCGAGAAGCAGGGCGGCTCCGACGTGCGCGCCAACACCACCACGGCCTGGCCGGTGGATGCGGGCGGGCGCGGCGGCGCCTACCGCCTGCGCGGCCACAAGTGGTTCTTCTCGGTGCCCATGGCCGATGCGCACCTGGTGGTGGCGCGGCAGGCGGCCTCCGCCGCCGACGATGGCTTCGACGCCCCGCTGGCCTGCTTCTGGGTGCCGCGCTGGCGGCCCGACGGCACGCGCAACGCGGTGCAGGTGCTGCGCCTGAAGGACAAAGTCGGCAACCGCAGCAATGCCAGCAGCGAGGTCGAGTTCGACGACGCCCATGCCGTGCTGGTGGGCGAGCCCGGGCGCGGCATCGCCACCATCATGGAGATGGCCACCATCACGCGCCTGTGCTGCGTGCTGGGCAGCGCGGCGCTGCTGCGCCAGGCCGCGGTGCAGGCGCTGGCCTATGCGCGCCGGCGCCAGGCCTTCGGCCGCCCGCTGGCGCAGCACCCGGCCATGCAGGCCGTGCTGGCCGACCTGGCGCTGGAGAGCGAGGCCGCGCTGCTGCTGGGCCTGCAGCTGGCGCAGGCCTTCGAGCATGCCGGCGACCCGGCCGATCCGGCGTCGCAGGCCTGGCAGCGCATCATGACGCCGGCCGCCAAGTTCTGGGTCTGCAAGCGCGCCATCGCCGCCAGCGCCGAGGCCATGGAGGTGCTGGGCGGCAACGGCTACGTCGAGCCCTCGGTGCTGGCGCGGCTGTACCGCGAGGCGCCGGTCAACTCGATCTGGGAAGGCTCGGGCAACCTGATGTGCCTGGACGTGCTGCGCGCGCTGCAGCGCGCCCCCGAATCCTGGACGCCGCTGCGCGCCTCGCTGCTGGCGCTGGCCCAGGGCGACGGGCGCATCGCCGCCGCCGTGGAACAGCTCACCCTGGGCCTGCAGGCCGGCGCCGCGGCGCTGGAGACGCAGGCCCGGCTCTGGGTGCAGCAGCTGGTGCTGGCCGCCCAGGCCGGGCTGATGCGCACGCACGCCCCCGTCGATGTGGCCGAGGCTTTCATCACATCCCGCCTGGCGCCGGGCGCGCGCCTGGCCGTCATCGGGGCGCTGCCGGCCGGCGGCGCCCTTCCCTCCATCCTGCAACGCGCTTTTCCGGAGTAAGCATGGCCGTCAGCGTTTTCGACTTGTTCAAGATCGGCATCGGGCCGTCCAGCTCGCACACCGTGGGGCCGATGCGCGCCGCGCGGGCCTTCGTGCAGCGCCTGGCGCGCGCCGGCGTGCTGGCGCAGGTGGCGCGGGTGCGCTGCCAGCTCTACGGCTCGCTGGGCGCCACCGGCGTGGGCCACGGCAGCGACCGCGCCGTGCTGCTGGGCCTGGAGGGCCAGGCGCCCGACACGGTGGACGTGGACACGGTGGATGCCATGGTGGCGCGCATCACGCAGCAGCGCCGGCTGGCGCTGGAAGGCGGCCCCGCCATCGCCTTCGACCCCGCCACCGACCTGCTGCTGGTGCCCCAGACCACGCTGCCGCTGCACGCCAACGGCATGCGCTTCGAGGCCATGGACGCCGGCGGCGCGCTGCTCGACGGGCAGGTCTACTACTCGGTGGGCGGTGGCTTCATCGTCAGCGAAGAGGCGGCGCAGGAAGCCGCCCGCAATGCCGAGCGCCAGCAGGCCATCGCGCCGGACACCACCATCCTGCCGCTGCCCTTCCACAGCGGCGCGCAGCTGCTGGCGCAGACGCAGGACGCGGGCCGCTCCATCGCCGGGCTGATGCGCACCAACGAGCGCCACTGGCGCAGCGATGCCGAGATCGACACCGGGCTGCTGGCCATCTGGCGCGCGATGCAGGACTGCATGGAGCACGGCTGCCGCGCCGACGCCATCGGCGGCACCCTGCCCGGGGGCTTCCATGTGCGGCGGCGCGCGCCGGCGCTGTACCAGGCGCTGACCACGAACGCGCCCGACCCGGCCAGCGACCCGCTGCAGATCATCGACTGGGTGAACCTGTTCGCGCTGGCCGTCAACGAGGAGAACGCCGCCGGCGGCCGCGTGGTGACGGCGCCCACCAACGGCGCGGCCGGCATCGTGCCTGCGGTGCTGCACTACTACTGGCGCTTCGTGCCCGGCGCCAATGAGGCGGGCGTGGTCGACTTCCTGCTCACCGCCGGCGCCATCGGCATCCTGTACAAGGAGAACGCCTCGATCTCGGGCGCCGAGGTCGGCTGCCAGGGCGAGGTGGGCGTGGCCTGCTCCATGGCCTCGGCCGGGCTGTGCGCGGTGCTCGGCGGCACGCCGGCGCAGGTCGAGAACGCGGCCGAGATCGGCATGGAGCACCACCTGGGCCTGACCTGCGACCCGGTGGGCGGGCTGGTGCAGATTCCCTGCATCGAGCGCAATGCGCTGGCGGCCGTGAAGGCCATCAACGCCGCGCGCATGGCGCTGCGCGGCGACGGCACGCACATGGTCAGCCTGGACCAGGTGATCGCCACCATGCGCGCCACCGGCGCCGACATGATGACCAAGTACAAGGAGACCTCGCTGGGCGGCCTCGCGGTGCATATTGTGGAGTGCTAGCTGCACAAACGGTGGGCAACTGGCGCTTTGATGTGGATAACTCTAACCGGAAACGCCAGAACGCCCCCCTACAATCACGCCCATGGCAATGCATTTTGATTTGGTCGACCTGCGCCTGATGGTGCATGTCGCGGACGCGAACAGCATGACGCGGGGCGCGGAGCTGTCCTTCATCTCGCTGCCCGCGGCCAGCACGCGCATCAAGAACCTCGAAGAGAGCATGGGCGTGAAGCTGCTGTACCGCACCAGCCAGGGCGTGACGCTGACGCTGCCCGGCCAGGCCTTCGTGCAGCATGCGCGCACGGTGCTGGGGCAGATCGAGTACCTGCGCGGCGACATGCAGGAATACGCGCGCGGCATCAAGGGCCATGTGCGGGTGTTCGCCAACACCACGGCTCTGGGCGAGTTCCTGCCGCCGGTGCTGCGCAGCTACCTGCGCATGCACCCGGACGTGGACATCGACCTGCGCGAGCGCCTGTCGCACGACATCGTGCGCGCCGTGGGCGAGGGCCAGACCGACATCGGCATCGTCGCCGGCCAGGTGCGCACCGAGAACCTGGTCGCCATGCCCTACCGCAAGGACCAGCTGGTGCTGGTGGTGCCCGCCGAGCACGCGCTGGCGGCGCGCAAGAAGGTGGCCTTCGCCGACACGCTGGGCTACGACTACGTGGGCCTGCACGAATCCAGCGCCATCCACGCCTTCCTGCGGCTGCACAGCGACCAGCTGCACCGCCCGATCAAGCAGCGCATCCAGGTGGGCAACTTCGAGGCCGCCTGCCGCATGATCGAGGCCGGCGTGGGCATAGGCGTGCTGCCCGAGTCGGCCGCGCGCCGCCATGCCAAGAGCATGGAGATCCGCATCATCGGCATCTCGGACGAATGGTCGAACCGCGAGATGCAGATCTGCGTGCGCAACCTCGAGTCGCTGCCGTCGTTCGCCCGCGAGCTGGTCGAGCTGCTGGTCGAGGATGCGGCGCGGGCCGCCGACGGCGCCAGCGACACCGACGCCGGCCCCATATCCACCAGCAATTAAGAGCCAATCAACAGGTTATCCACAACATGCCATCCATCTGGAAGAAAGACATCACGCTGGAGCTGCTGCGCGCCAGCGCCAGGAACACCGCCATCGAGCACCTGGGCATCGAGTTCGTGGAGATCGGCGACGACTACCTCGTCGGCCGCGTGCCGGTGGACCACCGCACGCGCCAGCCCTTCGGCCTGCTGCACGGCGGCGTGAGCGTGGTGCTGGCCGAGACCCTGGGCTCGGTGGGCGCGGTCTATGCGTCGCCACCCGGCTGGCGCGGTGTGGGGCTGGACATCAACGCCAACCACCTGCGCGCCGCCACCAGTGGCTGGGTGACCGGCACGGCGCGCGCCGTGCACGTCGGCCGCAGCACCCAGGTGTGGCAGATCGACATGAAGAACGGCGCCGGCCAGCTGACCTGCGTCTCGCGCATCACCATGGCGATGCTGGAAAGCTCCTGAAAAAAGAGCTGCTAGCGCTCATCAGATAAGGATTTCAGGCAGTTTTCCACTTGAAATCCACATCCAGCAAGCGCCAGCAGCTCTCTTTTTTATCCAACAGCTATCCACAGCAGGCTGTGGATAAGCATCGTCAGGTCGCCGGCTTGTCGCTCATCGCGGTCAGGTTGTCCTTCAGCTCCTGGCTCATGGGCAGGCCCAGCGCCTGGCTCTTGGGCGGGATGGGCTGCAGGAACCACTTGTCGTAGAGCTTGGTGAATTCGCCGGACTTCATCATGCCGCCGATCACGCCGTCCACCAGTTTCTTGAAGGCCGCATCGCCCTTGGGCAGCATGCAGGCATAGGGCTCGACCTGCAGCGAGTCGGCCACCACCTCGTAGGCGTTCGGGTCCTTGGAGTTGGCCTTCAGGCCGAACAGCAGGATGTCGTCCATCGCAAAGGCCACGGCGCGGTCCGCCTCCATCAGCAGGAAGCCGTCGGCATGGTCCTTGGCCAGCGTGATGTTGATGTCGAGCTTGTTGTCGGCGCTGTACTTGCGCACCACGGGCAGGTTGGTGGTGCCGGTGGTGATGGCCACGGTCTTGCCCTTGAGGTCGGCCCAGTTCTTGACGCCCGCGGTCTTCTTCACCACCGCGCGCGTGCCGGTGTAGAAGTAGTTGATGGCGAAGTCCACGTCCTTGCCGCGGGCGCTGTTGTTGGTGGTGGAGCCGCACTCCAGCGCCACGGTGCCGTTCTGGATCAGCGGGATGCGGTTCTGCGAGGTCACCGACTGCCACTCGACCTTCAGGTCGGGCTTGTTGATCTCCTTGCGCATGGCCTCGGCCACCTTGTTCGAGATCTCCACCGAGAAGCCGATCGGCGTGTTGGGCCCGCCCAGGTAGCTGAACGGCACCGACGACTCGCGGTAGGCCATGGTGACCTTGCCCGTCTCCTTGGCCTTGGCCAGTACATCGGCATGCACGGCGGGCACGCAGGCCAGCGCGGCGGCTGCGCAGACGGCGGATGCAAAAAACTTCATGGGGAGCTCCTTTCACAATCGACTTCGGTGCGGGGCAGTGTAGGAACAGCGTCGCGCACGCAACAATACCTTTTGCAGTCAAGACCATAACGTATGGTTATGCGCCGCCGCCGACAGGGTAAGCCCCCGGTGCGGCGCCCATGCCCAAAGCGCATGGATGCCGCGCATCTTGCTATGGCCGCGCCCGCGGCGCCGCCGGTATATTCAGCGGCCAGTCAAGCAAGGGTTAACACATATGCACGTTTGCATTCTCGGCGCCGGCATCGTGGGCCTGGCCGCCGCCTACGAGCTGCTGCAGGCGGGGCACGAGGTCACCGTCGTGGACCGCGCGCCGCACGGCGGCCTGGGCACGAGCCTGGGCAACGGCGCGCAGCTGAGCTACTCCTACGTGCAGCCGCTGGCCGACCCGGCGATCTGGAAGCAGCTGCCCAAGCTGCTGCTGGAAAGCGACTCGCCGCTCAAGTTCCGCCTGCAGGCCGATCCGCAGCAGTGGCGCTGGGGCCTGGCCTTCCTCGCGGCCTGCAACGGCGGGCGCTCGCTGCAGAGCACGCGCGAGCTGCTGGCGCTGGCCGCCGCCAGCCGCCTGGCCTTCGAGGCCATGCAGGGCGTGGTGCAGCCCGCGTGCGACTTCCTCATGCCCGGCAAGCTGGTGCTCTACCCCGGCGCGGCCGGCGTCGAGGCCGCCCGCCGCCAGCTCGACATGCAGGCGCAGCTCGGCAGCGCGCCGCAGCGCATCGTCACCACCGACGAGACCATCGCCATCGAGCCCGCGCTGGCCGGCTACCGCCCGCAGATCGCCGGCGCGGTGTTCACGCCCAGCGAATGCGTGGCCGACTGCCACCAGGTCTGCCTGGCGCTGGAAGCCTGGCTGCGCGCGCAGGGCGTGCGCTTCGTGATGGGCGCCGAGATCCGCGCACTGCGGCGCGAGGGCCAGCGCATCGTCGCCGTATCGACCGCGCAGGGCGACCTCCAGGCCGACCAGTACCTGGTGGCGCTGGGCACCGGCAGCGTGGGCCTGTGCGCGCCGCTGGGCGTGCGCGTGCCGGTCTACCCGCTCAAGGGCTACAGCCTGACGCTGGATGTCTCGCAGGCGCCCGACCAGGCCCCCACCGTCAGCATCACCGACAGCGCCCGCAAGGTGGTCTTCGCGCGCCTGGGCCAGCGCCTGCGCGTAGCCGGCATGGTGGAGCTGGTGGGCCATGGGCTGGACATTCCGGCCGACCGGATCGAGAGCCTGCGCCACTCCACCGAGGCGGTGTTCCCCGGCTGCGACACGGGCGGCGACCTGTCGCCCTGGGCCGGCCTGCGGCCCGCCACCCCCACCGGCGTGCCGATCGCCGAGCGCGCTGGCGCGAGCAACCTGTGGCTCAACACGGGGCATGGGGCGCTGGGGTTCACGCTGGCTTTCGGTACGGCGAAAGCGCTGCTGGGGCAGATGGAAGCTGCGGCTTAAAAAACAGGGGCCGAGCAACGCGACGGCCCGAATAGCATCCCCACCCCCTTCTGTCTGCGCCTGTGGCGGGGCGTTTGCGGGGTGGCATGCGCGTCGGAGCGCGCATGCTTCGTGGTCTGACTCGCCGGGGATGTCCGAGCGCAGCGCCTTCGGCGCGGAGTCGAGTTCCACGGCGCACCCCGCAAACGCCCCGCCACAGGTTGCCCCAACGCCTTGGCGTTGGGGTCGCAGACAGTCGGGGCGCTTTCTTTGCCTACTTTCTTGCGCGCGCAAGAAAGTAGGTCGCCCGCCGGGGCGAATTCCCGGCCTCTGCCGCTAAAACAGAGGCTCTGTGTCGCCAGCCCTCAAGCCAACTCCGCCACCACCTTCTGCAGTTCGCGCGTGATGGCCTTCACCAGCACCGAGTTCGGCCGCCCCGTCAGCCGCAATGCATTCACCGGCACGCGCAGCGCGGGCGCCAGCGGCAGCACGTCGACCCGGTCCGGCTTGGCCGACAGCGTGGTGCAGGCATCGACGATGGCCACGCCCAGCCCATGGTGCGCCATGGCCAGCGCCGTGTGGTAGGTCTGCACCGTGACGAAGGACTGCAGGCCCACGCCCGACTCGCGGCCGAGCTGGCTCAGCAGCACGCCCACCGGGTCCTGTGCGTCGAGGTGGATGACGGGCACCTCGGCCAGGTCCGCGAGCTGCAGGCTGCCGGCGCGCAGCTTGTAGGGCGGCAGCAGGCCCTTGGGCACCACGCACATCATCGGCACCTCGGCCAGCAGGTCCTGCTGCAGCGCGGGCTGCTGCACGTGGCTGAGCACAAAGCCCACGTCCGCCTCCTGCAGCAGCAGCGCCGAGACGATCTGCGGCGAATGCAGCGCCTGCAGCGTGACCTGCACGCCCGGGTGCTTGCGCTGGAACTGCGCCAGCGCGCGCGGCAGGATCTCGTGCCCCATGGCCAGCACGCAGAGGATGCGCAGCTCGTCGCTGGCCTGGCCGCGGCGCAGGCTGCCGGCGAGGCGCTCCACCTCCTCCAACTGGCCGAAGAGCTTCTCCATGTGCGGCCACAGCGTCAGCGCCTCGGTGGTGGGGATCAGCCGCCCCTTGCTGCGCTGGAACAGCGCAAAGCCCAGCTGCAGCTCGGCATGCTGCAGCGTGCGGCTCACGGCCGGCTGCGAGATGTTGATCAGCCGCGCCGCCGCGCTCACGCTGCCGGTGTGCATGACGGCGTTGAAGACCTCGATGTGCCTCAGGCGCATGCTCAGTCCGCGCCGGCGTCGTCGGCCTGTATGCGCGCCAGGCGCTCGCTCTTCCAGTACACGTCGTCGCCGCCGTCCACGCGGTTGAGCACGCGCGCCAGCACGAAGAGCAGGTCGGACAGGCGGTTGAGGTACTGGCGCGGCGCGGCGCGCATGGTCTCGGCCGCCTGCAGCGCCACCACGGCGCGCTCGGCGCGGCGCGCCACGGTGCGGCAGACATGGGCCTGCGAGGCAGCGCGCGTGCCGGCCGGCAGGATGAACTCGGCCAGCCGCGGCAGGCCGCCGTTGTAGTGCGCGAGCGCGTTGTCGAGCTGCAGCAGCGCATCGTCCTTGAGCAGCTCGTAGCCGGGCATGGACAGCTCGCCGCCCAGGTTGAAGAGCTGGTGCTGGATGTCGCCCAGCAGCACGCGCACGTCGTCCGGCAGCGGCTCGCACAGCAGCAGGCCGAGGTGCGAATTCAGCTCGTCCACGTCGCCCATGGCGTGCGGGCGCGGGCTGTGCTTGGAGACGCGGGTGTTGTCGCCCAGCCCGGTGGTGCCATCGTCGCCGGTGCGCGTGGCGATTTGTGAAAGTCGGTTAGCCATGTGAAGTCCCTGTATAGCAACGCCTGTGATTATGTTGCCGCAGCAACATGGGGCAAAAGTGCTGGCCTTGCCGGCAGGGTTGCGCTGCAATCGACACCTGTTCGATTGCGAAACGCGAAAGGAGGTCCCCGTGCCCCTGTTCACCAAGCCCGGCGCCTGCCTGCATCCCTTCGATGCGCGCAGCGTGCTGCTGTTTGCGTCGATGGCCGTCAGCTCGGCGATGGCGCAGACGCCCGTGGCCGCGCCGTCGCCGGCGGCGCGCCTGGCCGCTCCGGCCAGCCAGTCGCGCCTGCCGCTGCCCATGGGCCAGGCCCACCAGTGGCCCGGCCCGCGCCGACCGCGCAGCGAGCCCTAGTGCGCCCTACAACCCCAGATCGCGCCGCAAGCGCGGGCTGAGCTGGCGGGCCAGCTCGCGCACCAGCTCAGCCTGTTGCCGCGCTGCCCGCTGCTGCCGCCGCGCTTCGCGGCGCCGGGCCAGGCGTGTGCATACCGCCGCCACGGCCCACAGCGCGCGGGCGATGGGGTCGGCGCCATCGCCTGCCTGGTGGATGGCAGGCAGATCGGCCCGGGGGTGCATCGCAGGTATCGGCATGCTGGAAGCATAGAGCGTCCATTTCATGCCATCCAGCGCGCATTTCTGCCCATGCTGGTCGATTTTTCTAACCAATCCAGAGACAGAGCCACTACCATGGCAGGCATGCGCGCCCTGCCTTTAGACACCTTGCCCACCTTTGCCGCCGTGGCGCGCCAAGGCAGCATGCGCGCCGCTGGCGAGCACTTGCACCTGACGCACAGCGCCGTCAGCCAGCAGATTCGCCTGCTGGAGCAGCGCCTGGGCTTTGCGCTGTTCCACCGCCAGGGGCGGCGGCTGGTGCTGACCGATGCAGGCCGGCACATGCTGGCGGCCAGCGAAGCTGCGCTGGCCCAGCTGGAGACGGCGCGCCGCGAAGCCCAGGCGCAGGCCGATGGCGGCGGCCAGCGCTTGCGCCTGGCGATCTTGCCGTCGTTTGCGCAGCGCTGGCTGGCCCCGCGCCTGCCGCGCTGGCGGCAGGCGCATCCGGGCATTCACCTGGAGCTGGTGGCCTCGCAGCACACGGCCGATCTGCAGCAGGAAGGGCTGCACGCCGCCGTCCGCCAGGGCGCGGGCCACTGGCGCCAGCTGCGGGCCGAGCGCCTGTTGCACTCGCCCTATGTGGTGGTCGGCTCGCCCCGCGCCGCCGCCCGGTTGGCCGCTACCGCCGACAACGCGCTGCTGCATGAGCCGCTGCTGGGCAATACCGCGCTGTGGCAGGCCTGGCTGGCACAGGCGGGCATGGCGGCTGCGCGCGTTGCGCCGGTGGCGGCCTTTAACGACGCGGGCCTGCTGCTGCAGGCCGCCGAGGCCGATGTCGGCCTGGCCCTCGTGCGCGAGGTCTTGGCGGCCGATGCCTTGCTGGACGGGCGGCTGGTCAAGCTCTCGCCCATTGCCCTGGCTGAATCTGCAGCCGTGGCGCACCACGACCTGACGGCTTCGTACTGGCTGGCCTACCCCGAGGGCCAGGAGCATTGGCCACCGATCGTGGCGCTGCGCGACTGGCTGCACAGCGAGCTGGCCGCATCGGCGCACGCCTTGCAACAGCAGGCCGCCCGCGCGGCGACAGACGTACACTCGATGCCGATCTGACAAGGAACCCGCCATGAATGCCCCCCACACCCCGCACCTGTATTCCGAATCCGACCAGCGCGCCATCCCGTCCGCCTTCCTCGACGCCCTGCAGCAGCGCTTTGGCGCGCAGTGCTCGGTGGCGCTGGCCGTGCGCGAGCAGCATGGCCGCGACGAGGGCTCCATCCAGGCGCCGCCGCCCGCGGCCGTGGTGTTCGCCGAGAGCACGCAGGACGTGGCCGACGCGGTGAAGCTGGCCAGCCAGCATGAAGTACCGGTAATCCCCTACGGCGCGGGCTCGTCGCTCGAAGGCCATCTGCTGGCCATCCAGGGCGGCATCAGCCTCGACGTGAGCCGCATGAACCGCGTGCTCGCCATCAACGCCGAGGACCTGACGGTGACGGTGCAGCCCGGCATCACGCGCAAGCAGCTCAACGAGGCCGTCAAGGACACGGGCCTGTTCTTCCCCATCGACCCCGGCGCGGACGCCAGCATCGGCGGCATGACCTCGACCCGCGCCAGCGGCACCAATGCCGTGCGCTACGGCACCATGCGCGAGAACGTGCTGGCGCTGGAGTTCGTCACCGCGGCCGGCGAGGTGATCCGCACCGGCACGCGCGCCAAGAAGAGCAGCGCGGGCTACGACCTCACGCGGCTGATCGTCGGCAGCGAGGGCACGCTGGGCGTGGTGACCGAGATCACCGTGCGCCTGTACCCGCTGCCCGAGGCGGTGTCGGCGGCCATCTGCTCCTTCCCCAGCATCGCCGACGCGGTGCACACGGTGATCCAGACCATACAGCTGGGCGTGCCGATCGCGCGCGTGGAGCTGATCGATGCGAACTCGGTGCGCATGGTCAATGCGCACAGCAGGCTGAGCCTGCGCGAGGAGCCGCTGCTGCTGATGGAGTTCCACGGCACGCCGCACGGCGTGCAGGAGCAGGCCGAGACGGTGCAGTCCATCGCCAGCGAGCACGGCGGCCAGTCCTTCGAGTGGGCCAGCACGCCCGAGGAGCGCACGCGGCTGTGGACGGCGCGGCACAACGCCTATTTCGCCGCGGTGCAGAGCCGTCCGGGCTGCCGCGCCATCAGCACCGACACCTGCGTGCCCATCAGCCGGCTGGCAGACTGCCTGCTCGAATCGGTGGCCGAGGCCGATGCCAGCGGCATCCCATACTTCCTGGTCGGCCACGTGGGCGATGGCAACTTCCACTTCGGCTACCTGATCGACCCGAACGACGCGCAGGAGCGCGAGACCGCCGAGGCCCTGAACCACCGCCTGGTGGCGCGCGCGCTGTCCATGGGCGGCACCTGCACCGGCGAGCACGGCGTGGGCATCCACAAGATGGACTTCCTGGTCGAGGAAACCGGCGCCGGCGCGGTGCAGATGATGCGCGCGATCAAGCTGGCGCTGGACCCAAAGCACATCATGAACCCGGGCAAGATCTTCCGCGTCTAGATATTCCAAGCATGGCGTGCAGTGCTTGATGCACAAGCACTCAGGCCCAATACCGGTGCAGGGCACGGGGCGTATGCGGTTTCCACATATGCCTCGTCGAATTTCTTCGTTTCCAGCGCGGCGGGGCGCCTCCAACAATGGCCGCCTGATCCGTTCCGAAAGCCCGTCCATGAGCACCCCGCCCACCACGCAAGACCCCGAACAGCTCGCCCGCCATGCGCTGGCCCGCGCCGCGGCCTCGGCCGCATCGGCCCGCAAGGCCCCGGCGCTGCCAGTGATCGACCTGAACGAGCTGCGCAACCCCGGCACCCGTGCCGCCGCGCTGCACCAACTGGCCGCCACGGCGCGCGACATCGGCTTCTTCTACCTCATCGGCCACGGCATCGCCGCGCCGCAGTGGCGCGGCATCCAGCAGCAGGCGCGGGCCTTCTTCGACCTGCCCCAGGGCGACAAGGCGCAGCTCGCCATGGCCAACAACCGGCACTTCCACGGCTACACGGCGCTGAACGGCGAGATCACCCGCCACCGGCCCGACCGCCGCGAGCAGATCGACTTCGGCGAGGAGCTGCCCGCCATCGAGCCCGGCCCCGGCGTGCCCGCCTGGGCCGGCCTGCAGGGCCCGAACCAGTGGCCGGCCGCACTGCCCGGCTTCCGGGCCGAGGTGCAGGCCTGGCTGGACAGCAGCCGCGCCGTGGCGCTGGAGCTGCTGCGCCACTTCCTCGCCGCGCTGCAACTGCCCGAGAATGCGTTGGACGACTTGGTGAACGGCGACCCGGCGCACCGGCTCAAGCTCATCCACTACCCCGGCGACCAGCCTTCCGAGGCGGGCCAGGGCGTGGGCGCGCACAAGGACGGCGGCATCCTCTCGCTGCTGCTGCAGGACAGCGTGGGCGGGCTGCAGGTGGAGACCGCGCAGGGCTGGATCGACGTGGCGCCGCTGGCCAACGCCTTCGTGGTGAACATCGGCGAGATCCTGGAGCTGGCGACCAACGGCTACCTGCGCGCCAACGTGCACCGCGTGCAGGTGCCGCAGGCCGGCGAGGACCGCTACTCGGTGGCCTACTTCCTGGCGCCGCGCCTGGACGCGGGCCAGATCCCGCTGCTGCGGCTGCCGCCGGCCCTGGCGGCGCTGGCCACCGGGCCGGAGAGCGATCCCGAGAACCCGCTGCTGCGCCATGTGGGCGAGAACGCCCTCAAGGGCCGGGTGCGCTCGCACCTGGACGTGGCCGAGCGCTTCTACCCCGAGCAGTTCGCCCGGCTGCAGCAGCAGGCCGCCGAGCGCGGCCAGGCGCTGCGTGCCAGCGCGTATTGAGATTTCAAGCCAAATCAGCCTCCAGCGCTTATGCGACAAGCGCTGATAGCTATGATTTTTACGCCATCTGCGCCTTGCGTGCCGCCACGCCCGCGCCCACGAAGCCGGCGGACACCACGCTCAGCGCCAGCGCCACGGCCGAGCCCATGAAGACGCCAGCATTGAGCTGGTGGTCGAGCATGTAGCCGAACACCGGCGCGCCCAGGCAGAAACCCAGGTCCAGCCCCGAATACACCGTGCCGTACACGCGCCCGGTGGCGCCGGGCGGCGCGGCGCGCTTGACCAGCATGTCGCGCGACGGGCCGGCCAGGCCGGTGCCGAAGCCCGCCACCGCGGCCACCGCCAGCGCCGCCATGCCCGGCAGCCAGCCGGTGCCGACGATGAACAGCAGCGCCGCCGAGCCCAGCAGGCTCACCGAGATCAGCTTTTCGAGCCGCTCGACCTTGCCCACGGCAAAGCCGCCCAGCACCATGCCGGCCGCGCCGAACAGCATGTAGCCGGTGACCACCAGCGCGGTCCACTTCACGTCCAGGCCGTACAGGCGCTGCAGCGCCGGGCTGGCGAAGGACTGGATGGCGCTGAGCGCGCAGGTGGTCCAGAAGAAGAACGAGAAGCACAGCCACACCGACGGCAGGCGCAGGAAGGCCATCGGGTGCTCGGGCTTGCCACCCACGGCGGCAGCGGCCTTGGCGGGGCCCGCGCCGGGCACGGCCGCGCGGTCGTCCAGCGCCTCGCGGTTGATGACCATGACGGCCAGCACGATGGCCGCCAGTGCCGCGCCGCACAGGCACGCCAGGCGCCATGAGCCAAAGGCCGAGGTGATGCCGGCCATGAACACCGGCGCCGTGGCCCAGCCCAGGTTGCCCGCCAGCCCGTGCACCGAGAAGCCGTGGCCCAGCCGCGCCTGCGAGACGCGCTTGTTCAGGATGGTGAAGTCCACCGGGTGGAAGGGCGCATTGCCCAGCCCCGCGAACACCGCCGCCAGCACCAGGCCGCTGAAGCCCTGGGCCACGCTGGCCAGCACGCCGGCCACCACGAAGCTGGACAGCGCCGCGAACAGGATGGGCCGCGCGCCGATCTTGTCGACCACGAAGCCGGCCAGCGCCTGGCCGGTCATCGAGATCACGAAGAACACCGACACCAGCACGCTCAGCTCCGAGTAGCTGTAGCCGAAGTCGGCGATCAGCCACGGGAACAGCGGCGGCAGCAGCAGATGGAAGAAGTGCGAGGAGCCGTGGGCCAGCCCGATCAGGCCGATGGTGCGGGTATCCTGGCGCAGGCTGCCGATGCCATCGGCGGGCGCCACAGAAGCGGTGGTGTCAGTCATGGTGCCGATGGTAAAGAAATACCCTGCGGCCGGTATGCGACAGCAGGCCAATTACTATCGCCAATGCGCCAACCCTTGGAGCAGCGGCGGGACAGGAGGCAGGCATGGCGGTGATTTCGCTGGACGACGTGCGGGCGCGCAGCTACGTGGATTCGCTCACGCCCCACCTCTTCGTGCCGACGCGCGAGCGCCCGGTGCGCGCCAAGCTGCGCCTGCTGGACAAGAACACCCAGGTGCGCCCGCACAGCCATCCCTGGGCACAGCTGGCCATGTCCACCACCGGCACGATACGGCTGCGCGTGCCGCAGGCCACCTTCATCGTGCCGCCGGGCCGGGCGCTGTGGATTCCGCCGCAGGTGGAGCACGCGGTGACCATGGTGGAGAGCGCCGAGCTGCGCACGCTCTACATCCACCGGCCGCCGGGCCGCTACGGGCCGGGGGGCTCGCGCGCCGACGACGCCCACTGGCAGCACTGCCGCGTGCTGGAGATGTCCGACCTGATGCGTGCGCTGGCGCAGGACCTGTCCACCGTGCCCGACGGCCCGGAGCCCCCGGGCGCGGCTCAACTGCGCCGCGAGCGCCATGTGAGTGCGCTGCTGCTGGACGAGCTGGGCCGCGCCACCGTGCTGCACCTGCGCGTGGACATGCCGCGCGACAAGCGCCTGCAAAGCCTGTGCGAGGCCGTGCTGGAGGACCCCACGGCCGAGGACACGCTGCAGGCCTGGACGCACAATACCGGTGCCAGCCCGCGCACCGTGGCCCGTCTGTTCCGCCAGGAGCTGGGCTGCACCTACACGCAGTGGCGCCAGCAGGTCATACTCGCCTGGGCCGTGCAGCTGGGCGCCCAGGGCCTGTCCATCCGCCAGATCGCCGCCGAGCTGGGCTACACGCCCAGCGCCTTCAGCGCCATGGTGCACAAGGCCGTCGGCCTGTCGCCGGCGCGCTTCCTGGTTCACCGGCCTGAGGCACACTCGACACCGATTGCATCCACGACCCACCATGACTGAAGCCATCCATTCCTACGCCCCCCAAGACGGCCACGGCCTGCCGCACGACCCGTTCAACGCCATCGTCGGCCCGCGCCCGATCGGCTGGATCTCCACGCTGAGCGCCACCGGCGTGCGCAACCTGGCGCCGTACAGCTTCTTCAATGCCTTCAACTACGTGCCGCCGATCATCGGCTTCGCCAGCATCGGCCACAAGGACACGCTGAGCAACATCGAGGCCACCGGCGAGTTCGTCTGGAACCTGGCCACCGAGCCGCTGGCCCAGCCCATGAACCAGAGCTGCGCCGCCGTGCCGCCCGAGGTGGACGAGTTCGAACTGGCCGGGCTGACGCCGCAGGCCTCGCTGCAGGTCAAGCCGGCCCGCGTGCAGGAAAGCCCGGTGACCATGGAATGCCGCTGCACGCAGATCATCCAGCTGCAGACGGCGGCAGGCGCCACCGTGCCGACCTGGCTGGTGCTGGGCGAGGTGGTGCAGGTGCATATCGCGCAGCGGCTGCTGCAGGATGGCATCTACCAGACCGCGCTGGGCCAGCCACTGCTGCGCGCCGGCGGACCGGGGGACTATTTCACCATCAGCGCCGAAGGCAGCTTTGTGATGCGCCGGCCGCGCTGAAGCTGCACACACCGAACCAACAGGCAGCCACCAGGGTATCCACAGACTTGTTCACAGGCTGTCCAGGTTCATGCGGGTGGCCTGGGCGAAGCTGCCCAGGGTCCAGCCCCGGCCGAGCAGGAACATGCGGGTCGGCAGGGCGCCCAGCACCTCGGGCTCCACCTCGGCGCCCAGGTAGCGCAGCCGCTTGTCGCGCAACTCGACGAAGCCCAGGCGGTAATCCCGCGCCAGCGCGCGCCATAGCGCATGCGCCCCGGGCGACTGGCGGGCGCCCGTCACCAGGCACAGGCCGGCATCCAGCGCCCAGCGGTAGATGCACGAGGCCAGGCCCTGGCGCTGGTAGGCAGCAGAAAATTTGGAATGCGGCCCGCGTAGATAGCGGTCCGCGCGGCGATCGACCTCGACCAACCGGTTGAAGACGGTGAACCCGGCAATGCGGTGCGCGTGCGTGTCTTCGACATAGACATAGAACTCGCCATCGGCTTCGCGCCAGCGGATGGCAAAACGGGGATCGGACAGCGGAATCTCCGGAATCCCGTGCAGCCGGTCTCCCGGCGTGTGGATGCGATCGTGGATGGAGGCGCATTCGCCCTCCAGCTGCCGGGGCGGAATCGGGCTCACATCGATGCGCAATTCCGCCGGCCGGTACAACCAGGATGCCCAAAAGGGCGGCATGGCCATGTTCATGGCTTCATCTCCTTCATCGGGCTCCTCGCCCGCAGTGGACAAAGCGGTCCATGCTAGCGGCCCCCCCGATACCGCACGCCACTGGTGCGGCTCTTGGCACGGTTCGCAGCCACCCCCCTGCCATGTGTCCCCATGTATACTTTTTGACTTTCGAGGTCGCAAATGCATTCAAAGGATTGATATGTATAAGCTTTTGTCTGTGGTATCCCTGGGGTCGGCAGTACTGGCCGGATGCGTTGCGCAGACCCCGGCCGAACAGTTGGCGCCGCGCCAGGAAATGGTGCGCGTCTGCAATGGCAACAACTGCGTGGACCAGCACCGCAGCGTCGCCACCTTCCAGGGCACGCCTGCCAACCCCGAGGCCGAGCGCCGCCAGCAGGCGCTGGAGGCCCTGGCGGAGCGCAATCCCAAGGCAGCCTACGACCTGGGCCTGCGCTTGCTGCGCGGCGACGGCGTAGAGCAGAACGGCTACCAAGCCATCCAGTGGATGCGCAAGGCCGGCGACGCCGGCATGGTGGAGGCCCAGTTCGCGCTGGGCCGCATGTACCTGCTGGGCTTCCAGGAAATGGGCCCGGACCCGGCGGAAGCCGAAGCCTGGCTCACCCGTGCGGCCGGCAAGGGCCACAAGGAGGCCAAGCGCCTGCTGCCGCAGGCCCAGGCCGCCAAGCAGAGCGAGCACCAGGCCTACCAGGAGCGCGAGGCCGACCGCAAATCGCTGGGCCAGTGGGTCATCAGTACACCTTATTACTATTCCTGGGGCTCCTCGGGCTGGTATCCCCGGTAAAGCTCCGTTGCCGGGCAGGCCGGATCAGTGTTATTTTCCCTATCCCTTTTTATTCATCCATTGAGAGAGAGCTACTTCATGTCCAAGACCTCCCTATCCCTTCGCGGCGCTGCGCTGGCCGCAACGGTTGCCCTCGCAGGCTGCGTCACCCCAGGAGGCGGTCAGATCACCACCGGCAACAGCGCCACGGCAGCCACGGGCGCTGCAGGCGGCGCCACCAGCGTGAACGCCAATCCGGAACTGCAGAAGTGCGATGCCCCGCTGGGCACGCTGGCGGTGGACGACGGCCGCGGCAAGGAGTGGTATGCCAGCTTCGGCGCCACCACCAAGATCACCACCATCGAGCCGCTGATCCGCCTGGCCGTGCAGCAGTCCAACTGCTTCGTGATCACCTCGGTGGGCAACAACCGCACCGAGAGCAAGATCTCCTCCATCACCGACAAGCAGCGCAACTCGGGCGAGTTCCGCGCCGGTTCGCGCCAGGAAAAGGGCCAGCGCGTGGCGGCCGACTACTACATGGAGCCGTCCATCGTGATCGACAACGATGCCACCGGCCAGATGGCTGCCGGCGTGGGCGGCCTGTTCGGCAGCGTGGGCGCGCTGGTCGGCGGCGCCATGCAGAGCAAGGTGTCGGTGGTGACGCTGAGCATGTTCGACATCCGCTCGGGCGTGCAGATCTCGATCTCCGAAGGCAATGCCACCGCCACCAACTTCGGTGCGGCCGTGGGTGCCCTGGGCGGTGCGGTCGGCGGCGGCATGGCCGGCTTCTCGCGCACCCCCGAAGGCAAGGCCACCGTAGCAGCCTTCATGGATGCCTACAACAACATGGTGATCTCGCTGCGCAACTACAAGGCGCAGGAAGTCAAGGGCGGCCTGGGCCGCGGCGGCCAGCTCAAGGTCGGCAAGTAAGCTGCCCTGCCCCCACAAGAAAAAAGCCCCGGCAACGGCAATGCCAGTCAGATAACGCTGACTGGCATTTTTTTCGTTGGGAA